>JAUXHN010000175.1 GCA_030621515.1 Deltaproteobacteria bacterium | reverse complement strand
CGCCTCCAGGGTTGATCAGGGGAACCACATCCTGCCCGTCCGATGAGATCCGGTAGATGATGGAATACCCGTAATCACACACGTAAACGTTGCCGCATATGTCCACGCCCAGGCCGTCCAGGCCTCCGGACCCGATATTGGGAGCCCACATCTCCATTGTGCCCGGGTTTCCGTCTCCGTCGATGGGCAGCTTGTAGATCCCGCCTGCGCCGTAGAATTCTCCGATGTAGAGCACAGTGTAGTCCTCGTTGAAGGTGATGCCGTTGGGATTGATCATGCCGCTCTGAAGAACGGTGAAAGCCCCGGTGTAGGGATCGACTCTCTTGACCTCCCCCGAGTCGTGCTCGGTGAAGTAGATGAACCCGTCCATGCCGATGGTGATTCCGTTGGGGTACTGCAATCCCGACAAAATTGTGTGTTCCGAGCCGTCCCCCTCTATCCGGACCAGGGAGCCGGCGTAATTGTTGCACACGATCAGATTTCCGTCGGGAAGCATGCGCATGCCGGCCCGGAAGTGGATGTTGGGCACGAATGGACTAACGGTTCCCGTGTAGGTAGATTTGAAGATCGCCGAGTCGTTGGAGCCCACGACGTTGCCCTCCGCATCGAAGGCGAGATCCTCGGAGGCGATGATGTTCCCGCCCCCGATCGTTGTTAGCGTGAGGGGCCCGGTGGGAAGATTGTCGCAGTCGTACTCGGTGTCCGTGTCTACGTCGGTGTGGGTATCCGTATCTGAATCAGAATCGCTGTCCGAATCAGAATCGCCATCCGAGTCCGAATCCGAACCGCCGTCATACAGATTAAGGTAACCGGGAAGCTTCACACTGCAGGCAAACATCAGGCAAGTGATCGACAACATCATCATCTGAAAGAATTTACTGAATTTCATAAAATCGATTCCCTATGTAAAAACACTATATCAAGTCGCACCCCTACTTTGGTGTCACCCGGCGTGATGCACAGCTAAAAAAATGATACCATCATTCCAGCACGTGCGCATTCGCAAGGAGCATTTTCCTGTGAAAAACAATTCAATAGAGGTAGTTGCATGCGTGGCTCTGGCCGTTCTCAGTTGCACCACGGAGAAAACGATCACGACGCTGGTCTGCCCCGATGGAAGCGCCGACGGGGATTCTGACTCGGATGCGGATTCGCCCTGGGTTTCCATAATCTATCCGGGCGAGGGGGAGGAGGCGCCCAACCCGGTGACCTTCGAGTTCGACGGCGGCGGCAGCGTCGTGTCCGTGGCTCTCTTCGCCGACGACGAGTGGCCCCTGCAGGACGATCCGATTCCGGTCGGCTCGGGAACGCTCACCTACGAATTCTCCGAGGTCAACTACCCGCGGGACATTTCCTTGATCGGCTACGACGCCGACGGCGAGGAGGTGGCCGAGGATCAGATCAGCTTCATTCCGCTGGATCTCTCCTGTCTGATCGGGCCGCAGCCCGGGTTCAACGAGTACACCGTTCGCACGATCAACGACTGGACCATGTACCCGAAAGACGGAACCTACCCGTACTGCTGGGGCGAACCCTGGTGCGGGGACATGTGGGGCCAGATCCACGACGGCTACTACGGGGACGAGCTCCTCTTCGACGGAGGTGGCGATTGTTTCTGCTCCGGTCACACACTCGAGATCTTCCTGGCGGCCTATCGGCTCTGGCTGGACGATCACGGCCTCGATGAATCCGCCCTGTTCGAATACGGCGGCGACGTGCTGACCGTGGACTCGGTGGACATCGGCGATTTCTACCAGTGGTGGCAGGGGTTTGGAGTGGCGTCCTACGCGAGCTCCGCCGATGCATTCGAGACCGTCGGTATCGGCGAGAACATCTACGAGGAGAACTGGGACGAGGTACTGGCGGGAGACTATGTCAATCTGTCTCGCTCCACCGGATCCGGACACGCGGTCATCTTCGTCAACTGGATTGAGGACGGCGGGCAGAGGGTGGGATTGCGCTACTACGGGTGCAACAACTCGGGGAGCTCCTGCCCGGATCCCGAGGATCCCGACAACACCACCGGCAACAGCGGTCCGGCGTTCATCACGGAGTATTTCGAGGGAGAGGGCGGGACGGTTCTTCCGGCCTGGCTCTTCATCGGCCGTGTTTTTCTCCCGACGAGCTGACAGTGAGGCATGCCATGAAGAGGTTCATTCTTGCCCTCGCAGCGCTCCTGGTGATGCCCGGTTGCGATTCCGGTGGTTCCGACGTGGACGCCGGTTCGGACGCCGGCGCCGATGCCGGTCAATACGATCCCACTGACGCGGTCTTCGCGCGAGACAGGCTCCTGGACGTCCGGGTGACCATCGATGAGGAGGACTGGGATGCCCTGTGCGCGGACGGGCGTTCGTTCGCCGAGATCGTGGAGTGCGTGGACGGGCCGCGTCTTTTCGACTATCTGCATTTTTGCGTTGACGTGACCATAGACGGACAGGTGTTAACCGACGTGGACCTTCGCAAAAAGGGATACTTCGGATCCCTGAGCGCCGTGCGGCCTTCCCTGAAGATCAAGTTCGACGAATACGTGGACGGTCAAAACTACTCCGGCCTTTCGCGTATGACACTCAACAACAACCGGCAGGATCCTTCCCTTGTGCGACAGTGCCTCGCCTACGATCTCTTCGCAAAGGCCGGCCTGGCGGCGCCCCGTTGCAACTTCGCCCACGTGACCGTTAACGGGTGGGATCTGGGGATCTACACCCACGTGGAGAGCATCAAGAAGCCCTTCCTCGAACGCCACTTCACCTCAAATGCCGGAAACCTCTACGAGGGACAAGTGGCGGACTTCATCCCGGGCCTGGTGGAGGTGTTCGAGAAAAAGACCAACAAGGAAGAGAACGATTTCACCGATCTTCAGAATGTAGTGGATGCCCTCGAGGCCGGTGACGGCGCGCTTGTCGAATCCCTGGCGCAGGTGATCGATATGGATGTCTTTGTGGACTACTGGGTCATGGAGGTGATGACCGCCCACTGGGACAGCTACTCGGGCGGTCCAAACAATTTCTATGTCTACCGAGAGCCGTCCAACGATCTTTTCTACTTCATTCCCTGGGGTACGGACGCAGCCTTCGTCCCCACCGGGGGGCTCCTTCCCGAGGACCGTCCCCAATCGGTGCTGGCCCGAGGGATCATCACCAACAGGCTGTACGATATCCCGGATTTCGCGGAGTGCTACATGGAGCGTATGCGGGAACTGCTCGACGCAATCTGGGATGAGCAGGAGTTGCTGGATTCCATCGATTTTATCGAGAACCTTGTGGGGGCGGAACACATTCACGGGGGCTGCCTCGACGATGTGCGGGATGTAATCAACGAGCGACGATCCCTGATCCTCGCGGAACTGGACGCGGGCGGCGCGGACTGGACCGTGCCCCCAAGAGATCCGGAATGCGAGGAGATCCCGAGGTACTCTATAAGCGGATCCTTCGTTACGAGGTGGGGAACCATCGACGACCCGGTGCCGGCGCCCGGTCTGACGGCAACCCTCGATGCCACGACGGGTGACGGCCAGATCGAATTCGATTTCGCGTTTTCGGTGGCGGGCGAGATCGACGACTGGGACGGGGCGCCGCCCCCCCTTGTACTGATCATCGCCCACACGCCGGAGGACGATCTATTCGTCCTGCAAATCATGTTCGAAGAGGGCCTCTTCAAAGCGGGCACCGAGGTTCCGTTCCACGGGGCCGCCACCATGGGCGCCTTCGTCGAGCTGGATCCGGATACGGTCCTGGGCATGGTGACCGACGGCACCGTCACGTTGAATAATGTGAGCACATCTCCCGGCGGCCAGATCTCCGGGAGCTTCGAGGCGACCTTCTTCGAAACCGGATTCCTGGACGAGTAGTTCTGCCGCTCTCGAGCGCACCAGCGAAAAAATCTGCGAATATAGCATTGACAATTGGTTGGTATGTATTTACGTTACACATGTGTAATGGAGGTGTGTAATGAGCGGTCGAATCCAGGTGATTGTGGAAGAACACGAAAGGCACAGGTTTCGAGCTGCCGCGCAAAATGCCGGCATGTCCCTTAGCTCCTGGCTGAAGAAATGTGCGTTTCTGGCTCTTGAAGAATCCGAGACAGCCGCTCCTTGCGACATCGACGGACTCAGGCAATTCTTTGGCGAGTGCGATGCACAAGAAGAAGGAAGCGAACCGGATTGGTCCGAACAAAAACATATCATCGCAACTTCTTCGACCAGCGGAACCACCAATACATGATTTTTGTAGATACCAATGTTGTCATGTACGCGGTGGGACGATCTCATCCACTGAAAGCCGAGGCCCGGAAGTTTTTTGAATCGAGCATGGAAAACCCGGCAACTCCCTTATGTACATCCGCCGAAGTCCTGCAGGAGTTAATGCACGCATACGTTTCGGTGGACCGCAGTCACACACTGGACTCGGCGTTCACGCTGATCAAAGCATGCATTCCCACAATCTGGGACGTTACTGCGGACGATGTCCTGGTCGCGAAACTCCTGATCGATGTAAGGCGGGAGCTGGGAGCAAGAGATCTTCTGCATCTGGCCATGTGCGAGCGACGACGCGTAAAGAAAATCAAGACCTTCGATCGAGCCCTGAAGGCTGCATTCGATTCACGTTCGTAGTAAAAAAACTACGGAATTGTGATCGTCTTGGGCGAGTTGACCAGCTCGGCGGAGTTGACGGGTCCGTTGTCGCTGACGGCGTACACGCGCACGATGTGATCTCCGCTTCCCAGGGCGGTCAGGATGGCGCTGTCGGGTGTTGCGTTGAACCGGTGTTTGGTGCCGCCGTTGCAAGCTGTGGTCACGGCCGCTTCCGCCGAGTTGGCGGCGGGTTCCACCTGGATGATCGGGCTCGAATCGCCGGGCACACTGTCGTAGTAAATATGAACGATGATCGATTCCCACGATATGTCCGGGTCGCACGCCCAGCCCCTGATGGAGGTGATGTCGGCGAAGTCGAAGGCTCCCTTTGGAAGCTGGCCCATGCAGGCGTCCATTCCCCAGAGGCTGTCGAAGGCACACGTGGACCCGCTCGGGCAGGTGTAATCATCGTCCGGATAAACACAAGTCGAGACGTCGCATGTGCCGATCACGTCCTCATGATAATTCACCACACCGCCGTCCAGGCAGTTGTCGTCGGGTGGAACATCGCAAACACCGCAGTGCCAACCGCACCCGTCGTCACCACACTCCTTGCCGTCGCAGTCCGGAACGCAGGTTCCCCCGTCGGAATCCGTGTCGGAATCCGTGTCGGAGTCCGTGTCGGAGTCCGTGTCGGAGTCCGTGTCGGAATCGGTGGACGCATCATCGCGGAGTACCACCGTATCGGACCCGCATCCGAACCCCGTCATCATGACCACCAGGATCATTGCGGCGAGTGTTGATAAATCGCTGGTTCCGTGCATTGTAAAAGTATGTCCTTTTTCCCCGATGAGCACAATAACGACGAACCGGACTGCGAACTGGAATCCGAAACCGTAGAGGTTCCCATCGACGGAGTGCTGGACCTGCACTCCTTCCACCCACGGGATGTGAAAAGCCTGGTGCCTGACTACCTGGAGGAATGCAGAGATCGCGGAATTCTTCAGGTCAGGATAATTCACGGCAAGGGCGTGGGCGTGGTGCGAAGAATGGTGCACGCGGCCCTGGACCGGCTCGATTTCGTCGAATCCTACCGGCTGGGCGGCCACGGTTCAGGCAGCTGGGGGGCCACTCTGGTCGAGCTGTATCCTCCAGAATCCAAAAATCAGGAAAGTTTCTAAAAGTTCAGACTTGACTGAACTATCAGAACCGCGCATATTGTCCCGCGGTAGAAATAAAACCAGCGGAGAAGCGTAATGAAAAAAAAGGGGCCGACCTTGCACAAGGAGATGGAATTCGTGGAGGAGATGGGTGTTGCGTTCGAGAACTTCGGCCTCGGCCGCATGGCGGGAAGGATCCTTGGTTGGCTGCTCATCTGCGATCCGGAGCACCAGACCTCGGCCCAACTCGCGGAGAAACTGAAGGCGTCAAAGGGATCCATCAGCACCGTGACCAGGCTCCTCGCTCAGATGGGTTTTATCAAGCGGGTCACCATCTCCGGGCACCGCGCCACCTATTTCAAGTTCACCACCACCTCCTGGCCCGAGGTCATACGGCGCAAGATCGATGGAATTCTCCAGATGAAAACCCTCGCCGCCAATGGATTGAAGATCCTCGAGGGAGCCAGGCCGCAGCAGCGGGAGCGCCTCGAGTTGATGAAGGAGTTCTACACGTTCATGGGGCAGGAGTTTCCCGCGATGATCAATCGCTGGGACGACCATAGAAAGAAGCTCGAGAGATGAAAGTATTCCTCAAGTTCCTGTTGGCCCTGGCCATCATCGGCGCCGGGGTTGCGATCTTCAAGTTGCTGGAGTCGGCGAAGACCGATCCGGAAAAGAAACCCCCGCCGGACAACGCGGTGGTCGTCACCGTGGAAGAGGCGCGGGCAATAGGGGAACGGGTCGCAATCAAAGCCATGGGGACCGTGATGCCCTCCCGGAGCGTGACCCTCTTTCCCGAGGTGGGGGGCAAGGTAGTCTACCAGAGCCCCAAGCTGATACCCGGGGGTCACTTCAAGTCGGGCGAGCGGATCCTCCGGATTGATCCCAGGGACTACAACCTGATGCTCCAGCAGCAAAAAGCCGGTGTGCGCAGGGCCGAGATGGAGCTGGCAACGGAGAAGGCCCGCGGGGAGGTTGCAAGAAAAGAATGGGATCTCATCAAGGACGAGGTGCAGCCCACCGAGGAAGGAAAGAAGCTGGCTCTCCGGGAGATTCAGCTGGAGACCGCGCAGGCATCTCTTTCATCGGCAAAGTCGGGGCTGGAAAAGGCCAGGTTGTCCCGCAATCGAACCGTGATCAAGGCGCCGTTCAACGGAACAATACTCGAGGAGTTCGTGGACAAGGGGCAGGTGCTTGCGCCAGGGGCCAGGATCGCCACCTTTATAGACAGCGACACGTACTGGGTGCGCGTCTCCGTACCGGTGGACCGGCTCCCGTGGATCAAGATCCCGGGCATAAACGGAGCAAAAGAGGGCTCCCCTGCCTCGGTGATCCACAAGGTGGCGCAAGGCAAAACCGTCACGCGAGGAGGCCGGGTCAAGAGGTTGCTCGGCGACCTGGACATGAAGGGCAAGATGGCGCGGCTCCTGGTGGAATTCACCAATTCCATGGAGGCGGATCCAGACTCAACCGACTTCGACCTTCCCGTATTGATCGGCGCATATGTAAATGTGGAGATCGAGGGCCCCATGCTCACGAACGTCATCCTGGTTTCCCGTCTTTCCATGCGCGACAAGGATAAGGTCTGGATCAATCGCGGCGGCAAGTTGGAGATCGCGCAGGTCGAGGTGGTGTGGGTCGCCGGCGAGAAGGTGTACATCCGCGCCGGTCTCGATGCAGGCGATCAAGTGGTGACCAGCCACATCGCCGCTCCGGTGGAGGGCATGGAGATCAAGCTGGAGACCAACGGGCACGCTGATGATGCCGGGCCGGACAAAACAGCCGAACCTCCGGTGGCGAAGGTTGTGAAATGACCCGGGGAGATCTCGCAAAGGGATCCATTTCGTGGATGGCCAAAAATCCCGTGGCCGCCAACCTGATAATGCTCGCGCTCATCGTGGGCGGTATCATCATGGCGTTTCGTATCCGACAGGAGGTTTTTCCGACCACCGAGCTGGACATTATAGTGGTGTCCGTGCCCTACCCGGGCGCCAGTCCGGAGGAGGTGGAGCAGGGTATAGTTCTCGCCATCGAGGAAACGGTAAGATCCCTGGACGATGTCAAGGAGGTTAGAGGAAAGGCCCAGGAAGGGATGGGCATGGTCACCATCGAGCTGGAGACCGGCGCCGACAAGAACAAGGTGCTGTCCGATGTGAAAAACCAGATCGACAGGATCACCACCTTCCCACAAGAGGCCGAGCGCCCCATCGTCACGTCTCCCGAGATCAAGAGAGAGGCCATCTGGCTTGTCATTTACGGAGATCTGGACGAGAAGGTTCTGTACGAGATGAGCGAGCAGGTGCGCGACAGGCTCCTCACCAACCCGAACATTTCCTACGTGGAGATGGATGGGGTGCTGCCCCTGGAGATAGCGGTAGAGGTACCTCACGATACCTTGCGGGCCTACAACCTGACCATCCAGGGAATAGCCGAGAAGATACGCCGTACGGCCCTGGAGATTCCGGCCGGAGCGGTGAAAACAAAAGGCGGCGAGGTAATGCTTCGCACGGCGGAGCGGCGGGATCTGGGCATTGACTTCGCCGACGTCCCGATAATCGTCGACGGCAACGGCAGCGCGGTCACCCTGGGGGATATCTCCGAGATCAAGGACGGCTTTGCAGAGGTCGATCTCACCGCCCGGTTCGAGGGTGTGCCCTGCGTCTTCATCAAGGTCTTCTCGGTTGGGGATCAGTCGCCCACGGACGTGGCCGACGCGGCCAAGGAGATGGTGGTCGATCTGAAGGAGTCCCTGCCCCCCGGGGTAAAGGCGACCACCTGGATGGACTTCTCCAAGATGTACCAGGAACGACTCGACCTGATGCTGCGCAACGCGGCCATCGGTCTCGCGCTCGTGCTTGTCATCCTGGGTCTCTTCCTGGAACCGCGCCTGGCCTTCTGGGTCACCATGGGCATCCCAATCTCTTTTCTGGGCTCCTTCCTGTTTTTACCGGCGCTGGGGATCTCTCTGAATATGATCTCCATGTTCGCCTTTATCGTGACCCTCGGGCTGGTTGTGGACGACGCTATTGTTGTGGGAGAAAACGCCTACCGGCACCGGCAAAACGGCGTGGCTCCACTCAGGGCGGCGATCCTGGGCGCAAAAGAGATGTCCGTGCCGGTGTTCTTCTCCATCGCCACTTCCATCGCGGCCTTTTCTCCGTTGCTCTTCATCCCCGGCGTGCGGGGCAAGTTCATGATGGCCATACCGGTGGTTACCATCATCGTGCTGACGCTCTCGCTCGTCGAGTCGTTCTTCGTCCTGCCTGCCCACCTGGCGCACGTGAAGGCAGGGGAGCTGATGCCCAGGGTCAGGGCTTTTCTGAAGAAGCACATCTTTCCGAAGATGCGGTCGGAGGTTAGCTGGTACTTCGATATCTTTGCCACCGTGGTGTTGCTGCCGTTCATCCTTCTTTTGAGAATGCTCGCGTGGCTTCTTTTCCTGATTCTCCGGGTGCAGATGCCCTTCTCCGCAGCGGTGGAGCGCTTCATCAGCAACATTTACGGACCGGTCGTGCGCAGGGCCCTTCGCAACCGGGGAATCACCCTGGCCATCGGCGTGGCCATTCTCATAGCCACCTTCGGGCTGATAGCCGGCAGGTGGATAAAGAGCATCGACTTTCCAAAGGAGGAATCCGACTGGGTGTTCGTGAACGCCAGCCTGCCCTTCGGATCGCCGGTGGAGGAAACCGAAGCGCTCGTCCAGCGCCTCGTCCATGCGGGCCACCGGGTGATCGACGAGAACGGGGGTGACGATATAAGCCTGGGTATTTTCTCGGTGGTGGGCTCGGCCCGAGTGCGAGGAACCCAGGAGCAGGGGACGCACGTCGCAACTGTAGGAGTGTTCCTGGTCGCCAGCGACGAGCGGGACATCGGATCCCACGCCTTCGCCGACAAGTGGAGGGAGGAGCTGGGCGAGGTTCCGGGGCTGGAGACCCTGGAGTTCAATGCCAGTACCGGTCGTGGT
>JAUXHN010000029.1 GCA_030621515.1 Deltaproteobacteria bacterium | reverse complement strand
AAACACGCGATCGACTCGCTGAAGACACTGATTCGCAAGCCGGCAGGGGGCAGTTGATTGGGCAACCAGGGGTTGCCCCTACTAATAACCCTCGTCCGGAGGCGAATCTTCGGTGCCTGATTTTTCCGCACCGGCAGACACGCTGACGGCGCCCTTCTTCTTCTTTTTCCCCTTCTTCTTCTTGTTCTTGGTCCCGGGAACATCGAAGGCGGGAGGGGTGGTCGGATCGCATTTGGGTTTGAAGCCCTCCGCGTCAAACTCGTATGCAAGCGACCCGTGCTCCTCGCCGAGAACCGCTTTCACTTCCAGTTCGTGAATCCCCGCCCTGGAAGGACTGCAATACGAAAGCAGGTAGAATCGCGCCGCCAATCCCTTGATTCTCTCTGCGACACCGTGGAAAGCGTCGACGACTGCGTCCTTGTCTTCCACGTGAACAAATCCGTCGCGGCCCAGATGCTGCATCTCCTCCTGGCCCACCTCGCCTCCGAGCCCGATGACGAAGATACCGATCTTCGAAGCCTCCACGGCATCCAGGGCTTGTGCGGAAGTGGCTCTGTGAGCTCGATCCGTCCCGTCGGTGAAGACGACCAGGTTTGCAAACCTCAGGGGCTCGTCAGACTCATCCATGGCCTCCTGTATAACGGAGGCGGCCTCGACGATGGCGCCGTTCAGGTTTGTCGACGGATCCTTTGTCTTCCAGGAGGAGAGGGAATCAGTGCTCCCCGCGAGCCGTCCCGCCCTGGCGCTGAACTTGGCGATGGGCTGTATCTCCTCCCGCCCGTCGAAGGCGTAGATGGCCACCTTCTCCTGTTCGCCGACGCCGTCGAGGAACGCGACCACCGCTTCCTGAACCAACGGTACCTGCCCCGACTCCACGACCGATCCGCTCATATCCAGCAGCAAGAGGGTATATCGAACCGTGGCCACCTCCGGGTTGAGGATGGTCTGCTTGCTCTCATAGGTCGAGATGAGCTTGCCGTCTTCGTATATCTGGAACTGATCGGCCGTCGCCCCCGGTACGGGCTCGCCCTCGGCGGTGTCCATTGTGAAATACAGAGCGACATTGCTGGGTTTCTGGACGCTGGCGTTTACCAGGTGAAGGCGAAGCCCCTCACAGCCTCCCAGAAACAGAAGAACAACAACCGTGAACAATAGAATACTGCCGTGCTTTGTCATCGACGACTCCTTCTTTATTTGGAATGTAATCCTAGCACACAGTACGTGCGCTCAAAAGGTGCGTTCACAAGTGGAAACCGCGTCCTCTCCGGTAGACGTTCCTCCGAAGAAATAAATGAAGCCCGCGCCCTGGAGTCCGATTCCGAGGGCCCTGGGCTCGAGAAGGCTACTGGCGGTTGAATTGATCGAGCCGGAAATATCGCCCTGATCGTCGAATTCGGTATCGCGGCCGTTGCCGGTGATGTTGGAAAAGGTCGTATCATCGGCATCTCCCGCGCCCCCCAGGCAGAACAGCTTGTTGTTGGTAATCACCGGCATCACACCCGCTGCCTCCTGAACGGTTTTGCCGTTGGTGATCCAGGCGTCGTTTCCACCGCCTGCGGAGATGTCGGATTCCTCCAGGGAGCTTATGGGCGTGCCATCGGTTCCGATGCCGCCCATCACCCAGAGACGCGATCCCGCATCCGGGAAGGTCGACACGTTTTCAGTGCTCTCCATCAACGCGCCGAAAAACGCGCGCGCCTCATTCATGGACACCGTGGACGCGGTCTCGAATGCGCCAAGGTCGCCGTCAATATCGATCGCGGCTGCTTCAACGGTATCGAGGACCCCGCCTGCAAAGGAGCTCTTTCCGCCCATCGTGTAGATGTATCTATTTCCAGAGACGTCCCTTGCGAGAACCGAGCCGTGCCCCCACCTTCCGGTCACCAGGTTCGTGTCATCCAGAACCCAGGCCCCGGTCGCCCCTGCAGATAACGGGGACACGGTTCCCGGTGCGTCGCCGCCGTCTTCATAGCTCGTGCCGGTGGTCTCGGCTATCAGGTGCTCTTGTTGAGATGCCCCATCGACCTCGTCCGTACGATAAATCCTGTAGGCTACCGCCGATTCGCCCTCCACGGTAACGGATTCCCACGTGATGCTGACACTTCCGGGGTTATCCAACGTGATTATTGCTTCTTCCGAAGCCAGTGTCTCACCATCCGGGTTGTCCACGACGCCGCCGGAAAGAACCGCCGATACCTTGTAGTACCAGGTGCCTGCCGCCAGACCGTTCGAACTCGTACTGGACGAGATGTTTGTAATGACGGGGGCGTTTCCCGGAGAGAGGACAACGGCTCGTTCAACTGAAGACAGTACATCCCCCGTGTCGGAGAGGCCGCCGATCACGTAGATATAATTTTTTTGTGGGATGAACTGAGAGATTGTGTCGTCAAATACCGGAACCGACACGACGAACGGGGCTCTCCTCGGGACGTTGAGGGAATTGCCCTGCTCTCGCCAGGCGCCGAGAACACCGAAATTGGAGAGCTGGCATAGCTCCACGGTATCCAGAGTGGTTTCGCCCTCGCCGGTGTCACCCCCGATGGCGTAGAGATACCGATTGCCGTTCACGTCGTTGGCGAACGTTCCTCCAGGCATTCTCCTGCCGGTAGTCATAGGCGCCGTTTCTTCGAAGTCGTTGAGATTTCCCGCAGGGTTCGTGACCAGGAACGACGAATAGGTGTAGTAGGTTTCCTCATCCATGTTCCAGACCCTCACCAGGTACGGCCCCGCAGACAGGTCGCCGGATTGTGTGGCCGTCGGGAAGGTTGTGTCGATCTGGTTTTCCGAAACGGGTGTGACTCCGTCGATGGTCACTGCGGTTTCCATGTCGGAGTTGATCAGCTCGATCCTCACAGGATCCCGGAAGTTCTGTCCGTAAATGGATACGTCGGTATCGTCCTGGCTCGTGCCACGACCTGGAACAATGGCCACCACTATGGGCACGGGTTGCGAAACAACCTCAAACCCTTCTGCGAGGAAACCGGTCGCCTCGCTCGATGGAGGATTGACCACCGTAACATCGTAGGTCCCGATGGGTGCTCCGCCGGGTACGATGGCGGTCAGCGTGCTCTCATCGATGAACGCGACGCTTTCGAAATAGACCGGGTCCGCCTCCGGTTCGTCAGTGAGGCGCATATATGCTGTTGGAGTCGAGATGAACCAGCCGTCTCCGAATATCGTCACGTTGGTACGCGCTTCGGTCCAGCCAAACGGGGGCTCGATTCCCAGCAGGTCATGGTAAATCGGCGGCACAACCGTCAGGCAATCCTCCAGCGTTCCCGATTTCCCGTTGGGGTTGTCCACTCTGATGTCGTAGACAATCTGGGGATCTTCGGCTCCGATTGGCGGCACCAGGTTCTGTGGGATGAGCGCAACGAACGTGTCGGTTTTACCCTCGGAAGACAATGTCACGCCGCCGGGCGGTATCAGTGTGGCCTCGCCCTCGGGCGGCACGAGCCAGACCTCGGGCATCACGACCGAAGGCGATTCTATGTTTCCTCCCTCGACGATCGGTGAGAATCCGGAACCGGAAATTTCGATTGTGTTCGGTCCCAGGGCTGTACATATCGTGTCCGGCGTCACGGTCAGCACATCCGGAGTCGGTCCGCCATTCCCCGAATCACACGCTGTAAAAATGAACATCAGGGTTACAAAGATTATAGTTCTATTCATTTTGCTGCTCCTTTGCCGCAGGCCTTTCACAAAAACCCTGGTGCGCTGTACGAGACGGGGCTTCTATTGCAGCGTCCGCTCGACACTCGCGAGAGGTCCGCTACCGTCGTTGCCGGCTATCGCCCACAAATACCCGTTCACTCTGATGATTTCATAGTATCCGCGGCTTATGCTGAACGACGAGGAGTTACTCGTGCGCGAATGAAAGATATCGGTCGGCGGAGGCGGCGGTGGAGAACCGGGTGAGTACAGCAAGCGGGATGCGGCAGCGCTGCTGACAGTGGGATCGTCTCCGATGTCTTCAGTGGAAACGGCGCAGAAGGTGAACAGGACGTCAAAATGCAGGGATGCGCCGTGGGCGTGGGTCGGATGACCGGGCTGGAGCGTGTCTCCCTGTACTGTCCACGCGCTGTTGTCACCATCGGCAGACACGATTTCCGTTACTTCGAAATCAATCAGACCGGAGTTGGGGGCGCCCGCGTGGGCGTCATCGCCGAGGATTGCCATCAGGTAAAGTGGGCCGGTCGGGACCGTTTTATCGAGGGGGATTTCGGGATCCGGAATGAAGTTTGAACCGTCTTGCCCCTGATTTGTCAACAGAACGTAAAACGCCCGCGCAGTGACCAAGTCATGAGAAAGGGTACTGAACGCGGCAAGCGTCCCGTCGGCCAGGACCTCAGCCCGCTCTCCGCTGACATGGTAACCCAGCCCGCTGGCGTCCGGACGACCGCCGACCGCGTAGAGATACGTGGCATCGTCAATTGCTACAAAACCACTTGGAACCGTTACGACCAGCGCCTCGAGGCCTTCCCTCGGAACGGTGAGAGTCGTCGACAGGGTCACCCACTTACTGATGGAGCCGAAGGGCAGCGGGGTGATACCCGCAGCGTCCGGTGTGACGGATCCGTCGTCGTCATAGGTCGTGGCAGTTACACCGTGGGCCAGAAGGCGCGTATCTCCCGAGTTTCCGGACGGATCGACGTTGCGGAAAATATTGTACGAAGTCGCTCCCGATATCGGCGTCCACTGAATGTTGACAGTGCCTGAACCTCCCGAGATCATCTCCCGTGAGGACGCCAGAGTTTCACCGCTTGGGGTTACCGCAGACACCTGGTAGTACCAGGTCCCTGCCGCCAGTGTTCCGGCAGATGAGTTGAAGGAGGCAGCGTTGATTACCGGCCGCGTATCAAGACCCAGTATCCGCGCTCTCTCGATTGTGTCCAGGGCAGAGGTCGTCAGCGAGGGCAAGTTGGTGTTGATGTCCGCGCCGCCCACCGCGTAGATCCATTTGTTGGCGCGCACCAGAGAATGTCCCTGACGTCCCACCGGCGATGAAGCGCTGCCCATGAGGTTGTCCTCTCGAGAGGAGGTGGTCTCATTCCATTGTTGCGCGACCCACGGCACACCGGGTTCGCCGGTCAGGCTGATCGATATGACTTCGACGTCGCGCAGCACGTTGTCTCCGTCGTCGAGACCGCCCGTTGTGTAGATATAGGTTCCCCCGAAGGCGTCAAAACCTGCAACGGAACTCTGTCGCCACCTGGCCGTGACCAGGGTGTCGGGAATCTCGACATAATTGCCCACGTGACCGATTGCCGACTCGGTCGCTTCGTAGCTGTAAAAAATATCATACTGAGTGTCCGGATTGACGACTCGCACGGGGTAAATACCCTGGTTCACATTTGTTTTGTCGATGGCTGCGACCAGCTCGCCGGCCGTCACAAAGGTCGTGACCATGTCGATCGGGGTGCCGTCGGACTCAAGGAACTGGACTACCGCTCCGGCCTGGAAGTATTCGCCCAGAACGGTCATGTCGAAATCGGCGGCCGAGGGGTTTCGGAAGGGATCGATATCGATAATATTCGGCGGTGGGACGGTGTTGATTTCGAACTCGCCTTTTACCGTGCCGTCCATCCAGAATGCGCCGAGGCCGGACGGGTTTGATACTTCGACCCAGTACATTCCAGCCGGCATCGAGTCGGTCTCGGAAGGGCAGACCCCCTCGAGTTCCAGCGCCGAGGCGAAGATCACAATACTGGCGGGATACCGCGCGCTCGGATCGGAGACGCTCACCCATGTCACCATCGGAACTTCCTCGAAACCGGTGCCTTCGATGGCGACTTGCTTGTCCGAAACAATCGTATCCGTGGTGATGCCGGTCCAGGCCGAGTCGGGCGTGACCGACGTCACGGTCAGCGGCGCCAGATCCAGGGAGTCGAAAGTGGTTGGGCATACAACGGTCTCGTCGTCGGGGTTGGTCAGGGCCACCTCGTAGGTACCGACGGCTACCTCGCCCACCGCAACTCCCACGAACGCGCCGGTCGAGGCGACGACCGTGGCAGCGCCGAGATCTACGGATGTCGTGGTCGTGGTTTCTGTAACCGAGACCGTCATCCCGCCGAGAAAACCGCTGCCGGTTACTGTGAATTCCGTCTCGGCCTGCGTTGTGATGGCCGCCGGATTCACCGCGTGACACTCGAAGGGATCCGACCCGCCGTCGGCGTCGGTATCCGTATCGGTGTCGGTGTCGGTATCCGTATCAGTGTCAGTGTCCGTATCCGTATCCGTCGAGCCGTCCACGCCCGCGTCACTTTTTGGACTGCCGCTCGAACACGCGAACATGGTCAGAGCAAATAGTACACAAATCAGCTTTTTCATCTCAAATATCCTCCCGGCGCTGCAACGCGCCAAACGATGCTTCTATTCGATGGGGATTGTCTCGCAACCGAATGTCGCGGTTACGGTATCCCACGCGCCCGATTTCAGATCGGCGCACGCATCTTCGCAGAACTCTACGGTATCCGAGTCGATCCAGTGCCATCCGTTCCCATCATCACAGTTTTCGTCATACGGAATGAGTCCGCCATCTCCGTAGAAGTTGACCATGTTCGGATCTTGAGAGGCGTCGTCGGACAGGGAATCCCAGTCGATGTCGAATTCACAACTGATGACATCTCCCACGATTGTCTGCAATGTGCTGACAAACGCCGAAGGATCGGCGGCTTCGTAGTACCCGGTGGTGCCGCCATTCAAGGCGATTTCGTCCATGACCGCCGCCCACTCGATGCTGGCGCCGACACCGATAACGTAGACGGGATAGCCCGCGCTGTTCAGGTCGGCAGCGGAAGCATAGGTTTCTATGTCATCCAGACAGTTGAGATTTGTACTTGGACAGGTATTGGGAACAACTACGCAAGTGCACGTGTTGCCGTTCAGGGTCGGGTTGCAGGCGGGCGCGCCGTCGGTTGCCAGAAGAACGAATTTTTGAAGTCCGTCGCCGACGGAGTCCAGGTAGTTCTTGGCTGCGGTGAGGGAGGTCGCGGTCGGCGTGCCGCCGCAGCAATCCACATCATTGGGTCCGAGGAGGTCCGCTATATCTCCCGCAGGATCGGCCGCGTCAAAGGGGACGTTCGCGCCCGACGGGGACCCGCACTGGTTGAAAAGGGTGCTGTTGTTACAACTCAGCGTCGGAAAGAACATGATCCCGAAGTTGACCTGCTGAGACATCTGCGAGGTGATATCGGTTATTGCGTCCGTGACATCATCCCAGAGGTTCTGGTTGCACATGCTGTTGGAGCGATCCAGGAGGATGAGCATGTCGACCGTAGTGCCGGCTATCTCAAAATCGGATTCGTCGCAATTGGTATCGGTATCTGTGTCAGTATCCGTATCGGAATCGGTGTCGGAATCGGTGTCGGCGTCGGTATCGGTGTCACTACCGTTCGTTCCGCCATCGTCGACCGCCGGAGAGCCGCCGCCACAAGATGCCAGGACCAGCGCTGTCAACACAATGAGCAAAAAGGCTTTTCGGGTGAAATTAGTCATGATCTTTTGATCGTCCCCTTTCCTTCTTTCACAAACAAAGATTTGTTTGAGCCATTTCTTCTTCAGACGAAGAGAACTGGTCGAATGGGTCATATAATAACATTATTTGAAGTAATGCGTCGAAGAATGGCGATGAACGACAATGACAGGGCAACCACAGGGGGGTGCCCTGTCATTGTCTAGAATCCGAAACGATAACCAAAACTCGCTGCCACGTTGCCGCCGTTTGTGTCTCCGGTCAACTGGTGGTCGAGATCTGTGTACAGGTATCTGGCTTCCAGGACCAGGAAACCAGGTCCCAGCGCGACATCCAGCCCCAGCAGCGCTTCCAATCCGATTTCCCAGCTCTGTTCGAAGTTCCGGCCTTCTGACAGGGTTGAGGTCTGGGTTGTCTTCAAGAATTGAACGGCCGGCCCAACTCCCAATATCGGAATACAGATGTATTTCAAACCCAGCGGCCTGAAAATCAAGTCCAGTGCGAACTTCAATTCGTAAACATTGTTCACATAGGAATATGCGCCAAAATCGGGATCGTTCCCTTTTCCTTCGAGGCGAGGGCGGGTAAACGAGGCGTCCAGAGCGATGGAGAGGCGATTATCGAGGGGGGGCAGCACAATCTCTGCGCCAACCCCTGCAATAACGGATGGATTGAGCCGTGAGGTGGGAAAG
This sequence comes from Deltaproteobacteria bacterium, assembly GCA_030621515.1. GTDB lineage: Bacteria > Myxococcota_A > Polyangia > JAAYKL01 > JAAYKL01 > JAUVAN01. The sequence continues at coordinate 22,896 of JAUXHN010000029.1, read as the reverse complement.
TTGAGGCCGATCCTGAACTGCAGGGTTGCGAATGGGTATGCGTCAGCCGGTTCGACAGGCTTGCTCATTGAGCCTTGCGCGTTTGCGGAGTCACTTTTTTTCTTTGCCGTGTCTTGTGGCGGCGCTGTTTGTGATTTTGTGGGCGCGGATGTGCTCTCCTTTTGGGGGGTGGCAGAAGCGGGCAATAACGGTGAGGTCATGGAAAGAACGATCGAGGCGAACGCCTCGCACCTCGGGAGCCATCCTTCGTCAGTGTCCGCTACACTGAAGGTCTGCGGTGGGGAATCGCCCGTCATGTTCCAGAAGCGGGCATCGCTGAGGTCGCTGTTCGTCCAGACCACGGAATCAGCTTTGAAAAAGCTCGCTGACTCTTTTGCCGCCGAGACATCGCGCACATCGAGCGAGGCGTTTGTCGTGGTATGAACAATAATCGGGAGACCCGCCAGATGCGCCTCGACGGATTGCACCAGATCTTCCTGGTGATCCCCCTGGAGGGCCGGCGTGATCAACAAGAGAACATGGGTCTGTTTATAGGCGAGTAAATCCCCCGGTGGCGCCGTGAATACCATCCACATCAAGACAGCCAACGCAATATGCGAAGTGCTCCGGGCACGACCTTTCATGAACTTCTTCACGACATGGCTGATATCATGTTTCCAATGCACTGACCAACGGTCTTGCTGATGTTGTTATCCTGCGGTCTTCTTGAGCGCGAAGAGTGCCTTGTCACGCCCGTCTCGCGCAACGTCGGCCAGCGAGCCGCCGGGGTGGGTCGAGAGATAGTCTTCAAAGTGTTTCAGCGCTTCTCGCGGACGGTTCATGAACATCAGCTTCATCTGACCGAGTGACACCATACTGTTCCAGGCGGTCTCCGTATTCGGCTGGGATTCGATGATCTTCTCGTAGGTTTTTGCTGCTGCGCCGTACATCTCCACCTTGCGGTAGGACTGGGCCAATTTTACCAGGCGTGTGAGTAACGCGCGGTCGACCGGATCGTTGCGTTGGGATCTTGCCAGTTTTTGGGCTTCGTCCACGAGGTTGAACGCCTGATGTGAGGCGGCGCTTTCGTTTCCTGTCAGTTGGGGCGCTGCGCCACCGACGGTTTGTTCATCCGGGAGAAACTCAAGAGCTTCCCTGTCCATGCCTCGCACAAGCGCAATGTCTCCGGACATGGAAGCAATGGAGGCCGGCCTGACGGTATAATCGTCGCTGGACACTTCCTGGCCGGGAAAGAGGGTCAGGGACTCGCCATTGTGTCTCTGCCGGACTTCTACCATGCCCTCGGCAACTCTGATGATTTCATTGCCGTGCGCGGAGACCGTGACGGAGAACAAGGTTCCATGCGCTTCAACGTCAGCTGATGGTGTCTCAATTACAAACGCTCGAAATGGCTCGGCTGGAACGATTGCGGCGATCACGCGGCCCTCGTTCAACCTGAATCTCAGCCCACCGTCGTCATCGGGAACAAAGCTCCCGCTTGCGTTCCTCGCCGCCTTGAGAACAAGTCCGTCGACGGGTTGCAAGAGTCCCGGGCCGATTTCACAGGTAGGAATGTGGTCGTCAAAGAGCGCCATCTCACCCTGCACGCGAGGAATTGCGTGCGCGAAGGAATCGATCGAAGCCTGTCCTGGGCTCGAAGAGTCCTTGTTGTTCACCAGATCAAGCGTTCCCACAAACAGTAAAACAGCCGCCGCTGCCGCCGGCAGGGCAATGAGCGCGATTCGCCTGAAGTTCAGGCGTGGGCGGCGTTGTATTGCCTCCCCTTGCAACAAGTTGTCAGACGAGGTCATGCGGCGCATATCGACAAAGGACAGGGGTTCCATGGCGGATTCGGACACTGCAGCCGGCAGGCCGGAACAGATTTCCAGGGCAGCGCGGCAGTCCTCGCAGATGGCCAGATGGATCACGATCGCGGACTTCATCGATTCATCCAGTTCGTCGTTCACAAACTCGAAGAGAGCATCTTCGACTCGCTTGCAGGATAGGCGGGTCATCGGCTCAACCCCCTGATCGCTTCCGCGCAGTACGCGTCGTTCTTGATCCTTTTCAACAGATCGGATCGCCCGCGGCGAAGCCTCATCTTCGCTGTATCGAAGCTCACATCCAGCAATGCCGCGATCTCCGGCACGGTGTAGCCCTGGTAGAGTGAGAGTACCAGCGGCACCCTCCTGCTCGGAGAGATCGCTGCGAAGTGTTTGGAGAGTCTCTCTAACAGACGATATTTTTCCATTTCTTTATCAGGCCGCACAGAGGCGGCTTCCCTGTCGGTTTCCAGCTCCGTGACATCCGCGAAGAAGAGTAAAAAATTTCGTTTCTTGAATGAGTCGCGAACGATGTTGATGGTAATGCGGTCCACCCAGATGAAGAAACTCGCCTCGAACCGGAATGAGTCGAGTCGAGTGAAGATTCTGGTCATCGCCGTTTGAACCAGGTCTTCACAATTCGGCCCACCACCATAAGAAAAAGCTACCGTCCGGCGCACCCGGGGCAAGCAGATCCGCGCGAGTTTCTCCAGTGCGGGTCTATCATTCGAAACCGCCGCCGAGATGAGCGAATTCACCTGTGAACGGTCGATATCGGATCTGGGCCTCGGCGACGTCATAATCTACTCCCTAGATTATTGGACGAGATAATTTTCACAACTGGGTCACAATTTTACCAGATCAGTGGCAAATCGACCCTTATTTCTCGTCTTTAAGAACCGGCACAAGATCGCGTAATCGGCCTCTTGCAACACCGATGGCGGTGTCGGCCGCGCCGTAGTAGACAAAGATCTCGTCGTCGAGGTCCATGACCGGCTTGTCCTTCACGGGCACCGCTCCGCAGGTGAACACCACGCGAGGCACCCAGAAGTCCTCTCCCCCGTCTGCGCCGCCGATCTCGAAATCGACCTCGGGCTCCAGGATCGGGTTCGGCGACTGGTAGATTACTTTCGAGGGATCATCCAGGTCAGTAAACAGCACTCCGAGGCGATAGGATCGCTGGTAGTCGACACCGTGGTAGATATTGAGCCAGCCGTGAGTGGTCTCTATCGGCTGTGCTCCCGCTCCGATCTTCAGGCCGTCCCACATCATCCCCGGTCGGGGCCCCACCACAATCCGGTGACCGGTGCGCGGCCACGGACAATCCAGGGTATCGAGATACGAGATCCACATGTTGGGGTCGACCCGGTGATACAGAGCGAAACGCCCGTCGAATTTCCGCGGATACAGGGTGGCGTCCTTGTTTGACAGGCCGGGGAAACCCAGCCCGTGACGCTGCCAGGTATCCCATCGGCGCTCGATGAACGCCTGGACCGATATGGACGCCAGAGCGATCTGGGGCAGCGTCCGATCCCAGGCTGTGTAGAGCATGTACACTCGCTCGTCGATGACGGTAACACGGGGATCTTCGCAGCCCGCCGACTCGGTGTCCGGTCCCGGAGAGAAGATCGGCTCATCGAGCCTGCCGTCTATGTTGACCCCGTCACGGGTCCACGCCAGCCCTATTCGCGATATCTCGTCATCGCCGTATGCGCGATAGAGGATGTAAATGGTTCCATCCAGACGCACCGCCGCCGCGTTCAGGACATAGCGCGACTCCCATGAATGCTCCTCTATTGGCTCCAGGATGGGGCCCTTCACCGGGCGCACCAGCCCCCCCGCGCGAACGCTCGCCGCAATAGGCGCCTGTTTCACGAACAACTGCTCCATGTCCGTCGCCACGCCGAGCAACCGTTCTCCCAGGTCATCGGACTCGCGCCCCTCCAGCATGAGCTTTCGCACTGTCCTGTCTATGGTCTGAGCCCCTCCGAGCCCGGCGCTTTCGAGGTAACCGGTCAAAAAATCCCGCCCCGCCCAGTCCCGCTCGACCAGCGAGGAGAGCGGCGTCGGTGCGCCCGTTCCTCCCCTGGCGCTGTAGCTGGCCCAGGTCCATGCGGACAGGGGAATGAAGGTCGCGTCCGGTAAAGTGATCGACAGGTGGTAGACAGAGGCCGCCGCCTTCAGGGCTTGCGCCAGGTCGCCGCGATCCGGATCGCGCTCCTCGAGATCGGCGGCAAAACGATTTATCCGATCCACCAGCAGCCTCTGTTGAGCGTTCTCGAATGAGTTGTGGGCGCTGAGCACCTTTCGTCCCCAATGCTCGCGAATCGTGGCCGCCAGCTTCTGCCCAAACCCTTTCTCGTCCGCGGCGAGATCCTGCCAGACCTGCGCGAACATCTCCAACCCTATCACGCGTTTGGCAACCTGCAGCATGAACCAGAGCTTGGGAAGATTCCCGCCCCATCCCCTGACATGGGTCCCCACCACCATCCTCCCGGCGAGCCTCGCCAGCGCAGCCGTGGCCCTGACATCGTCCGTGGCGGGAAGAGTGTCCAGGTCCATTACCACCGGTTTCAAGGGAGCAACGTGAAACCAGTCGGGTTCGGCCTCACGCTCGATGCAATCGAGCACGTGGGTCAGGTACTTCTGGCGATCGGTCAGGGCCGCCATGCCGAGAGCATCGTTGGGGCTGACACGCTCGAGGAGCTCGCCCACCGTCGCCAGATCCATGTTGTTCATCAGGTTGCGTGGAGGATTTCGTTCGAACAGGTGCTTGATCGCGTGCTCGGTCAATTGGAAGCTCGTGCCTGTCGAGAACACGCTCGTGACACGGGCTGCGCATTCCTCCGTCACCTCCAGCCGCGAAAGGTCCCCCACAAGCCAGCGAGCGCCGATCAGCCTGTCCAGCTCCTGCATGAAACTCGCCGTTCGCGTGAGGACAACACCGGACCCGGTAGTTTCCTCCAGGTGAAGATGGTCCGCCACGAACCCGCGAAACTCGGACCGATAGCTATCGATGAGACTCTGGTATACCTCGTGAGCCCAGGCCGAGCTGCCGTCCGCGCGGCGGATCTCCTGTGGCACCGCCACTCCCACGTGGGGCACGAACTCCCAGGAACTGATCCGGGGCAGATACGCGCCTGCCTCCCCTTCCCTTTTTCGCCACGCGGCAACAATCCGGGGCCACGGCCCGAGAAAACGCTCCCCCTCGCGCGCGATCATCCGATCGGCTTCGTGCCTGACGATGGACTCCCCGATCCCGGTGTTCGCCACGACCTTCGACAGCTCGTCAATCTCCTCCATGTAGCTGATGAGGCGGGCGAGGAACATGGGATACAATCCGTCAACCACATCGCCGGGGTGGAAGCCCCGATCGAATCGATAGGCAATGATGAATTCCTCGACAACTCCGGACCATTCCCTCGCCGCGTCCTTGTGACCCATCACCTTGCCGAGAGCGAGCCTCTCGAGCCGCTCATGATCATCGTCGGTGATCATTTCCTTGAGCATGGTCTGATCGAAGTGATTGAACTCCGCATTGAAACGACGCAGCATCTGCTCCATGTCCATCTCATAACCCGGGGCCGGCGCGTCCAGATCTCGTCCGATCATCCTGGGAAAAGAGATCGGCGTCCCACCTTTTGTCCACCACCTCTCATGCTCGACCGTCTGCTCCAGCATCACCTGTGCCGTTTGCTTGAAGATCAACTTGAGCTTGCCGACACCATGGCGAAACGACGCCGTGCCGAGCGGAACCTCGCAAATGGCCACATCCTCGACAATTGCTCTCACAACCAGCCACGCGTCGAAACCGTAGGTCCCCGTCTCCAGAGACCACTTGGTTGTTGCGTACAGGCACCTCTTGATGAGGTTGGGCGACAGGGCGAACACCCCGGGAACCGGCTGACGTATCGCGGTCCTGAAGAACGACCGCAACATGGGATAGACGAACAGCGACTCGACCGCGTGGGCCAGGGGATGACGGTTGAACCTCGCCAGAGCCAGATCCTGGTCCTGACTCATTACCGGATCCAGCAGCCGCTCGATCCAGTGGGGGGCGAACCCGGCGCCCGCCTTATCTCCATCATCTTCTTGCGCAAAGAGATCCGGCGGCAGGATGATGAGATGTGCTTTCTGGCGACTCGCCACCTCCAGCAGTGCGCGTATGGCCCATCCCCGCCCTTCGAGCCCGCGCCCCAGGAGAAATCCCCGCACGGCCACATCCCCGTTCACGTGACCGTTGACCGCCTTTCTGAGCGCGCCTCCCCCGATGTGGGATCCGACGCAGACCACGGCCGCGCCGGCCAGCCCCGCGTTCGCGAGCCCTCGCCGAGCCACCTCCACCACCGCCGGCAGAGTGTCATCCTCGTCATGAAAGGGAACACCCACAATGACCGGGATATCGTTCAAGTCCACCAGCTCCGCCATCCCGCGTTCTAGATCATCCGTGAAACACCTTGTCAGCGTCTCGGATGCAAGCTGAATCCCAATTGCGTTCATCAATCACTCCACTCCGCATTCACCACACGAAAAGGCCCCGCAGGTGCGCGTTTTCTTTATTGCCGCAGAACATCGACCGCTATATATAGTGCCTTTAACTCAAAAGCACACTATTACAAGAGCCTACAGGAGGAACTCTTGAAGGACACTACAGCGAATTTGCGTCGCCACAGAGGCATTGCCTTCGTGGGAAATTATCTGCCGCGAAAATGCGGAATTGCCACCTTCACGCACGATCTGGCCGAGGCGGTGGCGCTGCAATGCGAACCGAGCCAGCCTGTGCTGATCGCCGCCATGAACGACATCCCGGAGGGTTACATCTATCCGGATCGAGTTCGTTTCGAGCTGCGTCAGGACTTCCCCGTCGACTACACCAGGGCCGCGGATTTTCTCAATTTCAGTCGCATCAACGTGGTGAGCCTTCAGCACGAGTACGGCATCTTCGGGGGAAAGTGGGGCGCGAACATATTGACGGGTCTGCGCGACATCAGGTGTCCCGTGGTCGTCACCTGTCACACCGTGCTCAAGGATCCGAAACCGGAGCAGCGCGAGGTCTTCATTGAGATCGCGGGCCTCGCATCGAAGCTGGTTGTGATGAGCGAGCGCGCTTTCGAATTCCTCGAGACGGCGTACAACATACCCAAAAACAAGATCGTCCTCATTCCACACGGGATCCACGACATGCCCTTCGTGGATCCGGCCTACTTCAAGGACAAGTTCGGTCTGGAAGGACGGCGGGTCCTCCTGACATTCGGCTTGCTCGGTCCCAACAAGGGGATCAATCACATGATCGAGGCCCTCCCGGCGATAGTAGAAAAGCACCCCAAAACGACATACCTGATCTTGGGGGCCACCCATCCGGCCATCCTGAAACTCGAAGGCGAGTCTCACAGGCTCGCCCTGCAACGTCGAGTTCGCGAGCTGGGCATCGAAGATCACGTGCTCTTCCATCCACGCTTCGTCGAGCTGGACGAGTTGCTCGAATACCTGGGCGCCACGGATATCTTTGTAACGCCGTACCTGAGCCTGGACCAGATCACCAGCGGCGCCCTGGCATACGCGATGGGCGCCGGCAAGGCGGTGGTTTCTACTCCGTACTGGCACGCCGAGGAGCTCCTGGCGGATGGACGAGGTCGCCTGGTCCCGCCGGAGGATCCCGCGGCGCTGTCACGGGAAATCATCGCCCTGCTCGACGACGAGGTCGAGCTGGCCGCCGTGCGCAAGCGCGCGTACCTTCACTGCAGGAGCATGACCTGGGCCGCCGTGGCGCGCTCCTATCTCCAGCTGTTCGACGAGGTGCGCAGCCATGCCTCGTTCACCGCGCCGGTGGCCACCTCCATGGCAAGACCCCTGTCCGCAACGAACCTGCCGGCGCCCAAGCTGGATCACCTCGAACGCCTGGGCGACGACATCGGTCTCTCCCACCACGCGCGCGGGCCGCTCCCCGATTTTTCTCACGGCTACTGGCTCGATGACGCCGCTGCGGGTCTTGTTGCCGCCCTGAAGTATCACGACATGTTCGGCGTTCCGGAAGCAGCCAGGCTCTCGGAGAGATACCTGACCCTCCTGCAACACCTGATCGGCGACGGAACGGCCGTCGCGGGGCTCATGAGCTACGATCGGCGGCGGGTCGTCGACGCCTCCGACGTGGCCCTCGGCAAGGCAATCTGGGGGCTGGGATACGCAGTGGGCCACGGCCCTTCCCTCCTGCACGGAGTCGCCATCGATCTGTTCAATCAGCTTCTGCCGAGGGTCCGCATCACCACCCCGCGAGGAATGGCCTACTCGATCCTCGGCGCGAGCAACTGCCTGCGTCATTTCCCCGGCGCCTTCGCGGTCAGGCGTTTTCTCAAATCTCTCGTAAAACCTCTGACCGTCGCCCTCGACGCCGACGACTGGATCGACCGTTGGGGCGGCGCGGACTGGGGCGTGGCTCCGCAGGCGTTGACCGTGGCCGCGACCGCTCTCGATGACAACAATTTGTTCGAACAAGCCATCAAGCAGGTGGCTCAACTCCGGAAGTCGACATCCGACGGCACGCTGTTCGAGAAGCGCAACGACAACCCGGACGCGGAGGAGCTGCCCGTTTCGGTCATGGCCTTCATCGAGGCTCTCGGCGCCATCTTCCGGAAAAACCGAGATCGAGAGATCCTGAACCCCATTCGCGCGGCGGCGGACTGGTTCCTCGGAGCAAACAAGCGCGGCGAGTCGCTGTACGACTTCAACAGCGGCGGGTGTCACGACGCCCTGACCGCGAGCGGACTGAACGAAAACCAGGGCACCGAAGCCACGGTCTCGTGCCTCATCGCGTTTTTGACCCTGCACCGCCTCGCCGGCGACGACGTAGAACTGACGCTCCCCCATCTCGACCCGTCTTCCTGACCCTACCCCAACCCCACTACGATCCCGGTCATTAACCCCACCAGGATGGTGATTGAAAACGCGATTACCACGTGTTTTCGCATTACGCGTCCCTCCAGCTCCTTGTCCGGATCATCGAGCATGGCGACCGCGCCGTTGATCTTTGCCGGAGTCATCGCGCTGGCTATTCCGCCACCGGTTGCATGAGATCCATACACAGTCATGAATTGCTCACTCGTCAGGCCGATATCCATGCACGCCTTGTGCTGCACTTTCATGAACATAATATTCGACGCGGTTTCCGAGCCCCCAACGACCGCTCCGAACAGGCCCAATGACGCCGCGACGAAAACGAACCCGAACCCGAACACCTTTGCCAGGGTGGTCCCGACGACCACATCCATGTTCAGCGCCTGGTACTCGGGACCCGGCACCAGCATTCCCTCTGCGCTCACCTCCATGCTGGAAAAGAACATCACGTACGCTATCGAGAAGTAGACCGAAAACGCGATGAACGGCCCCCACATGTTCCTTGACCATACGCTCGCGACTCTCTTGATCTGTTTTTTCGAGGGCGCAAGGATCGCCGTGGACAGTATGACAACCACGAGTATCCAGAAGTACATCTGGCTAAAAATGGAGAGGTCCACCTTCTGGTCTGCGAAGACCGTGATCTTCTCGGCCGAGGTGGAGAGCCCCGCGAGAAACTTTTGTATGGGCGGCACGCTGATAGCTCCGGCGACGACCATGAGCATCAGCCATGGGGACGCAGCCTTCAGCAACGCGGGCCAGTTGACGGGTTCTTTGGGGAAATCATTTTCGGAGTCGTTCCGTCGAAACAGTTTCTGGTAGGCAATCAGCGAGATCATCGCCAGTAGCCCCGACACAATTCCTACAATGCGAACCGGCAGGATCTCGAAGTAGGTGAAGCCGAGCGCGGACAGGGAAATCACGAGACCGGATATCAGAGCCGGCACGACCCCTCGCTTCATGGCAGCTTTGCCCCCTATCACCCAGAGCATCGCGAAGGCCAGCGCCACCGAAACAAGCGGGAGAAAAATGGAGATCCTGTACGCGAGCTCGGATGCGGTGAATGCATGTTCCGGACCCAGCATGTGCGCGGACGCGCCGGCCGGAATTGTGATGGGTAATGACAGGAGCGCAAAGGAAGTGAGCGGATCGTAGCCCAACACCGCAACCGACACGGCGCCGAATGGCGTAAATCCAAGGGCCATGAGCAGCGGTGGAAACAACGCGATCGTGAGAGCTCCGAGCGCCGTGACAAAGGACCCGAAGCCCATGCCGATGAAGAGAGCCTGCTCCTCCCGGGTCCGGGCCACCCTCTTGATGGCGTCGGCGATCGTCTTGAGAGCGCCGGTCTCCCTCATCAGGAAGATCATCAGCATGGTCAGAACCACCGCCATGGAGATCTTCATGGCCTTTATTATTCCAAAAGCGGTGGCGCCGAACGCCACCTCAAGCGGCGTCTCGAAGTAAGTGCAGGCCATGACCATCGCAGCAGCCCAGCCGACCACCGCCATCCGCGCGCCGGACTGACGCGCGAACAGAATGCCCGCCAGCACGAGTAGTAGTGGGAGCAGAGCGAGGAAAAAACCAAGCATGTGTGCCTCGTATCGCGGGGCTCACAAAAAAACAACTTCGGATTTCAGCCCTCGGGCACGCAGACCTTGCGGTTCTCCGACCCTCCGCCGGTGGAGCGGCAGATGAACTCCAGATGCGCCCACTCCTGGCAGTAGGCGTCCCCGTCTTCCTGGTCCTCGCAGCTGATGAAGCAGTACATCTCGCCGGTGGACTCGAACGGACCGCACACGTATTCGAGGTCGAGTTCCTCGTCGCATTCACCTTCCACGGCGCAGCAGTCGGCGTCGGTCTGGCAGTGGTGCGTGCAGTAGCCATCATCCACCTTGTCCAAGCAGACCACGTCGCCGGACAGCTCAGTGTGGTCGATATCCAGGTAGCAGTCCTCGGCGGCCTCGCAGGGCTGCCCCACGTCGTCAAGGTTGCCGCCGTCTCCGTCTCCGTCTCCGTTGTCATCGTCGTAGTCGCAGCCGGCAACGGCCAGACCGATAACGGCGAGCAACACGACCATCCATGCCTGATTAGTGTGCATTGTTGCCTCCCTTGCCCCCTCCTCATCTTAAGACTTCATAACCTCGAATTTGGGGTCGCTCTTTCCAACTATTCGACCTTGGCTGACGAGATCAGGGCGCAGCATGCTGCGCCCCTACGATCATCAGGGCAGACACCCGCCGTCGCATGGCTATGGCGGGCCAGGCTCCGGTCTGCCCCTACTTCGGCGCCTCGGTCTTGTCGTCGATGTATTCGAGGAGAACACCGTTGGTGTCCTTGGGATGCACGAAGGCAAACTGGCAATCGCGGAAATTGCGCAGGCCGCCGATGATGCTGTAGCCCTTGCCCTTGACTTCCTCGATGGCGTCGGCGGTCTTGTCCACGCCGAACGAAAGGAGCATGACTCCCTCGCCGTTGCGCTCGATGAACTTGGCCACATCGCCGTCGGGTGTCGTGGACTCCATGAGCTCGAAGCCCACCTCTCCGATATAGTACCTGGCGACGTTGATCTTCTCCGGCACGTCGATGTAGGCGTCATCCGGCCCGGTCTTTCCGAGCAGGGGCTCCCATCTCTTCTTGGCCTCTTCGAGGTTCTTCACCGCGATGCAGATATGATCGATCTTGTTGAGTTTCACTTTTTTTCGCCTCCTTACTTGCTATGTCCCTCGCCATCGTACCCACGAGCCACGCCCACGCTCCAGGCCCCGGGATTGGGCGTCGCCTCACGAGGCGTTATGTAGGCTTCGTGCGCATTCTCCACACCCTTGTTGGGCAGCCTGAAGTGGATGGCGCCGATGGGGCATGCCTCGAAGCAGATCCCGCACTCTTCGCAGAGATCCACCAGCAACGCCGCCTTTTTCTTGATGATGCCCATTATCTGGGGAGGGCAATGCTTTACGCAGTCGCCGCAACCGTCGCATTTGAAAACATCTATCTTCGGTATCATTTTTTATCTCCTCCTTAAAAGCGGTCGCCATCATCTTCCCCTTCCCCTATCTCAGGGGAAGGCCGGGATGGGGTTAAAGGCGCCCTTAAAGGCGCATCCCCATCTTGTAGCCGTCCAGGATCGCCGAGTTCCCACGTCGCGGAATGATCGCGTCGCCGATGGTGTACACGCCCTTGCGCGCCTTGCTCAGGTCGTTCACCGAGCGCATGTCGGCGAGGATCACGGTGTCCACCTCGAGGATCTGCTCCCCGTCCTTTGTCTCCACCTTGACGGCGTTCCCGGTGATCTCGGTGGGTTTTGCGTACCTCACCAAGTTGACCCCGCTCTCGCGAAGCTTGCTCATGTACCGCCAGATGTAGCTGGGATTCACGTCGGCGCCCGGTTTTCGGCCGCTGTGCACGAACGAGAGCTCATCGCAGAGTTTCTTCTCCAGCATGAACAATGCGGTGGCGATGGCCACGCCTCCGGAGCCGAGAATGACCGCTCTCTTGCCCACTGTGACCTTCCCGTCCATCACGTCGAGGCAGGAGACCACGTTCTTCCCGTCCGCTCCCTTGAGGTTGCTCCCGGGGACCGCGCCCGTCGCGACGATAATGTGATCCGCGTCGCTCTCCTTTATCTCCTCGGCGGTCACGGCCACGCCCATCTCGAACTCAACGTTCCCCCGATCGCAGTAGTCCTTGAGATAGTTGACCAGGCGCATGAATTCATCGTCGCCCCATGGACCGCGCGCCGCCGTGGCCGACTGGCCGCCCAGATGCTCGTTCTTCTCCGTCACAGTGACCTTGTGACCCTTCTCGGCGGCGATGGCTGCGGCCTGCAACCCCGCTGTGCCGCCGCCGATCACCCACACCTTCTTGGGGTTGTCGGCCTTTGGGAACCCGTAGAACCCGTACTCGGGATCGGACTCGTGACCGAGAGACGGACGGACCATGCAGTTGAGTTCCGCGTCCCGGAACAGGCGCGCGAGGCAGATATTGCAGGCCATGCACGGGATGACCTCCTTCTGCCTGTCCTCGAGAATCTTCACGGGCATGTACGGATCCGCAATCATGGCGCGACAGGACTCCCACCAGTCGAGGTAACCCTCCTTGATGGCCTGCTCCGGGTACTCGGGCAGGAACAACCGGTACGCCATGGCGATGGTCACCTCCGGCTTGAGCACCTTGCGGACCGCCTTCGCGAGATAGAGCCACTGGCCCATCTGACAGTCGCGGGAGATAACCGACACGGCGGACTCCTGCCAACCGGCGGTGATGGAAAGACAATCGGCGCCGGCCTCGCCGGCCATCGCTATGGCCTGGAGAGACTCCTCGTGCTTGTTGCCGCCCCGGTCGTGGAGCAGTTCGTCCGCGCACAGGCGGATGATGATGGGATAATCGGGACCGGTCTCCTTGCGGATGCCGCTCACGATGTCGGTCATGAACTTGGCGCGCCCCTTGATGTCGCCACCGTACTCATCCGTGCGCGTGTTGGTGTACGAAGAGATGAAGTTGGACAGCAGGTAGCCCACGATGCCCGAGATTTCCACCGCGTCGTAGCCGGCCTCCACGCATCGTCGCGCGCCGTCCACGTGCTCCTTGACGGCGATCTCGATCTGCTCGACCGTCATCTCCACGGGCTCCCGGAAACGGGGGATTCGCTGCTTTACAGGCGACGGCCCCACCGTGTACTCCAGGTTGATCCCGCCCACGCGACCGCAGTGCATGAGCTGGAGCACGGAGACTGAATCGTACGCGTGAATCGCATCGTTGATCTTCTTGAGGCCGGGAATGAACTTGTCATCCCAGATGCCCATCATGCCCACGTAGCCCTGGCCCTCGCCCCGGGGATCGGTGTACGCGCCCTGGGTGGTGACCATTCCCGCGCCGCCGCGAGCCTGGGCCTCCATGTACGCCACTTCCTTGTCGGCTACAAAACCATCGCCGTAATTGAAATTGGTTTCAGTAGAGGCGTACTTGATCCGGTTCTTCACCTCTACCTTGCCAAGCTTGCCCGGGCTGAAAATGTGCGGGTATTTCTTCTTTCCAGGTTGCATCAAACCTATCCTTCCTTCTGGGGTTTCACGTGGGTCGACTCGACGGATTCTAGTTCGAGGCCGTAGACCTCGCGAGCCTTTTCGACACTCACCTTCCCGTTTCGTACATCATCAATAACGTGTTGTTTTCTTCGCTTTTTGGGATCTCCACATCCCCCGCCGCCGCCGGCCTCCTGATAGTAGATGGTGCCGGCCGGTACGCCGGTTATCAGATCCTTGGTGGTGGGAACGTGCTCCTCGCCGTCCGGGTAGATGAGCTTCATGGAGTTCAGGGCCCCCGGCTCCCCCCCCATTGAACCGAGGGGCGGCTCCACGTCACCCTCCCCGAAGGTCACGAGGGTGTTTCCCTCTCCCCCGAGCTTGAACCTGGTGGTCACGCCCAATCCGCCGCGCCATTCCCCCGCGCCCGCGGAATCGGTCCAGTACTCGTGCTCCAGGATCAGGTGAGGGGTCTGCTGCTCGAACATCTCGTAATCCTGATCGAGGATCCCTCCGGACGCGTCGATCATCCCGATGTGATCATAGCCGTCGCAGCCCCGAATGCCGCCCGAGCCGCCCTTGAGCCCCATGAAACAAATATCCACGTAATGCTCGCCCTTGCGGGGATCGGTCCCGGTGGTCAGCGAGCAAAGCAGCGGGTTCCACTCGGCGGTCACCCGATCGGGAATTACCGGACCCAATGCGCGCATGATGGCGCTCGCGGTGATCGGACACAGGTGGTTTCCGTAGGTCGTGGCCGCGGGGTACGACGCGTTGAGGATGGTCCCCTCGGGGATGATCATCTCCACGGGACGCACCATGCCGTCGTTGTGAGCAATATCCGGGTTCACCATCTGCAGGAAGGTAAGCATGGTGGCCGACGCGCTGGAGGTGAACGTGCCGTTGACGAAGCCCGATGTCTGCGGGTCGGTGTCGGAAAAATCGAACACGATGCGCTCGTCCTCGACGGTCACCTTTACCCTGATTGTGTATTTGGATCCCGGCGTCTTGCCGTCGTAATATCCGGCGGCCTCGCCTTTATAAACACCGTTGGGCACCTGGCGGATCTCCGAACGCATCATTTTCTCGGTGGCGTCGAAGAGGTACCTCTTGTGCGCCTCGAACACGTCGAGCCCGTACTTCTCGATCAGCTTCTGAACAGCCCGCTCGCCCACGGTGCAGCTGCCCATCTGGGCCTTGAGATCCTCCGCCACCATGCTCAACCTGATGTTGGCGAAGATCAGATCCCACACGTCCCTGCGGAGCACGCCCTTCTCGTAGACCTTGATGGGCGGAATGCGCAGCGCCTCCTGCCAGATCTCCGTGGCCTGTGGGTTGTAACCTCCGCGGACCGCGCCGCCGATGTCGGCCTGGTGCCCCTTCGCCGCAGCCCACCCGATCAGGGTTTCACCATGGAAGATGGGTTTGTACACGGCCACGTCGTTGTTCTGGTTGCCCATTGAGAATACGTCGTTGTGAAAGATCACGTCGCCGGGGTGAATATCGTCACCGTAGTAATTGATAATGTATTCGCACACGGGCCCCAGGGAGAACGACAATATGGGCAGGTTCTCCTTCTGCTCGAGCATCTTGCCGTGGGCGTCGTACAGTCCGGTGACGAAGTCCCGCGCCTCGCAGAGGATCGGAGAGCGCGTGGTCATGGTAATGGCGATGGACATCTCCTCCACGATGGACTTGAAGCGCTTCTGAAGGATCGACACCAGTACCTTGTCGATTTTCACTTCGCTCATCGCACAAACCTCCCTGGTATGGGCTCGCGAAAAAACAACTTCCCATTTTGCACCGCCGATCCATCCCGCCCGGCTGCGTTACTCCTCCTCGAATTGGCCCTGCCAGTCCTTCGTTGTCGTGCCTTGCCGGACGGGCGCCTCGACGCCGCAAATCTGGGAACTTATTCTTGCGCGAACCCTAAGTGAGCGCCGTTGTATAACTTGAAAGCCGAAAAACTTCCAGCCCCGGTCATCGGGAGAACTTCGCTGTATCGGCCGGTTCAGATGAATGTCGATTTCTACCATATGAGGTATATCATTTAATGTCTCTTTCAAATCCATTAACATTATTAACATTATTAACACTACTAACATGCATAACATACTGGACATTAAAGAATGAAATCGCGAATATCGGCTAGCATTTTGGTATTGCAAAACTGAAAAGCAATAAAACGGAGGCACAAATGGGAAAGGACAAAAAGTCTAAAAACGAGGCACTGACTGGACAGGATCTGTTTGGGTTATCCCGAAGAAGCTTCTTGTATTATTGCGGAGGCTTGGCCGGCTCACTGGCGCTGATGGGATGTGGTGGTGATAAAGACGCCAAGAAGGTAGCCAAGACTCTAGCGGCCGCCGCAGGGAAACCTCCTGTTATCTGGCTACAGGGTCAGGATTGTACGGGCTGCAGTATTTCACTACTCAACACGGAAACACCGTCCGCCTCGGAATTGATTCTGGACACGATTTCTTTGCGATATCACGAAGCCATAATGGCAGGTGCTGGTCATGTGGCCGAACAAGCACTTGCGGATACAATAAAAGAGGGTGGCTATGTGCTCGTTGTCGAAGGCTCTATCCCGGAAATAGACGACAGATTCTGCATGATTGGTGGTAAGCCGTTTAAAAATATTCTCCTCGAATGCGCCAGGGATGCCGCCGCCATTATTGCGGTGGGATCCTGTGCTTCTTTCGGGGGTATCCCGGCGGCCACTCCCAGTCGGGGAATGCCGGTTTCGCATTTCGTAAAAAACAAACCGATAATCAATCTTCCCCACTGTCCGGTGCATCACGAGCATCTGGTAACTACCATCGTTTATTATCTCGAAGAGAAATCCGTTCCAGAACTGGACAAGCACGGTCGGCCAAAGTTGTTTTTCTCGAAGCTGGTACATGATCAGTGTTCAAGAAAGGAAGCTTATGACAATGACAAGTTTCTTTCTGATTGGAACGATCCCAAACAGGTCGGATGGTGCCTGGCAGAGAAGGGATGCAAGGGTATGGAAACATATTCGGACTGCATTACCCGCAAATACAACGGAGGCGTAAACCACTGTATCGATGCCGGATGTCCTTGCCAGGGGTGTGCTGAACCGGGATTCTATGAACAGCACTCGCCGTTGTTCGCCTTTGACGCAACCACCTTTAATAAAAAGAAGGAGGGGCTGGCATGAGTCGCAAACTAATAGTTGATCCAATCACCCGTATCGAGGGACATCTAAAAATCGAAGTGGAAATTGAGGATGGAAAAGTAAAGGATGCCTGGAGCAGCGGCACCATGTATCGCGGTTTTGAAAAACTGCTTGAAGGGAAAGATCCAAGGGATGCGCCCTTTGTAACGAGCCGGATTTGTGGTGTCTGTTTTTCGGTTCATACCATGGCCTCCGTTCTGGCTCTGGACGAAGCTTTCGGCGCGAATGTTCCCGATGGGGGTCGACTGCTTCGCAATCTGGTGATGGGCGCTCACTATATGTATGATCATATTCTGCATTTCTATCATTTATCGGCACTTGACTATCTGGACATAATGGCGGTGGCCAAGTACGAGGGTGGAGATGCCGGACTGAAAGCGGTGAAGAACAAGCTGGTAGGATTGGTCGAAGCCGGGGACACCCATCCGCTGACTCCACGCTACAAACCCGACGAGTACTGCATATCCGATCCAGAAACAGTCACGACGCTGGTCAAGCACTACCTGGACGCGCTCAAAATGCAAATGCTCTGTAAAAAACTCGGCGCCATCTTCGGCGGACGCGCACCACACTATCAAAACATGGTGGTAGGCGGCGTCACCCAGCTCCCCACCAGGGAGAAGATGACCGAATTTCGGGAGCTATACAAGCAGTGTGCCGACTTCGTCAAAAATGTATACTTGAAGGATGTATTGGCCGTTGGCACGGGGCCGCTGTTTCCGCTTGCAAAATCCGGATTCGGAAAAGGCCATGTCAATTACATGGCCTATGGCGCTTTCGATCAGAAGAACGGCGGTGATCCACTATTTACTCCTGGCGTCATCCTTGGTGATTTGACCAAAATTCACAAGTTCGATCCGACCAAGATCACCGAGTCGGTGAAGAACTCCTGGTACAAAGAAGCCAAACCTACGCATCCTTACCAGGGCGAACAGGAGGTCGACAGGGACAAGACCGGCGCATACAGCTTCGTTAAATCTCCCAGATACGATGGCGCCCCCCTGGAGGTTGGTCCTCTGGCCAGAATGCTGATTATGCAGAACCCAACCCTGATGGAACTTGTCGGCAAGGGCGCCCAGCCAGGAGTGGTGGCACGTCACGCCAGTCGCGCAATTGAATGTCTGATTGTCGCCGAAGCCATGGAAAAATGGATCGACGAACTCGATGCCATGATCGGCAAACCAGGTCTGAAAATTCATGACACCGATCACTGGGATGTGCCCGATTCGGGCAAAGGCGCCGGTTTCTACGATGCTCCCCGCGGTGCTCTGGGACACTGGATCGTCATCGAGAATGGAAAGACCAAGCGCTATCAGGCAGTGGTTCCTTCTACATGGAATGCTTCCCCCAGAGACGAAAAAGGCGTGCGTGGACAGTACGAAGAGTCTCTTATCGGTATTCCAGTTCCAGATCCTGATAATCCTCTCAATATAGTCCGCGTTATCAGATCTTTCGATCCATGCCTGGCATGCGCAATTCACATGATCGATCCCAATAGCAACGAGCTAAAAAAGTTTGCCATAGATCCAATGATGGGTTCCTAGCAACTAATGACCGCACACGCTGCAATACTAGGCGTCGGAAATTTGCTTCTCCGTGACGAAGGTATCGGGGTTCATGCCGTCAAAAAGATCGAGAAGACGGGAATGGCTCCAGACGGCGTAATGGTGTTTGACGGCGGCACCGAAGGTTTTGGCCTGCTCGATCTTATTTCCGGCCTGGAAAGACTGATAGTACTTGATTGTGTAAAGGGGGGAGGAGAACCGGGAACCGTCTATTGTTTTGATGCCCGGGATCTGCCTTTTTCCCCGGATAAATATCAGACCTCAATTCATCAGGTGGGGATCTGCGAGATTCTGCACTTGTCGGATCTTGTCGGGACCAGACCCTGGACGACCATTATCGGTGTGGAGCCAGAATCTCTTAGTATAGGAACCGAATTAACAGATGTGGTGGCCGCCAAAGTAGACACAATAGTCGCCCTTGCTTTGGAAAAAGTAAAACTGATAAAATGTCTCTCCAGATAAGACAGACTGTTGATCTGTTTGGAATATTGCAGGGTGTCGGTCTCAGGCCTACTTTGGCCAGACTAATAAGACCTACAAAGCTCGGAGGTTGGTGCAGAAATCAATCCGGCACAGTTCGGCTTGTCCTGGAAGGTCAAGAGGAAACAATAGAAAAATTCTTACACGACTTGAAAGGAGGACTACCCAGGCAAGCGAAACTCGAACAAGTCAAGATTGTAAAAAGGGAAGTGCTTCAAAAAGAACATGCCTCTCAAATCTTTCAGATTTTGGAAAGCACTACAGAGGACAGAACCAGAATATCCATACCCACCGACCTGACAATATGCGAAGACTGCAAAGTTGAATTGTTGACATATGGAAATAAGTACTATGGTTACCCTTTTACAACTTGTACAAATTGCGGCCCAAGATACACCATCGTCGATGGGATGCCATACGATCGCGAGCGAACTTCGTTAAAGGAATTTCCTTTATGTGACAGCTGTTTAAAGGAATACAATGACCCAGAAAACAGAAGATTTCATGCCGAAAGCATTGCCTGCCCGGCTTGCGGGCCTCGTTTAACCCTACATGATAATGACAGCAATTTAATAGAAGACAAGAATCCGATATTGCGAGCCAGAGAAGCAATAAAGGAAGGTAAAATTATTGCTGTAAAAGGCCTGGGGGGATTCTTGCTGGCCGCAGACGCACGCAATGAAGAAGTTCTTGAGAAAATCAGAGCCAGAAAACACCGCAAACACAAGCCATTGGCGGTAATGGCAAGAAACATCTCTGTTGCAAAAAGATACTGCGATATTGGAGCGCTTGTTCAAAGAGAAATGGAGAGCAGCGCCGGTCCCATAGCTATAGTCAATTTGAGAGAGAATTTGTCAGCCTCTTCCAAAATCCCGATAAACCTGCTTGCTCCCGGCCAAAATACCCTTGGTATTATGTTGCCGACTACGCCAATTCATATTCTGCTTGCACATCCGCTGAAAGAAGACAAAACAGAGGCTTTTGATTTGTTGGTCATGACAAGCGGTAACAGAGGTGGAGAACCCATATGCATTACCAACCAGGAAGCATTTCACAGATTGAGCGGCATAGCTGACCTGTTTCTTTGTCACAATCGCGCTATCAACCTGAGAAACGACGATTCACTGATCGCAGAAAATGCAGGACGAATACAAATCATCAGAAGAGCCAGAGGATATGCGCCAGAGGCAATTTTCTTAAAAAGAATGTTGAAAAAGAACATTCTCGCAATGGGAGCCGAACTTAATAACACCGTCGCCATCGGCTTTGAAAAAGAAGTGGTTGTTTCTCCCCATATTGGAGATTTGGAAACGCCACCGGCGATTGATGGCCTGGAGCGTGTACTGACAAGTTTTCCAGAGTTCTATAAAAGAATTCCGGACATTGTTGCAGTTGATTTACATCCGGATATGCATTCTACAATGCTGGGCAAGGCTTTTGCCAAAAAGAGCAATCTCCCGATCATTGAAGTTCAGCATCATCATGCGCACGCTGCTTCCTGTATGGCGGAACACGGACTCAACGAATCCATGGCCCTGGTATTTGATGGAACGGGACTTGGCAGTGATGGAAATATCTGGGGAGGTGAACTGCTGTTCGTTGAAGAAAGCGGGTTCTCGAGGCTCGGCACGTTTGAAGGCGCGCGGTTGCCAGGGTCTGACGCCGCTGTCAAACAGCCGATCAGGCAACTTGTGGCAAGGTGTCTTGAGGCCGGTATTGAAATGAACGCAGAGTGGCTGTCCATGTTCAATATCAATATTCAGGAATTGAAAGTCTGGCAATTGCAGTGCGAAAAAGGCATAAACGCACCTATTTCCCATTCCGCAGGAAGGCTTTTTGACGCATTTTCCATCTTGATCGGAGTATCCCCGTTTGACGTCACCTACGAGGGGCAAGGCGCCATATTGCTCGAAGCTGCAGCCAAAAGCTTTTCTGGTTCAGCTGACGATATTCCGCCATTGCCATTTGATACTGAGGTAAGACACGGGATGCTTTTTGTTGACTTAAAAAAGGTTTTTATTGAGGCCTCCAAACTTTTGCCGATAGAAAACAAACGAAGGCCTGCTTTATCTGTTTCTTTTCATAGAACAATGGTAAACGCGGCCGTTGAAATGGCTACTCATGGACGAGAAGTGACAAATATAAACCAAATTGTGTTAACCGGCGGAGTAATGATGAACCGCATTTTGTGTGAGCTGTTGCATAAAAAGCTCGCACAGCGAGGTTTTTCAGTTTTCTTGCCACAGAAGATGCCGCCCGGAGATGGGGCAATATCTCTCGGTCAGATTTCGATTGCAGGAGGAAATATATAATGTGCCTGGCAGTTCCAATGAAAGTAATAGATCTCCACGGAGACAACATGGGAGTTGCTGAGCTGGGTGGAACTCATTACAATGTTGAATTGTCCTTGATTCCTGATGTTAAAATCGGAAACTACGTCATCGTTCATGCCGGATATGCAATAGAAATGCTCGACGAAGAAGAAGCAAACGAAAGGTTGGAGTTTTTTTCTCATATGGCAGAGGCCTATCAGGCGGACAGCGAAGAATAATGAAATATATCGAGGGATTTCGAAATGCCGATGCCGGCAAGCAGTTTGCCAGGGAAATTGCAATAGAAGGGGTTAAGTTAGCAACGCAAAACAGAGTTATCCGTCTCATGGAGGTTTGTGGCAGCCATACCATGGCTATTTCCAGATACGGAATTCGAGACATCCTGCCTGATAATATTGAATTGTTGAGTGGTCCCGGTTGTCCGGTTTGTGTTACGGATGCAGCCTATATCGATGCTGCCATTGAGCTTGCAAGCCGTGGACACATAATTTCCACTTTTGGAGACATGATAAAGGTCCCTGGAAGTGAGCAAAATCTGGCTCTGGCAAGAAGCGATGCGGCTGATGTGCGAGTGTGCTATTCACCGTTGGAGTCTATTGAGCTGGCAAAGGATAACCCGGATAGAGAGGTTGTATTTTTGGCCATTGGTTTTGAAACAACAATGGCTCCGCTGACCACACTTATTCCGAGGGCCGTAAGAGAGGGCGTTGATAATTTCAGTTTACTTACAGCATTCAAGCTGGTTCCACCGGCTCTTTTTGCATTACTTTCAGATCCGGCGGTAAACGTGGATGGTTTCATTTGCCCTGCTCACGTAAGTACCATTATCGGTAGCGATGCATACAGACCCATTGTTGAAAAGCACAGCGTTCCATGTGTTATCTGTGGTTTTGAGCCTCTTGACATTTTATATGGCATTAAAAACCTGGCCAATCAACTGGCCAATGATAGACCCGTTTTGGAAAACCAGTACAGTAGAGTAGTCAAACCTCAGGGAAACAAGACGGCGCAAAAACTCATTGAGACATATCTCGAACCCACAGACGCTTCATGGCGGGGAATTGGTATAATTCCCCAAAGTGGGCTTGTAATAAGACAGGGATTTTCCAAATTTGATGCATCAATCAAATTTTCGGTATCTACCGAAGGAGGAGAGCCCGATATCAACTGCAGATGCGGTGATGTGTTAAGAGGAACAATTAGACCGTCTGATTGCCCCATGTTCGGTTCTGAATGCACCCCGGCAAATCCGGTTGGCCCTTGCATGGTCAGCTCCGAGGGAAGTTGTGCTGCTCATTACAAATACGCAAGGTGAAAACTCGTGATAAGAGAAAAGAAAATACAACTTGATCATGGCGGGGGAGGACTTCTGTCTCGCAAGCTCATTGATGAAGAAATAGTTTCCAGATTTGGAGATGGACCTCTCGATGGATTACCCGATGGCGCCGCATTAGAGCTGAACAGCAACAATATAGTTTTTTCCACCGATAGTTTCGTTATTGATCCGATAATATTTCCAGGTGGAAATATTGGCAACCTGGCAGTTCACGGAACAGTCAATGATATTTCTGTCAGTGGAGGTAATCCCAAATGGCTATC
>JAUXHN010000328.1 GCA_030621515.1 Deltaproteobacteria bacterium | reverse complement strand
GATTTTCTTGCCATCCCCCAGGAATTCATTCCGTTTGGCTCCGGCAACACGCAGCTGAGTTCCAGACCTCGAATAATCCCCGAAAAACCCGCTGAGATGCCCCGATGCGGGCGCACCTGTCCCTTGTAAGCTCTGGGATCCCATTTTCTTTCCGAAGGATTTAAAGGCCGGCTATGTAAACCGGGGAATCGGCGGTGGCGACAAGCATCTTTGCCAAAGCTTGTCGAAATGCAGGCGCCTGAGCACCGCGCCGGTGACCTTCAAGACGATCCGCCCACCGTGGCAGACGATCTTCCCGGCGACATCGATCAGGGAACGTCGCAGCGTGGTGGGATAGGCGGTGATGGCAATGACCGGGTCGGTGACATCGGACTTGAAGGCCTCAAACAGCGCAAAGGCGATCAGTGCCGTGTAGTAGAATGCGGTGTTCTGCCGGAACCCCTTGAACGGGAGCTTCTCGTCGATGAAATCCTTCAGGGCCCGGTGAACCAGTTCGTCGAAGCCCCGGCCGTGGTAGCACTCGATCAGCGCGGCGGCATCGAAGAGATCCACGGCACCGGCGTCGCGCAACATGGCGTCGATCTTCCCGCCTGTGCCCACGTTGGTGTAGATCAGGGTGTCGGGCCTGGCGCACTCAAGCAACCCTTGCCGATCTTCGTGGGTCGGCCTGCAGAAGATGGCGCGCCGGAAACAACTCCAGTTCTGCCTCCTGTCGCCAAACTCGAGGTAACGCCACTCCTGCTGCCTGTTCATATGCGTGGCCCAGTGATCGGCAGGCTCCTGTGCGACGAACTCCTTGATGTCCTTGTACAGTTTGCCGCCGCCGAGGTATCCGACATCGAGTTCTTCGTACAGGTCGAAGAGCTTCTGGTCGAAGAAGCCGGCATCCTGGCGAATAACGATCGGCACCGACCTGGAATATCGCCGCCGGATCAGGCCGACCATGTGCTCGACCATCTTCTCTGTCGAATCCTTGTGGTTGCTGTGGTGGTGTCCGGCCCGGAAAACCGCGTCGATGACGATCCTGTCGCAGACCATCTGCAGCGGTGCAAACCCCTTGACCTTCCTGTAGGTGGGCGTGACGCCTTCGCGCTTCGGCGCGTCATCGTTATCGAGTACCATCACATCGAGGTCAAGGATCACGACTTTTGGTTTTTTCAGGCAGAGCCTCCAGACGAAGATCTCCTGCAGGAGTCTGCGCAGCAGCCAGATCCGACCGAAGGTGAAGTTGCCGAAGAACCGCTTTACAGCGTGGGATGACAGCAGATCACCTGGCCGCCGTTCAATAGTCGCTGCATATCCGGCATCGTCTTTCAAAGCGTCGAAGTACGTCAGATGGCGACTTGTGCCGTCGATGAGAAACAGGATGATCTGGCGAAAACACTCGACAGCAGAGGCTCCCTTTTTGTTTTTGCGGATAGGGGCCAGCCAGCGATCCACGAACCAGGCCAGGCCGATCCTGTCGAGATATCGGGCAAACAGAGCCAGACCGGCCCGGCTGGTCAGGGTATCAGAGGTCTCCTCGATGGCGGAAATCAGGGGGTGACTATCTTCTGGGAATCTGTTATTTTGGGTCATCAGTTCTCCACCTGTTGGGTTATTGTCTGCAACCATTCCAGGTTGCTGTATTTGCTTTCTTACAAATACTTTACCCTGGCAGGTGGAGTTTTTCAATCATTGATATCGCTCAAGTTAGGTTATAATAAGTTGAGTCGAATGTCCGCGCCGGACAATCGTGGTGCTGCCGGACGAAGTAAACAAAATATTACTGTGACTATACTTCGTGCTCAGTCAGCAAGCATCCTCGTTTGACGCGCTCGGGATGTTACTTCAGGAGGGAAGCACCAGAGCCACTGTCAAAGAAGTGGATGCGGTCGAGGTCGATGCTCAATCTTATCTTGTCGCCGTGAGAGCCCCTTACGTCGGGATCTTCTCTTACGACCAGGCGATGCCCACCTGCGTCGACGTGGAATATCATCTCGTACCCCAGCGTCTCTGAGACGTCTATCACGGCCTCGGTATGGTGGAAGTTCCCACGGTCATGGTCTGAGACTGATATGTAAAGGTCCTCGGGCCTGATACCGATCGTCAGTTTCCCGTCGCCCAGGGCGGACCTGAACCTCTCCGGAACAGACAGGGATATGAAGGAAGTGTTGAATACGGGAGCGTCGCCTCCCGTGACTTCTCCCTCGGCGAAGTTCATCGAGGGCGATCCGATAAACGATCCGACGAACCTGTTCAATGGCCTGTTGTAGAGGTCGATCGGCGTGCCGACCTGCTGGATCGTTCCCTCGTCCATCACGGCGAGCCTGTCGCCGAGTGTCATCGCCTCGACCTGGTCGTGGGTGACGTAGATCATCGTCGTCTGGATGTCAAGGTTGAGCTTGCGGATCTCGGTGCGCATCTGGACGCGCATCTTCGCGTCGAGGTTGGACAGCGGCTCATCGAAGAGGAAGACGCTCGGCTTGCGGACGATCGCCCTTCCCAGCGCGACCCTCTGGCGCTGGCCTCCCGAGAGTGCTTTCGGCTTGCGCTCGAGGAGCTGGTCGATCCCGAGTGTCTGCGCCGCCTCGAGGACGAGCTCTTCGATCTCTTTC
This sequence comes from Deltaproteobacteria bacterium, assembly GCA_030621515.1. Classification (GTDB taxonomy): domain Bacteria; phylum Myxococcota_A; class Polyangia; order JAAYKL01; family JAAYKL01; genus JAUVAN01. The sequence goes on along the minus strand of JAUXHN010000328.1, from coordinate 345 downwards.
CTGGGATGCTTTCTGTGCTTCAGTCCGAAGGCCATGTTATCGAATACATTCATGTGGGGGTAGAGTGCGTAATTCTGGAAGACCATCGCAATATCGCGGTTCTTGGGCGGAAGGTCCGTGACATCCGTTCCGTCGAAGAAGATCCTTCCCCTGGTCGCTTCCTCCAGGCCCGCCACCATCCTCAGAACGGTTGATTTGCCGCACCCCGAAGGTCCGACGAGTACGAGAAGCTCCCTGTCCTCGATGGTCAGATTGATATCCGAGACGGCGATGATGTCACCCGGATAGATCTTGTCTACATCCTTGAACTCTACCTTTGCCATGGAGATTTCCTTTCCCGGGGAC
>JAUXHN010000163.1 GCA_030621515.1 Deltaproteobacteria bacterium | reverse complement strand
ACCCCCCCCCGTACACTCCACCGCCGTCCTATCCCTCGTCCGGTGGTCAGGTCAACGACTCGGAAAGGCCGCCCTCAAAAAAGGGACCCAAAAAGATCACCTGGTAACTGAAACCATCTATACAACCGACGGGATCCTTATGGAGAACCGTGTCTCCACACCGGGCGTGCTGGTAACCGTGACAGAGCCGCCGTGCGCCTTGGCGATATGCTCCACCAGGCTGAGCCCGATACCGGAACCACGCTGACCGTTTGAGTGTAGATCGGTGGCCTGGAATCTGTAGAACCGCTCGAACACCCTCTTGAGGTGGTGAGCCGGGATGCCGGCTCCCTTGTCGAAAACCTCCAGGTAAACGTTTTTGGAATCCCGGTGAATCTCCACGCCTATGACATCCGTACCGACGGCGTACTTGAGCGCGTTGTCGATCAGGTTCATCAGCGCCAGCGTTATGGCGTCAGAGTCTATGCGTACCCTGGGAAGATCCTCTTGCGCCGTGAACACCATCTCCACGTCGGACTCGTCGATCCTGTGTCGGTAGATCTCGATAGCCGGTTTCACCACCTCAATGAGGTCCATTTCCTTGAACTCGTAAGCGCTCTTTCCTCGCTCGATCTTCGAGAAATCCAGCACGTTATCGATGAGAACCGTGAGCCTCTCGGTCTCGCGCAAAATGATCTCGTGATACCGACGCACCTTGCCGGCCTCAGTAACTCTATCGGTTGCCAGCAACTCCGAGAACATCCTGATCAGCGCCAGGGGAGTCTTGAGCTCGTGGGAAGTGTTGGCGATGAACTCGCTCTTGAGCCTGCCCAATCGGCGCTCGCGCACCATGGCCATGTACAGCACGACCAATCCGAAGACTATCACCCCAAATGCCAACGGGATGAGGAGCCATCCGGATACCTTCTGTGTCCGGGCCTTGTTCGAGAAGAGTGCGGCCGATCTCGGCGCGAGTTGCACCCGCCACTTGTAGAGTGTCGAGGGAAACCGCTGCACGACGATGAACTCCCCGGCGCCGGAGAGGTTGCTCCCGAAGATGATCCGGCCGTCGTAGTCCACTACGTTGATTATCCTGTCCCTCCCCACGTCGCCAATCAGATCCTCGAACAACCGATCCACTATCTCGTGCGTATCGTAGATCAGGCAGGCCGTGTAGAATTGCCCCTCGAAATCCCTGGTCAACGAGGTAACCAGCCGGTATTTGCCCTCCAGCATTCTGTGGAGGTGCTTGTGCTGGTACAGGGATTCGTACATGTCCAGCAACGGGATGACTTCTTCGGTTACCAACTCGTACAGCTTCGCGGCCTTGGCGTCACTATCGCGGGAGAAGTACTCTATGATCTCCCCTTCCTCATCCAGAATGACCGCCGCCTCTACCAGGCGTGAGTGCTTGATCCCCGTGTTCCACCGATCGCACGCCATGTCGATCTGGGCAGGATCCAACATCTGGAAGAAGCCGTGATCCATGGTGGAGATGGTTCGCTCCACGCGCTCGACCTTCTCCTTTGCCAGAATGAGCGTGCTCTCGACGATGGACTTCTCCCCCCACTCTCCAAAACGCATCGCCGTACTGAAGTTGATGCGGGCGAGAAAAAGGATGGCGACGACCACCGCTGGAAACAGGAAGAAGATTGCGTGGCGTCTCAGAAAACGAGTCATACCCTATAAATCCTTCTCCTCGCGAAGCCGCCTCGACATGAGCGATCGAACCGCCTCCCCTGGAGCCATATCACCGTTGAGAATCTGCACCACAACCCTGGATATGGGCATGTCCACACCGTGGCGCTGCGCCAGATCGACCGCCGAGTAGGCTGTCTGCACACCCTCGGCAACCATCTTCATCCCTTCGAGGATCTCACTCAAGGACTTACCCTTACCCAGCTGTATCCCGACCTGCAAGTTGCGACTCAGGTGCCCCGTGCAGGTGAGAACGAGATCTCCCACTCCGGCCAGCCCGGCCAGGGTCAACGGATCTGCGCCGCAGGTTACCGCCAGCCTGGATACTTCGGCAAGGCCGCGAGTGATGAGGCCTGCTCTGGTGTTGAATCCGAAACCAAGGCCCTCGGCTACTCCGACTGCTATGGCTATCACGTTCTTGAGGGCTCCCCCCAACTCGACGCCGATCACGTCGTCCGTCGTGTACGCCCTGAAACTGGAGGTGGAGGTGATCATCTGGACACTCCCGGCCAGCTCCAGGTTCTTCGAAGCGACCACCACCGCGGTTGGGTGTCCCGCCACGATCTCCTTTGCGAAGCTGGGGCCCGACAGGAAGGCAAGGCGCTCGGGCCCGACGGAGGGCAATATCTCATCGAGCACCTCGGACATCAACTTGGCCGTGCCGATCTCGACGCCCTTCGAGGCGCAGACGACCGAGGCGTCCGGCTCCAGATATTTTTCCGCCTCGGTCCACACCGCGCGCAAGGCCTGGGACGGCGTCACGGAAAAGACCACATGGGCCCCGCCCAGAGCTTGCGCCAGAGAGGAAACCACACGCAACGTCCCGGGCAATTCCACGCCCGGCAGGAACACGGTGTTTTCGTGGATCCGTTCGATCTGCTCCGCCAGCTCCGGCTCATACGTCCACAGGGTCACCTCACGACCCGCATCGCAGAGCATCCTGGCCAACGCGGTTCCCATGGCCCCCCCGCCCAATATTGTGATACGGTCATTCCTCGCATCCTGGTCATTCATGGTTTGGATGATAGGCCAACGGATTGGGTCTTTACAACCGGGCTCAGGATTGTTCGGGTGTCGACCGCGTTTCTTCTTGCAAACATGGGGAGGTCAAATCCAGGTGTCCGAAGGGGAAAAAGGAAGAGCGAACCGCTTGAGGAGGTCGATCTTCGCGCTGCTGGGAATCACGCTCTCCGCGTGCGGACTGGCGTACGTTTTTCGCGATATCATATTCGGGGACGTGACGATCGGCGAACACTTCAAGGAGTTGACCGCGTCCACCGACAGAATCGAGATTCTTCCCCTGCTCGGATCCATTGCCGTGTACTGGCTCTGCCTGATCGTTCTCCGATCCCTGCTGGTTCGTCACCTTCTCAAGCCCATCGGCAACCTTCACTGGACCCAGGCATATCGGTACATATGTATTGGGTTCCTGGCCAACAACGTATTGCCCTTGAGAGCGGGCGAGGTTGCCCGCAGCGCGGCGATCCACAAGGGGGCGAATCTCAGTTTCCCGTCGGTTGTGGGAAGCCTTGCCCTGGAACGAATGCTGGACATGGCTCTGTTGGCCGCCATCGGTCTGGCCGCTATTCAAGTAGCGCCGCTTCCCGGGTCCGTCCGCACTGCCTCCATCTTCCTGAGCGTCCTTCTGGGGATCGGGTTCGTCGCCCTGATCATCCTCGCTCGTCGAAGACGGGGCGAAGCGCAACCGGGGAAGGGCCGTGGCCTTCGCACCAGGGTGTGGAACATCTGGATCCGTTTCTCCGCCGGGTTCGGCGCCCTCAAGAACACTCGTGGGACGCTCATCGCCGTCGGCCTCTCCATATGCATCTGGGCCGCCGCGCTCGCCACCATGATGCTGCGCCTGGAGGCCTTCGGACTCCCCTCATCCCTGCCCTTTGGCCTGGTGTTGCTCACCTGCATCGGCTTCGGCGTGGCCGTGCCCTCCGCCCCTGGATACGTGGGCGTCTATCATGCAGCAATCATGTTCGCCCTGGTGGAGGGCTTCGATGTGGAACCCGTGATCGCGGTGGCGTTCTCCTGGTTCAGCTGGCTGCTCGATGTGGGCGTGAGCAGCATCACCGGCGCCGTCAGCCTGTCCATCGAAGGACTCAAGCTCGGAGAACTGAAAGGGGCAGACAACGGGGCGGTTACGGACTGAACTCGGCGTCGTAGGAATAACCTGTCAAGTTCAGGGTTCCCGCGATGGTTCCTCCGGTTGTAGTGCTGGCCTGTGAGAGGTCGACCGTCCCCGTGCCCGGGGGAAACCCGAAAGCTCTGACCCAGCGTTCAATGGCAGTTGTTCCGGAATAGGTGACATCCACGACCTGGAACTCCGCATTGGTGATATCCGGGGAGGTCGCGTGATTCGCCGCGGGCCATAATACCAGTATATCGAGCTGAATGTCGGCTGTCGGACTGTAATCGATCTGTATTTGATATTCACTGGTCGACGCAATGTACTGGGCTGCGCAGGAGGTGTGATAGGTGGTCGTGCCGTCGTTCACCATTGCGACATTGCTGGAGATGGTGGACCAGTTGTCGATGACGCAATTGAAAGTGCCCGTGACCGTGGTCGTGGCAAAGCATGTCGGCGGAGTAACTCCCGCGTAACAGTTGGGCCAGGCAGTACTGGTGCAGACCGAGGGAGCCCCGCCGCAATTCAGATAGCAATAGCTGGTGATCTCGGACGCGAATACCTGGGCGCAATGAGCGTTCCCCAGGCAGGTTCCGATCGGGTGGCACTGCGCCCCGGGATTCGAGATGTCCGGCCCGGTGTCAGTGCCTGTATCGGTATCAGTGTCTGTATCCGTGTCGGTATCCGTATCGGTATCAGTGTCTGTATCGGTATCAGTGTCTGTATCCGTGTCGGTATCAATGTCTGTATCGGTATCAGTGTCTGTATCCGTGTCGGTATCAGTGTCTGCATCGGTGTCACTATCGGAGTCACTGTCGGAGTCGCTGTCGCTGTCACTGTCGGAGTCGCTATCGGAGTCGCTGTCGGAGTCGCTGTCCGTATCCGTATCCGTGTCGGTATCCAGATCTATCGTGCCCAGCCCCTCAGTTTCCTCGAGCCCCGCACAGTTTCCAACCGTCAGCAGCACAAATAGAAAAAAAAGCTTCGCGATCTTTTTACTCATTGTCAGCTCCCTGATGATTGTATCATTGATTTAAACGAATGTGTTTAAACGCATCCATTATCATCAAGGTGTACACTTGTATTAGTGGACATGAGAACAGGAAAAGGCAAATCCCAAAAAAGAGAGGAAAGATGAGCACCTTCAAAATATTCGTTTTCATTCTTCAATCGGCATTGCTCCTGGCAGCCCTCCCCGGATGTGAAGACACGAGTGATCCGAGCAACGCAGACGGCGACACGGACGGGGATACGGACACTGACACGGATGGGGACACGGATGCGGACAGCGACTCCGACAGCGACTCCGACTCCGACAGTGATTCCGATGACGGTTGCGACAAGATGGACATTCTCTTCGTCATAGACAATTCCGGGAGCATGGGCGACGAGCAGACCAACCTCATCGCCAACTTCGCCGGCTTCATCGAGGCCCTGGACGCATACGAGGTGGGCGGTACCGGCGGTCAGCTCGATTACCACGTTGGGGTGACCTCTACGGATGTGGACCACCACGACTGCACGCCCCTCGGATGTCCCCTCGAGGAGGGAGAAGACGGAGTTCTCCAGAATACGCCCCTGGGAAACGGAGGCGCCTGCGACGCTCCGACCAGCCTGTTCATGAGCGGCCCCAGCGCGGACGTGGTGGACCAGTTCGCGTGTGTAGCCGAGCTTGGAACAGGGGGATGGAGCAACGAGATGCCCCTGGAGGCTATCCGGCGCGGAATGACCGACGGAATTTCGGGGGAGGGTCACATCAACGCGGAGAACGCCGGCTTCCTCCGCGACGACGCTCTGTTCGTGGCCATAATCATCACCGACGAGGACGATGAGTCCCTGGCAAACACGTACTGGACCGCCTTCTGGGATGCGGAGAACTTCACCCCCGGGCCTCTCGATCTATACGTTTCGGATCCCAAGGGGTTCCTCTCCATCAAGCCCACTTACGAACACATGGTATTCGGCGTGATATCAGGGCCCGAGAACTCCGGCTGCTCGAGCACATTCGGGGCCGCATCCTCGACCCCCCGCCTTCACGAGTTCCTGAGCATGACCGGGAGCTACGCCACCTGGGCCAATATCTGCGATGGAGATCTCGCCGGAGCATTCGCGACAATACTGGATTCGATAGAACTCGCCTGTAACGACATGCCTCCCATCGAATAGAACGGGGAAGCTGAGGCTTTACCGGGGACTAATAGACGGTCTTTTGTGGGGCTCCCTCGACGGTAGCCTCGACGAGTTCCTGCACATCCTGCTTGACGTTCACCGCCCCGGCCGCGATCTCGCGCAGGGAAGTAACCGCCTCGCGGTTCTTGCTTTTGACCATCTTGTCGGAACCCTTGATGAGTTGACGCGTCCGCTTCGCCGCAACGACGACAAGAGCGAAACGGCTGGGAACTCTCTCCAAACAATCTTCTACTGTTACACGAGCCATATGGAACCTCCTGGATCCCTTTGAAAAGCGGAGGGAACATACGTCAAATGAGGACGGTGTTCAAGTGTATTCACCGCGACCCCCCTCCCGGAGACCCCACCCCAACCCCTCCCCATTGCGGGGAGGGGCTAGCTCAGATTCAATTCAGATCAGCTTTCCCTTCTTCTTCCCCCTCCCTGCGGTGGGGAGGGGGACTGAGGGGGTGGGGTCCAAAATGCGACCTTCTCCGCGCGAGCGCGGCATGATACTCAGATCGCATGCTCATCCTGGCTTTCGATACTTCCACCTTTCAGGGATCCGCCGGCTGGGTCCTCATGAAAAACGACACGAACGACAACCGGGTCGAGACCTTCGCGGAGATATCGGCCCCGGCCAGACCCGGTCATGCGGAGACACTGCTCCACCGATTGGGGGTCGTTCTCGAAACGGGCGGCCACGAGATGAAAGACGTGGACCTGGTGGTCTTCGGTATCGGGCCCGGTACTTTCACGGGCCTGCGGATCGGTATAAGCACAGCCAAGGGCATCGCCGCGAGTTGCGGCGCCTCCATCAAGGGTGTGCCTACCCTGGAGGCAATAGCGCGCAGCGCGGGAGTTGACGGTCTTGTAGCTCCCTTGTTGGATGCCGGGAGGGGAGAGATCTACGCGGCGATGTACCGCGTCTCACAAAAAGCCGGCCTCCCCGCCTGCACTATGATCTCCAGTGAGCGTGTGATCAACCCCTCGCGGTTTTCCGATCTGACGAGCGGGATATCGCAGGAAGAGCCCGTATATATCACCGGGAGCGGCGCTCAAAAATACCGCGAGGATCTCGCCGGCATGGGCGTCATACTCCCCCTCCGAACAGGCGCCCCCGACGCCTATCTACTCGCTCTTCACGGCCTCGAACTTTTCAGAAACGAGGGACCCGACGATCCCATGACCCTCGAACCCAACTACATAAGAAAACCCGACGCCAAGCTGCCAATCAGGAACCGCCCATAACGTAGGCGATGGAGCGTTCGATAACCGGCGCCCACCACTTCCACCCGTGCTCTCCATCGTAGATCTCGAACTCGTGATCAACGCCGAGCCGTTCGAGGTGCTCATGGAAGGCCGTGGTCGTGTTTCGGAAATCCTCGTCCTCGCGGCTGCCCGCGGCCAGGAAGATCCTTTGGCCGAGATCCGGGGCGCGGCGGGCCGACGTACAAAATGGGTTCCAGGCGTCCATGTACGCTTCGTCCGTGCCGTCGCCGAAAATCCGCTCGAGATCAACGACATGGCGGACGAACGCCGTGTGCAGGAAATCCCGCGCCCCCTCCGCATCAAGGATCAGGCCGGAAAGGCTGGTTATCGAGGCGAACAGTTCGGGGTGACGCAGGCCTATCTGCAGCGCGCCGATGCCACCCATCGAGACGCCCATCAGGTGTCGGCGATCGCGCTCTCCTTCCACGCCCAGCAGGGCCTCGCCCGCAGGCAGTATCTCCTCGAGGACGTATCGCTCGTAGAGAAGGGAACCGTCGTGCCAGTCGATCCAGAACCCCCGCTCGCCGTCGGGCATGACGAAGTGGGCGCGAGGCACGCGGCCCTCGCCCATGGCGGCGCGGAGCCGCTCCGAGAGACCGAAGCGGTCGAGGGACACGTGGTTGTCGCCCATGCCATGGAGCAGCACTACTACGGGCAGGGTCGCGGGATCGACGCCCTCGGCCGCCGGGGCCCGCAGCACTGAAAATTCCTTGGCGCGCCCGAGCAGTTCCGAATCGATCTGCCGCCGCTCCAGCAGCCGAGTGGCTCCGCCGCAGGCCGCGACCGCCAGCAGCGCAGCAACAACGAACGAATTAGCAAAGTTGCCGGTGCCCTGTTTCATCGTGCGACATTCTAGCATTGACTCGCCACCGGGCAACATACCCGGATCTGAAGGACTCTGACTCCTTTACCGACGCGGTGCCCGGTGGTACTTTGTCTATTCGTTAACCGAACCTTTCAAGGAGAACAGAAATGACTGGTTTCAAGGCACTGCTCGTAGCGCTCGCTATCACCGGACTCGCTTTGATCTTCGGATGCCAGTCCGAACCCCAGAACCCGTATCCCCAGGGCTACCCCCAACAGGCCTACCCGGGGCAGGCTCCCGGTTTCCAGCAACCGGGGCAGCAACCCGTACAGCCCATGCAGCCAATGCAGCCGATGCAACCCAATGTGCCCGCGCAACCCGTCGCCCCCGCCGGGCAACCGGTGAATCCGCTCACGGGACTGGCAGGCGCCCTCGGGCAGGCCATGGGCCAGGCTCAGGGTCAGGCCGGAGGCGTACCGACACAGATGATCCCGTGGCAGTCGCTCTCCCAGGCGCTGCCCACAGCCGCCCCGGGCTGGGCCCTGAAGGGTGAGATAGAGGGTGAGAGCGCCAACATGATGGGGATCTCCGTCTCCACCGCCAAGTGCAAACTCACTCAGGGTGGCATGGAAGCCACGATAGAAATCGTGGACACCTCGATGAACCCCATGATCGCCATGCCGTTCAACATGATGCGCAGCATGCAGATAGATTCCTCGAAGGAACGTCGGGGTCCTGTGAACTTCGGCACGTACCCGGGCACCCAATCCTGGACCAAGACCAACAACAACGCAGAGGTGATAGTGATGGTTCACAACCGTGTGATGATCACCGTCAAGGTGACCAACGCCGCCAGCGAAGTCCCCGCCAACCAGCTGGCGAGCCAGGTCAACTACGCCCACATCGCCTCTCTCATCGGCGGGTAGAGCTATCAATATGGATTCAAAGGAATTTACAAAACGCCTCGAAGAACTGCAACACGCGTTCGACACCGATCCGGTCAACACCAAGGGTCATAACCTGAAGGGCTGCACCCGTTGCACGAACTGCGTGTTCTGCGAGGACTGCGACCGGTGTTATCGGTGTTCGTACTCCAGGAACTGCTCTACCAGCACCAACCTTACCAACTGTCTGTCCTGCTCCGGATGCCACCACCTGGTCAACAGCATCGAGTGCGAGTCCTGCACCAATTCGGCGTTCATCTACCTGAGCCGGGATCTGACCGAGTGCAACTACTGCTTCGGCTGCGTGGGCCTGTCCCGCAAGGATTTTCACATCCTCAACGAACGCCATGACAGGTCGAGTTATTTCAAGATCGTTACCGAGCTCACAAAGACGCTAAGACTACCCAAACCATGAGGGCCGTTGTTCAGCGGGTCAAAGAAGCATCTGTATCTATTGATGCAGAAATAGTCGGCTCAGTAGAAAACGGCCTCCTCGTGTATCTCGGCGTATGTAAAAGCGATACCCGCAAGGATCTGGAATACCTGGCCGTGAAGATCGCCGGCTTGAGGATCTTTCGCGATGACGCGGGAAACATGAACCGCTCGGCGATCGATGTCGACGGGGCCGCGCTGGTCATCAGCCAGTTCACGCTGTACGGGGACGTACGCAGGGGAAAACGACCCTCTTTCACAGACGCCATGGAGCCGGTTGCGGCGAACGAGCTGTACGAGCAATTCGTGTCCGTGCTTCGGGAGCTCGGCGTTCCGTGCGAGAAGGGCGTATTCGGCGCCATGATGGACGTTCGCTCCGTCAACGACGGCCCCGTGACCATCCTCCTTGATTCCGCAAAGCTGTTTTGACGCCTCGCTCTCCTATCCTCCGGGGTATTACAACGTGACACCGGCGCGGGATACGCTATTTTATCGGCAGGCTGGCGAATTATGCAGGTTAGGGATATAGAATTATTCCATGAAGATCGTGCTCGTGCATCC
>JAUXHN010000268.1 GCA_030621515.1 Deltaproteobacteria bacterium | reverse complement strand
CAGCTAAAGAGAGCTTCGAAAGGAGCAGAATCATTTAGATATAAAGGAGAGAAAGAACCCAGAAACCGACCCGGCCAGGAGTGAGAACCCGACATTTGTACTTTGGGGTGACAAGTTGCCCCTCCTGACTGCATTATATCGTAAGATGAGATGAGAAACAGCCAAATTTTTGGCTCGGATAGCTAAAGAGACCCGCCCATTAAAGCAGTTTTCACGGTGAGGATGGATCGGTTCTGCTCCGCAAAGAATTGGCGGGTCTTGGATCAGGCTGGATCGTCATATACAGGATCAACGGCATCCCAGAGTTCACGGTTCACCTGCTCCGGCGGTGGTCTTGCCGCACGGGCCTTTGGCACTTCACTCGGCAGGTTCAGGTGCTCGAGGATCTTCTTGATGACTGCGGGATCTTCGATCAACGCGATCAGCTTCATTCGCCCAAAGCACTTCGGACACTCGAGAACATCCAGCCCAAAGCACCGCCGCATCAAATCGGCCCACGCCATGTGCCTGGTCTCATCCTCGTCGAATGTCTCGGCATCTTCCTTCGGCAAGTCATCTTCCAGCACCGCCGCCGGCCTTCCGTAGGCTACAACCTGCCTCCTCAGGCGGGAGTGCGGCGCAAGAACTCCATGATAGATGAGCTGGTTTGTCTGCGGGTGTGGAATGATCGCTACGAGTTTCTCGATCAGTTCCTTGGGTTGAAATACAATATGGGTTGTGCCGTCATCCCAACGCGATTTCATCAGCAGCGCGATTCTTCCGTCGGGAAGTTCTTTCAACCTGCCCTGGGCTATCGGTGGCCGCAGCAGGTAACGAAGAAGTCTCTCCAGCCGCTCCCTGTCTTTTGCCGGAACCGCTGGGCCCGCATGAAGGTCGAAGCCGCCCATTCTCGCGTGACGCTTCCGCTTGTATTTTACCGGCTTCTCGTCGGGATCAGGCTCCACTCCCATCCGAAGAACATTCCGGCCCGCCCTGTCTCCAAATGCAACCAGTTGATGGATCGACGCGGACGCCGCCGCCGCGAGCGCCGGGTGCTCCTCCGAGAAGGAGTCTTCGAAGATACCATCGGCATCTCTCAGCGATATCTTATTACGACCGAGGATTCTCAAAACGCGCTTTCTCACCCTATTGACCAGATCCTTCACCTCATCGGTCGTGGGCGCGAAAACGCGGTAAAATTTGAGATCGCCGTCGCTTGTCTGTTCAAAAACCCCATCGATGGACGCCGTATGAAAATGGACGTTCAGGTTCAACGCTCCACCGGCGCGCTGGATCACCGTGACTGCGCCTCCTTGCCCTCGTTTCACTCCCCGCTTCTTGGCCTTCTCTCGATAGTACTTCTCAAGCTCACGCGAGAAGGCGCGAAGAATTCGCCTGGTAAGCCGGTGGTCCCAGGCCATCATGTAGCGAAGATCGAAAGGTAAACTGAGAACCCATTGCCGCACCGGAACTACGGGAAAAACGGAGTCCACCAGATGTGCCGCCTTCTCGGCCATTCGCCTGCCCGCGCAGCTCGGGCAAATTCCACGCCGCTTGCAGGAGAACGCCAGGAGTCTCTCGTGCCCACAATCCTGGCATTTGAACCTGGCGAAGCCACCGGCCAGTGATCCGCAAGTCAGAAACTTATTCAGTTCCTGCACAATGAAGTCCGGCATTCCCTCGCCGTCGCGAGACCGTTCCCTCGCCTCCTGCAGGAAATCATCCAGATGATCCCGCACAACCCGGTGCAATACCGTTTCTTCCGGTTTTCTGGGTTTGTACTCCGGTGTTGTTGAAAAAACGCTCTGCACCGAGGGGCGCAAAGCACACACTGTGCCCAACAGGCCAACGTTGTCCGAGAGGTAATAGGAGCGGCGGTGAGAGCGGCGGAACGGCGGCGAACGGCGGCGTATAGCGAACATTGTCGGGGGCATCGGGGACGTAGGGGCATCGAAGACGAGGAACCTCTGGCCGAAGCATTGAAACGGTTTTCAAAAAATAGCTGAACCGCCGGCTCAACCCCTCTTCAGCACCTGTTTCAACTGGGAGAAGTCTTCCTTGCCGAACTCCCTGGTCGCGAGGAGCACCACAAAGTAGATCACCATCACCCCGATGCACTCGCCCAGGGTGACTACCTTGCCCATGACCGGCATGAAGTGTCCCGCGCCGATCGCGACACCCGCCGCCACCGCCACCCTCAGTATGCTGAGCCACGGCCAGAACGTGCCGAACTTCCGATGAACCATGATCCCGCATACCAGGAGCGCCGCGAACATGCCGATAGTCGTACCCGTCGCCGCTGCCGGAAGAACCCCGGGGCCGGAGCCGGCAAGAGTAACCAGTGTGAAAACAGAACCGATCATCACTGCCGTACCGACCAGCACAACCGCCATGGCTCGCCACGGATGTCCAGCACCGTTGAGAATGGAATTTCCGACGACCATCAGACCGAAGGCGCATATCCCAATCGACAGGATTCGGAGCGCCGGAGCCCCGACCCCATACTCGGGCTCGAACACGAGCCCCATGGCCTGTTCGGGAAGAGCCGCAAAGACCGTGGCCAGGGCCACCACCAGCACGGCGGTGAATCGCAGGGTCTTGCGAACGTATATCCGGGCCTTTTCGTGGTCATTCATGGAGGTGACCTTCGAAATAAGGGGGAAGATGACGAAAGCTATGGAGATGACCCCCTGGTACGGAATGAAGGCGAGCCTCTGAACGGCGTTGTACTGCCCGGATATGGCCAGATCGGGCACGAGCCCGGAGAGCACGTACAGATCGAGCATCATGACCAGGTTGAGAATGAACGTGTAGAGGATGAGTATCCAGGCGAACCCCAGGTAGCGCTTCGCCGGGAAATGCTCCCCGCCCCTGACCCGCGACGCGAACCCCGCCAGGACCGCGATGACGCAGGCGGCTATCAGGAACCCCAGGACAGTGCCGAGGACCTCGAAGCCCGCGACGACAAACCCGATTATGAGGGCCGTCTTGAGGGTGGCGTAGACCACGTCGAAGAGCGCCTGACGACTGAAGAGGCGAAGGCCGTTGAATGAACCGATGAACACCGCGTAGCACGAGTAGGCGACGATGACCCCGGCGCTCAGCCTCATGAGGTTGGCCAGCTCGGGGGCCTCGAACCAGTAATGCGCCAGCAAGCCGGAGACGCCGGCGTATGCGGCACCGAGGAGAACACCGATGCCCCCCTGCACCAGGAGCGCCGTCTTGCGGATCGCGCCCGCCTGGGACTCATCTGCGCTGGTGAATTTGGAGACCGACTGTATTGTCCCGGTGATGATGCCGTTGTTGATGAATGAGACACCGGTGAAGACGATGCCGTAGGCTCCGAAGAGAGCCTGACCCATCTCGTCGTCACCGCCCGCAGACCACTTGAACACCCTGGGCAGGATGAAGATGAGCGCCCAACCCGTGAGCATGAACCAGGCCTTGGCGAAGGTGATGTATATCACCCCGCGCCCTGCGGTTCTTACAACCGATTTTTCCTGCCCGGTCTCACTCATGCGGTGGACCCTACGAACATGAGCCCTCGCGCGTCAAGGGCGAATCGCAACACCGCAGCCTCTCGTTTTCTGTTAAACTCGAAGATCTATTGAATTGGCTTGTCCGCCTCCGCGATCGAGAGGACAGGCTACGGCGGATGAACAGTAAAAGGAGAAGCAAGATGAAGGTAAAATTATTATGGGGGGGGCTTTTCACACTCCTGCTCGCCGTGTCGACGGCCGGCGGATGTGGTGACGACGACAAAGGAACCGGCACCGATACCGACACGGACGGCGACACCGACGCCGATACGGATTCGGACACGGATACCGATACTGACAGCGATACGGATTCGGACACCGACAGCGACACCGACTCGGACACCGACACGGACTCGGACACCGACACGGACACCGACACGGATACGGGCACCGATACGGATGCGTGTGCCAGCGTGGGGGGCACTTGCACCGACGAGTTGTGGATGTACTGTCCGGTGGGCGAGGAGCCGTATGGAAATCTCGAGCCTTTCGAGTGCGGCGGCTATTGCTGCGTGACCGCTCCGACCGGATACACCTGCACCGAGGCTTCGGAATACAACTGCATTGAGGGAACCTCCTGCCCTACCTGCTGGATAACCGACGGGCTCGGCCTCACCTGCGAATCCGGGCGGGTGTGCTGCTACTACGCCTGCGACTGATCTTTGCTTGGAGACAGCCGAATTTTCGGCTCAGTCAGCTATAGAGAGCGCGCTACGGGCTCGGGACGAAGACGATGTGCTTCTCCTGCGGGTAGTGGAGCTGATTCGAGCCATCGTCCTCGCGCAGCACCAGCGTGCCATTACCCGTCGGAAAGACGTTGAGCATCACCGGCAGGTCGAATGTCATCGACTCGAGCACCAGCGGATCTACGGACAGATCGAGCACCTCCATCTCTGCGCAGCTATCCATGGTGCAGCAGCAAGTCGCTGTTGAGGTGCGCGCACTCAGGGTGACCGCAACCTCTCCACCCCCGTCGAGCTCGAACCGAGCGGTCTCGACGGTCCTGTCGACCACCAGCTCGATGGCCATGAGAATCGTTTCGTCGCTCGGCTCGTGACCGTAGAGCTCGTCGACCACGTACCGGCCCGACTCGACGGTGTACACGTCGCCCGTGCCATTCGAATCGTCGTCGTCGGACGACGAACAGCCGAGGCAGGCAAGCGCGCTGCTCACCAGCGCCACGATGAACGCTCTTCGCAATTGTCGCATGGCCGATCCTCCCCGCGCTATTCATCTTGGGGGACAAAGTTGCCCCTCCTGAAGGCAATATATCGTAAGATGAGATGAGAGACAGTCGAATTATCGGCTCAGGCAGCTAAAGAGAGCAGGGACAACAGGCGATGGCCAAGCATTTGAAGGTTTGATTGGTGATCGCTCAATTCCTCCACGAAAAAATGACTATCACCTCGCAAGGGGGAAACGAGTACATTCCGCCCTATTTCGTGACGGCATTCGTGAGCTTCTCTTTTGCGCACATCTCGGAGGATTAACAAATGGGTAATCTACGAAGAAAACAAATCGCGTATTTGAGCTGGTTTTATCT
>JAUXHN010000327.1 GCA_030621515.1 Deltaproteobacteria bacterium | reverse complement strand
GAAGAGGGGGTAATCCGGCAGAACCTTCAAGCAGTACTCACGCTGCGACATGTAGCGCGGGTCTGTTTTGCGCACCACTGCATGCCCGTAACCCGGGACCACCTGGCCACTTTTCAGCGTCGCCCACAGCGCCTCGTGGATGACATCCGGGGTCGGCTCTTTACCGTCGAGCTTCTCCATGAAACCCTGCGTCCAGCGCAGCACGTTCTCGTTTGCCAGTCCGTGTAACGGCCCGGCCAGGGCGTTGATTCCGGCCGACAGCGCGTAGTAACAATCGGACAATGTTGAAGCCACCAGGTGAACGGTGTGGGCCGACGCATTGCCCGATTCGTGGTCCGAATGCAGAATGAAGTACATCCGCGCTACATCGTCGTAGGGTTTGTCGATGCCCATCATATGGGCGAAATTGCCGCCGAAATCCAAATCTGGATCCGGGTCGATGATATCCCCATTCTTGAACATGAGGCGATAAATGAACGCACCGATGGTCGGTAGCTTCGCCAGGAGGTTACAGGAATCTTCGTACGTCGGCCCCCACAGATCCATCTTGCCGAGCCCTTCGCGGTACTCTTCCGCAAAGATGGACTCGCGCTGCATCGAAGTGATCGCCGCCGAGAACATCGCCATTGGATGCGAATCCTCCGGCATCGCCCTCAGAACGTCGAAGACGTACTGCGGCACCTTCGCACGGCCCTTGAAATCCTCTATGACTTCTTCGGCCTGCTCCATCGTCGGTACGTCACCGGTCAGCATGAAATACCAGAAGCTCTCCACGGACGCGTACTCGCAACCGGGTGCTTTCGGCAGGGCCTCGAACACCTCCGGAATTGTCATGCCGCGAAAGCGGATGCCCTCCATCGGGTCCAGGTAGGATATATCGGTCACTAAGGACCTGACGCCACGCGCGCCACCGATAGCCTGACCGATCGTGACTTCGCCGACTTTCACGTCTGAGTGTTCCTTGAGAAGCTTCATCGTTCGTGGACGATGCTCCTCGATCTTGCGTTGTAAGACTGTTTTCAATGTAGACATCTTTATCTCCTTTCTATTGGTTTTGTTGCCGCCCGTAGCCTGGCCGTACTGGCCTCGCCGTCACATGTGACATAGCCGCTTTACTACGGGTTCTCTTCTGAATGCTGGTTGAGCCTTGCCAATGTCTTCAGTGGGAAAAGCTCTTGTTCTGCCAACTCCTGGTTATAAGGAAAAAATTGCTTCAGGTCCGTCACGCGGACGCCAATGTCCGCGGGCATACCCGTGTCAATAATGGTCCGGCTGATGCGGATGAGTTCATCGTGAACCATTGCGATATACGTTTCCGGTTTTCTATCCTCGTCGGGCACTCCCTTAAACTCAAAGTACTCCTGTACACTCTGAGGTGACTTGAAGATCAAGGCCGGCGTCTTGTCCTCTTCCTCTTCGAGTCGGCCGCGCACGGTGGCCTCGAAAAGCATCGGTGATAAATCCTCGTGCGTGATGTTCCAGTGGCGCTCGTACGGTCTGTGCGTGAAGAGATCGATCTCGTTGTCTTCCGTCACCGCGATGGCGAAGATGGCCCCGGGAAACTCCGCATCCGAAACCAGGTAGTCGCCATAAATCGTCTCTCCGCAGGTGTCATGTTGGTTGCCGCTTTTAGCGGTCTTCTTCAGGTATGCGGCTCTTTCTTCCAACCGCAGCTTGTCGACCTTGTGGGCAAGGTCGGTATTCTCGCGCTCCACCTGCTTCTGCGGTTCGGCAACTGCGCCGACCAGTCGCGGCAAATAGATCGATATCGTAGTGCCCTTGTCAACCACGCTATCAATGGATAGTGATCCGTTGAATTCCGCAACCGTCTGGCGAACGAAAACAAATCCGAG
This sequence comes from Deltaproteobacteria bacterium, assembly GCA_030621515.1. GTDB lineage: Bacteria > Myxococcota_A > Polyangia > JAAYKL01 > JAAYKL01 > JAUVAN01. The sequence continues at coordinate 1,143 of JAUXHN010000327.1, read as the reverse complement.
GGAGTGCAATTCGCCATCGAGGCTCTTTTTATCGGTCATGAGCTGCTCGATCTTCTCGGCGGGTATACCGGACCCGATGTCGCGCACGCGCAGGATGACACCGTCGCCATCGACCAAAACACTAATGGTCAGCACGCCGACCTTCTTATGACTCATCGCATCGACCGCGTTCATCACCAGGTTGAAAATCATACGGCGAAAACGGTGACGGTTGCCTCCGAGGACGGCCGGATCGAGCTGGTTCAGGCGTATCTCCACACGCGCATTGGTTTTTTCTATGACGTAACTGTAGACGACGTTTCGCATGAAATCGCGCAACTCCTCGGCCACGTCGAATTTTTCGTAGAGGTTTTTGTCCTTCTCCTCCATGAAATAGTGAATGCGGTAGTACACACCACTTATCCAGCGGGTGCAGTTCAAGCAGTGCCGGTATGAGCGGACGCTGCGTGATGTCTCGGGCAGAAGCGACAGAAACGTGTCCGTGCGCTCCCAGCGCGGGTCCATGATGAACTCGCAGGTGTTGTAGACGCACTGAACGTATTCGCGACCCGCGGCGAGGATTGTCTCGTCCGGAGAGAAGTTCTTGACCGCGTTGTTGTAGTGATCAAGGGCCTTGCGCTGGGCGACGGCTTTTCTCTTGAGCTCCCGGAGGTCCTCATCGTGAAATGCTTGCGCCTGCTCGACGTTGTGGATCTCGAGATCGGTGTTGAATGTGGCGTGAAAGTGGATCACTTCGTTGACAAATCTCTCCACGCGTAGATCGTGGATCAGGAACTTGATTTCCGTGACGCCGCGCTTGAGACCTTCAGGATGCTCGACCATGTTTCAGCGACCTGCTGTGAATAAGTTTTTTGCTTGAAACGCGGGATCGCGTCAACTCGAAGTGATCGAGGCATAACACTTCCCACCATCGTATTTATATATTGTCTCATACGGACCTTCCCGCATAGTTGCTTCAGGTCAATTCCGTTCTGGAATAACTCGACAACTGGATTCCGTCCTGGCACTAAAAATACTGCTCGTTTTGATTCGAAATCGGACTTCTAATCCGATGGTTGTTGGTTCGACTAATTCGCCGGAGCCGTTCCCGCACTTCCCTGTGCTCCACGGCACCGGTGCATCCTTGCACAATGAGTGAATTTG
>JAUXHN010000191.1 GCA_030621515.1 Deltaproteobacteria bacterium | reverse complement strand
CGACTTAGATCCAGGCGGGGGGCGGCAAGGCCATGAGCTTCGGGAAGAGCCGGGCGAGGCTCATGTCGGATCACAGCAAGAAAATAACCTTCTCCGATGTGGCCGGTATCGACGAGGCTCAGGAGGAGCTCGAGGAGATCATCGATTTTCTCAAAGATCCGAAACGTTTTCAACGTCTCGGGGGGCGTATTCCCAAGGGAGTTCTGCTCATGGGCGCGCCCGGGACGGGAAAGACCCTGCTGGCCCGTGCCATTGCGGGGGAGGCGGGGGTTCCCTTTTTCTCCATCAGCGGTTCCGATTTTGTGGAAATGTTTGTCGGTGTGGGCGCGTCCCGCGTGCGCGATCTTTTCGAACAGGGAAAGAAGAACGCGCCGTGTATCGTCTTTATCGACGAGATAGACGCGGTGGGTCGGCAGCGTGGCGCCGGGCTCGGGGGAGGGCACGACGAGCGAGAGCAAACCCTCAACCAGCTTCTCGTGGAGATGGATGGTTTCGAATCCAACGAGGGGGTGATCATCGTCGCCGCCACCAACCGGCCGGACGTGCTCGATCCCGCCCTGCTTCGGCCGGGGAGATTCGATCGCAGGATCGTGGTGCCGACTCCCGACGTCAAGGGGCGCGAGGGGATCCTGAGTGTGCACACCAAACGAACGCCGATATCCTCCTCGGTGGACCTGTCAGTCCTCGCCCGCGGGACGCCCGGTTTTACAGGTGCGGATCTCGAGAACCTCGTCAACGAGGCGGCCCTGCTCGCGGCTCGCAAGAGCAAGGACGTTGTGGAGATGGACGATTTCGAGGAGTCCAAGGACAAGGTGATGATGGGCGCCGAGCGTCGCTCGATGATCATCAGCGAAAAGGACAAGCGGGTTTCCGCCTTCCACGAGGCGGGGCATGCGTTGGTGGCGCGACTTATCCCGGGAACCGATCCCGTGCACAAGGTGACAATCATCCCGCGGGGGAGGGCGCTGGGGCTCACTCAGCAGCTTCCCCTGGAGGACCGGCTCAATCTGACCAAGACCTTCACCGAGGGCAAGATCGCCGTGTTCATGGGGGGCAGGTGCGCCGAGGAGATCGAGTTCAACGAGCTGAGCACCGGCGCCGGGCAGGATATCCAGTCCGCCACCGGTCTGGCTCGGAGGATGGTCTGCGAGTGGGGTATGAACGAGAATCTGGGCCCCCTGTACTACGGCAAGAAAGAGGAAGCGATTTTCCTGGGGCGCGAGATAGCGCAGCACCAGGAGTTTTCGGAGAAGATCGCCGAGACTATAGACAGGGAAGTCCACAACCTGGTCATGACGCAGTACCGACGGGCCAGAAGGCTGCTCGATGCAAATCTGAAGACCCTCAATGCCCTGGCGGAAGCCCTGCTGGAGTTCGAGGTCCTCGGCGCGGTAGGGGTGGACGAGATCCTCAAGGATAACGGAGCGTCCGGCGAGGTCAGCTACTCCAATTCATAAATCGTCCATTTATTGTCCCGCCAGATCATATGAGTGTATGCTGATTTTGTGGAATTCGAGCTTCCCACCAATCGTCCCCTCGTGATGGGGATAATCAACGTGACATCGGATTCGTTCTCGGACGGCGGGCGTTTCCTGGACACTCGAAAGGCAATTGACCACGGGCTCGCCATGTCTGACGAGGGCGCGGATATCATAGACGTGGGAGGGGAGTCGACGCGGCCGGGAAGCGTGTCGATATCAGAAGAAGAGGAGATTTCCCGTGTGATCCCCGTGATAAGCGCGCTGGCGGGCAAAACAGCGGCCCTTGTTTCTGTTGACACCACAAAGCCGGAGGTGGCACGGCAGGCCGTTGATGTCGGAGCGGGAATGATCAATGATGTTTCCACGTTGAGAGGTGGGAAGGAGCTTGCTTCGATCGCTGCGAGAGCCGACGCGAAGCTGCTGATAATGCATTCACGCAAGCTCCCGGTGGACATGCAGGAGGATATATCTTACGGGGACGTGGTGGCCGATGTGGCGAAGGAACTTGAGGGAGCGGTCGTGATGGCGCGTGAAGCGGGCGTTCCTCGGGATAGCATCTGGCTCGATCCTGGAATCGGTTTTGCAAAGACACCGGAGCATAACTTGCAACTGCTTGGCAGGTTGCGAGAGATAGTCGACCTCGGATATCCGGTCGTCGTCGGCCCCTCGATGAAGTCATTCATCTTCGATTTGACGGGGGCGCCCGTCGATCAGAGGATTGGCGGAACTGCGGCGGCGGTGACGGCCTCCATTATGAATGGCGCCCGCGCGGTGAGGGTTCACGACGTCGCAACCATGAAGCAGGTGGTGACCATCGCCCACGGGATCGTGCGAGGATCGATGCCGGGAGGTTCCCATGCCTGAATTCATGACCAACCTGATGGACGATTCAGGCGGCTGGGTCTCGGTGGTGATTGATTTCATCATCGTTTATTACCTGATCTATATTTCGTTGTTGCTGGTGCGTGGTACACGGACGGTTCCGATGGCGCTGGGGCTGCTCCTTCTCATCGTGGTCTATCTGGTGAGCAAGGCCGTCGGCCTTGTCACCACTTTCATGCTTCTCGACCAATTCATGTCGGTCGTCGTGATCTTCACGTTGATCATATTTCAAGACGATATCAGGAGAGCCCTGGTGCGGGTCGGCAAATTGGCCTGGTTTTCCAAGGCCAAGGAGACCGCGGTTCTCGAGGAGGTAATACGCGCCGCATCCTCCATGGCCGAAAAGAATATAGGCGCGTTGATAGTGTTTGAGAGGGAGGCATCCCTCAACGAGTTCATTATCGAGCAGGGCACCAAGATCGAGGCGGCTGTCACCAAGGAGCTTCTCTACTCCATCTTCATTCCGAGGATGGAAAACCCGCTGCACGACGGTGCCGCGATAATCAAGAACTACCAGATCAGGGAGGCGGGCGCCTTCTTGCCGCTGTCCTCCAATCCCAAGATCGAAAAAACCCTGGGAACCAGGCATCGGGCGGCCATCGGGATCACGGAAGAGACGGACGCCGTTGCGGTTGTGGTTTCGGAAGAGCGTGGGGCCGTCTCCCTTTGCTACGGTGGAAAGCTCAACAAGGATCTGGATGTGAGCATGCTGCGCAAGGCGTTGATGGGCCTCTTCCTGGCGGAAAAGAAACCCCTCGGTCAGCGCGGCAAGAAGACCGGTCAAAAGAAGTATCGTGCGCCAGACCGGTCCCAGACCGGTGACGGATCGGAGCGGCGATGATGAATCTTGGCCTGAGAGAGATCAAGACTTTTGTAAGACGATCGGTTACCCAGAATCTGGGCCTCAAGTTTGTCGCGTTCCTGATCACACTCGGGCTTGTGACCATCGTTCGTTTTCAGGAGAAGGTCGAGCGTTGGGTCGACGTGGAGGTGAACGTTGCGCGCCCCTCGGAGATCTCGGGACTGCTCCTGACCAGCGAGCCACCGGATACCGTGAGGGTTTCATTGCGCGGCAGGCCATCGATCATCGAGTCCATCAAGAACGGCCCGATGAAGCAGGTGGTCATGAACCTGGGCAAAAGGGCCAAGCCCGGATCGTTCACGTTCTATTTCGAGCCCGAGATGTTCGATTTCCCCTCAGGGGTGGAGGTTGTGGGCATCAACCCGGACGTGGTCCTGATGCGCATCGAGAGGGTCGTGACGCGGCGCTTGCCGGTACGAGTCAAGACGCACGGTCGTCTCAAGAGCGGGGCGCAACTCGAGGAGGAGCCTTTCGCCGAACCCTCCGAAGTGACTGTCGCGGGTCCTGCGTCCCTTGTCAGATCGCTCATTCACCTGGAAACCGAGGCCGTGGATATCGAGGGCCTCGGAGTCGGCGAGCACCATGTGGATATCCCCATCCGCCGCACGGAGGGACTTTCCTTCAAGTACAGCGACGATCTGGAGATCACGTTGAAAGTAAAATGGACTCCGGGGCAGAGAATGCTTGCCGGGCTCCTGGTTCGCACCAGGGGAGATCCTGAGAACATCGTGGAAATCCGGCCCACGGAGGTGGCAGTTTCTCTGGTCGGCGCGAAAGTGGCCCTGGACAGGCTCGACCCGGGGTTGCTGGTTGTGCAGGTCGATCTGGATAAGGCTGAGCCCCGCAAGGGTGGAGTCTTGCGGGCAAAGGTGGAGGTGAGCGGATTGCCGAAGGACGTGAAGGTGGGTTCCATCGTCCCGGAAACAGTCCTTGTCAAGACGCGCGCGTCCTCCGTTCCGAAGGCCAAGAAGATTGGATCCGCAAGCAATTGAAGGTCGATTTTCGTGGCATCGCTTCGCCGTACGGGCTATCAATGAAATCTGAAGACCGATGTGGAATGGAGGGATGACGGATGGCACCAAAGGCCTGGATTTTCAGATTGCTGGTTGTGTTGACGGCCCTATCCTTGTCGAGCATCGTTCACTCGCAAGAGATCGTTGGTGACGGAACAGGAGTGGACAGCCAGTTGTTGTGGGTCTCTCCGGGGCCAAGCAACTTTCCCACTCTTCAATCGAGCGATATCGTCGGGCACAAGGGCGTGGCCTTCGGCGCGCTCTTCGGCCATTACCGAAAACCGCTCGGTGTCGAGGTGACGGACAGCGCGGGTGTCGGAGAGATCATGTGGGTTGTGGAGCATGCCACCACCGCGGACTTCATGTGGGCGTTTGGTATTATGGATCTGATACAGCTCGGGATTCTTCTTCCGGTGGTGATCGACCAGGACGGGGTGGGCGCCATGCCGTTCATGCCGCTGGGCGCCGACGATTCCACGTACAAGCTGGCCGGTTCCGCGCTTCGGGATCTCAGATTCGACATCAAGACCAGGTTCGTAGGCGGCGGTGCGGAGATCCCCGATCGCCGCAATTTCGGCCTCGCGCTGGATGTGGCCATGAGCATCCCCACAGGCGACGAACTCAACTTTGCCGGTGAGAACGGGTTGGTCATAGCGCCGAACGCCATCTTCGACTTCCACCGGTGCAAGTTCTCGGCGGCTCTGAACCTTGGAGCGCGCCTTCGCACCGAGAAAGCCAGGCTCGCGAATCTCACGGTCGGGCATCAGGGCATCGCGGGACTGGGTGTGACCGGGCATTATCTCGACCGCAGGCTTCTATTGTCTGCGGAGGGAACCACCGTGGTGGAGTTCGACGGATTCGATCGGGTCGGATTCGAATACCGGGGAGGTGTCGGCTATGTTCCGGACGAAGCCAAGGCCGTAACCATATGGCTCTCCGGCGGATCTTCGGTCGGCACCGGCGACCTGCTCGCCACACCCCAGATGAGGTTCCTGATCGGATTGACCTACGCTCCGGGCGCGGAAGAAGAAGCCTACGCCTTCTGATCCTTTGCTCTAAATCCCGATACTCCATCCCGAGAGGGTGCCCGAGTTGCCGGCGGTGTGGTCCTTGAACGAGAGCTTGTACATCCCGGTCAGCCAGTCGGAGGAGAGGGTGTCCAGGGGATACGTGGAGGGGATGGTGGCCGTTCCCTGGCTCTTGATGTAAACGGTAGTTCCGTCGGCGGTGATGAGCCAGATGGACAGGTCGGACGGGCTCGAGTGGCTGACCGTCATGGAGAGGGTAGGAGTTGAGCCGCCCGTGTTTATAAGATCGTTGATCTTGGTTTCGAAAACCGTTGTGGTTGGGCTGGGGGGATCGTTGGTGCTGTTGTAGTCGTCGATTTGTCCGGTCTGGGATCCGGCCCAATTGCCCGACGTGAGATAGGCCGCCGTGGTGCCTGGATCTTCGAAGGTGAGGCACCATTCCAGAAGTGCGAACCCGTTTCCGGCGGTGTATTCGGAGTCCTCGAACTCCAGGGTCCATGTTCCGCCGATCTCCTCGCCCCAGAAGTGGGGAATGGGCCAATCGGTCGGGAAGTTATGGGAGGTGGCTCCCGTGGCGGCGTTGTAGTTGTTATAGAACTTGACTGTGGTAGTGCCGTTGGAAAGGGTTGCGGAGATATCGCTGAAGGAAAAGATGGTCCGCGGGTTCGTGTCTATGCTCAATGTGACGAGCTTTCCGTTTCCTGTCACGGGGATGACCATGGTTTCAGTAAGGGAAGGAGGTGGGCTGCCGCAGCTGATGATACCACAGTCGTTCATGTAGCCGCCGGTCTGGCAGATGTCGACGTCCCACAGAGGTCCGGTGTCCGTGCCGGTGTCCGTGTCGGTGTCCGAATCCGAGTCCGAGTCCGAGTCGCTATCCGAGTCCGAGTCGCTATCCGAGTCCGAGTCACTGTCCGAGTCGCTGTCCGAATCGCTGTCCGAGTCACTGTCCAGATCCGAGCTATCGGTATCCTGCTCGTCATCCTTTTTGCTCACGACCGACGAAGTGCACCCGATCAGAAACATGACCACCACCGACACAATGAGCGCCATCAGAAGCACACGCATTTGATCCTCCTATCGTTCTCTATAATATAATTTATCATGGATCGGGTTCTTGTGGGAAAAAGGGAACTCCAGGGGCGAGCAACTCGACAGGGACCAACTCTGCGCTGCTCAACTGGGCGTTGCAGAAATCAAACTTCCCCGCCGCCGAGTGGGATGTTGCGGATGACCACATCTGATCGAAGACAAAGTTGCCCAGGGAGTAGGCCACGGTGGCGTTCCCGAGTTTTACCATCGGCTGGAGCACGTGGGGGTGGCTGCCGATGATCAGGTTCGCCCCACTTTTTGCCAGGAACTCGGCGAGAGCAAATTGGGCTTCGTCCGGTTCGCTGCTGTACTCGACTCCCCAGTGGACGAGCACGACGATCACGTCCGCTCGATTTCTGGCGGCGCGGATATTGGAGGTGATGCGTTTCAGAGATATCCTGCGGTCAACGGGCGAATAGGCGAGGAACGCGAAGCGGACGCCGTTTCTCTCGACCAGCGCGGGCCGGGGGCCGACGCCGGCAACAGCGATGCCGTTTTTCTTGAGGAGCCTTACGCTGGTGTCGAAGGCCTTCTTGCCGAAATCGTGGGAGTGGTTGTTGGCAACCGATACCACGTCTATCCCGGCGCGGGTCAGCGATTCGACCGCGCGACTGCCGGCGCAAAGACGCATTCCGGATGTCAGTACAGGGCACCACGGGAAGATCTGGGACTCGAGGTTTCCAATCGCGATGTCCGCTGCGAGGAGCTTATCTGCGACCCTTCGCATGGGAAACGTGTAGTCGTCCCGATCAACCATCTGGGCGAAGATCTTCCTGCCGAGTTGAATGTCACCCACCGCCACGATGGACGTGAGTGCACCTTCGCAGGTCGGTTCGGTGTTTTCGACGAGGTCGTCTCCCTCGCTCGACGGTGACCCGGTGAGCGCCATGATGCAGGCAATCGGCACTAGCAGTGCAAGTGATCGATTCATGATGCCTGATCAATTAGCACTGATGCCGGTTGCTGACCAGCACTGGGCAGCGGCGATCGAATTCCGAATGCTATGTATGATTTCGAAGCCCGAGGAAGGTCGAACATGTAGACGGTGTCGCCTGATGTGGCTTTGTACATGGCGACAAAAACCTTGTCGCCCCAGATGCGAGGTGTGGTTTGCGAAAAACCAACCACGTTACTTCGAGATTGGTATAATGCCGTTACAGAGCATGTGGGTCGTATGGGTTTTGCTTTCAATGGGGAAAAATTAAAATGAAGCACTTGTTGGTTTTGCTATTCGTTTGCTCGATTGGCTTTGGGGCAGTTGCCTGTTCGAAGAGCCACGGTAGCAACGGCGATCCGGACGGGGGAGATACGGATACAGACACGGATACGGACACCGACACCGACACTGATACGGGGGAGGAGTGGTGCCCCAAACTGGAGACCTCCTGCGAGACGCCGGAGGATCTGGAGATCTGTGACGTCGTCAAGCTGAGCGCGCCGAGGCTTATCTTTCCGCTGTCGGGCAGGCACATCAGGGACCGGCGGCCCCGGATTATCTGGGAGGAGGCGGAAGGCGTGACGCAGTATCGCCTGGAGATCGCGCGGGACCGCGCGTTCACCGACGTGGTTTACCGGTCCACCGACTGCCAGCCTTTTGGAACGGACAGATTCGAGCACATCGTGAGTTGCGACCTCGACTGCGGGGTGCATTTCTTCCGGGTCAAGTCTGTAACCGCGCCGGAGTGTGAGGCGGGCGCGTCATCGTACACTTGGGAGATGTTCGTCGGCATGGCCCCCGGCGACCTCGACCGCGACGGCGTGCCCGACATCATGTACTGGAAGCTCATCGAACCCGGCGGGGAGATGCAGCCCTACCTGGTTCAGGGCTGGGCATTCTTCGACCTGGACGAAAAGGGCGGGCAGGTAGCCGAGGCGGAAAAGGTAGTGGAGTTCGAGGTGGAGGGGGCGGAAATCAACTTTGGAGCTTCTTCGTTTGCTGGCGATACAAACGGTGATGGTTTTGCGGACATCAGTATCGGCTATGGAGATGCTTCCTCTTTAACTATTAATTACCACGTTTTCAGCGGTTTCGAATCCGGCAATGTAGCCGATGATGACGACGCGATAACAACTTTTCATAACAATGGGGAAACTGGTTTCTACATTCACCCTTTGTCCAACCGCTACAGTGATATGAATGGAGATGGGTTTTCCGATATTGTTGTTTCGTGGTGGGACGATTTTTCCGATGTCACGTTCACAGAAACATTATTGGTTTTCTTTGGTGGTAAATATGACGACCAAGTTCTTCATGTGGAATCCGCAGACGTAGTCATTCCCTGTCCGGCGGGTTGCGCGCCCACGACAGGAAGCACTCCAACGAGCTTCGGCGCGTTTTCATCCATGGCGGACTACAACGGCGACGGTCTGGCCGATATAGCAACGGAGCTGCGCGACTATTCTTCCGGTATTGCGGATGCTGGAGTTACACACACCGCGCTTATATTCGGCGATGAGGGTTTGCCCTCTGAGGTAGATGTGTTGGCTGAGGGTGCGATCATCTCGTCCGTTCAAAACTCAATAATCTCCGGTGATTGGGATCTAGGATACAGTCACTATCGTGGGATGGCTTACATTATTGGCGATGTGGATTTCGATGGCTAGCCGGAGTTGGGAAGGTTGTTAC
>JAUXHN010000224.1 GCA_030621515.1 Deltaproteobacteria bacterium | reverse complement strand
GGCCTCGAGTTGATATACGTGGTCGATAGCGCAAACATACTCTACAGCTTCGATCCGGAGAACGCGACCCCGGCGGCGTTCGTGCAGATCGGCACCGGGAATCTCAACTGCGCTTCAGGAGGGCAGCCGTTCTCCATGTCGGTCGGTCGCGACGGTTACGCGTATGTCCTGTTCCAGACCGTGCTGGGGGGGAACTGCGTTGCGGTGAACAAGGTGAACATCGAGACCGGCGTGTGCGAGGAGGCGACTCCGTTCGAGTGCGGCTTGAACGGCGATTTTCCCGGCACCTTCGGGATGGGTTACGTGACGGACGGGCCTTCCACGACCCAGGAGAGTTTGTACGTTACGGCGTCGGGGCAAAGCATCCCGGCGGAGGCTCCCGCCCTGGGGATCCTCGATGTATCCAGCGGACAGCTTACGTCGACAGGCGGCACCTTGCCGGTGGCGGGGGCCGAGTTTACAGGAAACCAGCTGGGTGAGCTGTGGGGCTTCTTCCCGCAGGCGGGCACCCCCGCGGTTGCCGAGATCGACAAGGTGACAGGGGTGATGATCGATTCAGTCAACAAGTACTACGATGTATCCTCGGTGATTTCCGGGATGCCGAACTCGTGGGCCTTCGCATACTGGGCCAACGCGTTCTACATTTTTTACAAGAGCCAGGCGGACCCGTCGACGACGGTTTACAAGGTCGACATGTCCACAGGCAGCGTGGCCCCGTACATCACCGACACCGGCCATAACATAGTCGGCGCGGGTGTCTCCACCTGCGCACCCACCGTCATCGAGTAATTTGGGGCTTATTCCTTTTCGGAATCGTTGCTTTTTTTGAATTCGGTATCGTCGTGCGGGTAGTTTCTGCGCTTTTCGCACTTGACCCATTTGGGTCTCTTTTTGGGGATCTTCCACGTGGTATATTCGATGGGTGTCAGGTGACCGTCCTTGTGGCGTATGCCCGGCCTGAACAGAACGGCGGGATCGCAGTTTTTTCGGTTGTAGATGAACTCGAAGTGTACGTGGGGGCCTCTGCTGATGCCGGAGCTTCCCAGCTCGGCCAGGATTTCCCCGCGTTTTACCCTCTGTCCCGCCACGACGAAGTTGACGGAGTTGTGAGCGTACATGGTGACCCATCCCCCCGGGTGGATGACCATGACAACATTGCCGTAACCCTTCATGCCGTCACCCGAGTACCCGACGATTCCGGGCGCCGCGCTGCGTACGTTCCAGCCTATTTCCCCCGCGATATCCACGGCCAGATGGTATCCGTCTTTTCCCGATCCGTAACCCCGCACGAACCATCCGTTTGTGACCGGCCAGCGCAGCGTACCGGGCATCCGACCTCTTTTTCCGCCGGCGGCGGTTACCCAGCGCTGCTCCACGTGTCCCGTCAACAGCAAGCTCGCGGTGCGGCGGGAGCCCAGTCCGAGTCTGTTTGCGCGGATCTCGAATCGACGATGTATTTTGGTTAGTCTGGGCGTTTGCTCGTGCTGCAACTTTCCCTTGAGATCCCTCTGGACGCCCGGAATGAACACCTGGTGACCCGCGCGAAGGGAGAGCACATCCTCCTTCGTGAAGCTGTTGGCTGCCATTATCTCGGCGACGGGAACCGAGAAGCGATAGGCCATATCCCAGACCGTCTCCCGGCGTTTCACGGTGTGATAGATGCCGCCCGTCCTCTTCGGAGCGACTTCCTCCGATGATGACCTGTCGGCCGCGGTCTCGATGGGTCTGGGCTCGGTGGCTCCGGGGATTTTGATGGGAAGTCCCGGTTTGAGTCGCCTCGCGTCGGTGTCACTCATGGAGTTTGCGTTGAGGATGTCCACTACCCGGAGATCGTACGCCCGGGCAATGTCCCACAGAGTTTGCCCCTTTTCCACCTGGTGAATGATGAACGGCTCCTCCTGATGCGATCCACCGTCCGTCGCCTTCGCGCCCGCGTCCGAAGCGGTGCTTCCATGTGTTATCGCGACGGGTTCGGGGCGGGGCTCGTCCGTAACGCCGCATGCGGTCAGCAAACACATGGGTAAGAGGCCGATCGACAGTGCTGCAGCATGAGAGGTGTAATCAATCATCCGTCGAATAGTACCATTTTCTGGACCATGTAACCACATGTGGTAAAATGTAGCATAAGGGAATGGTGATGAGCATGGTCAATCGAAGAAACGGTTCGAGAAAAATGATGGAAATGCCGGTCACCAAGCAAATGGGCGATGACGAGCGGGACTGTTTTATGAGTGATCTGAGCCCATCAGGCGTCAAGATCCGGCGTCAGGGCGTGGGCGGGTACGAGCAGCCGTTGTGCAATCTGGAACTGCACCTGGTTCCCGGCGCCATGTCAACCGTGATGACCGCGAGGCGGGTGTGGCAGGACGAGGACTTCGAGGCGTTCGAGTTTGTCGCTCCGTCATATTCACAACAGGCTCTCCTCGAGCGAATGCTCGACAACTACTGATCATACCCCGCCGGCCGACCTTCTTGTGATATTGTGTTTATCGGAGGTGAGCATGCCCAGGGATTACGATAGCGATCGTCCCAAGAGGAGCTGGCGCGAGATCGATCGCGGCAAGGACCAATCTGCCCATCGCAAGGAAGATCGGCCGAAGATGAACCCCTTCAAGCAGGCACGGGCCGATGGAGCGTCAAAGGTCTACAAGTCCAGGCTCGACGGTTTCTTCGACGGAGACGGCAAGGCGCCCGCGCACGTCAAGGAAAAGCTCGATGCGTTGAAGGACACCTCCCCGCAAGGCAAGAAACGGATGGCCGCTATCCAGAAGATCAAGGATGCGTCGCTGTCTTCTTCACGGGACGATGCCGTTGCCGCGTATCTGAAGGAGTGGGCGCTTCCGGCCGATTACGATGTGCTCATCGAAGTGCTGTCGTGTTCGGACGAGGAGTACGTGGAGATGGCGCTGGAGAAGATAGGTGAGCTTCTTCGCGCGAATCGGCCCCCCAAGCGCACCGCGCTGCTGGATCAGCGTCTCAAAAGCATCGCCACTCTCGCGGAGGAGCCGTCCGTTGTTGACATGGCAAAGGACCTGGTGAAGCAACTCCGGTTGTTTTCCTGAAAGGAAACTCTCATGAATGTAAAATCCGGATTTATTTTCGTTGTTCTGTTTGGCCTGTGCGGCTTCATGTTCTCCGGCTGTCCCGATGATGATCTGGCGTGCACCGAGATGGGGTGCGGCGATTCATTGCAGATACTGATCATGTGGGGAGATCAGGTTGCCTTCGATGATGGCATTTTCCAGGTGGAGATTTCCAAAGACGGGGGCGAGGTCGTGAGCCTCACGTGCGATCCTTCGGACGAGATTGGTTGCCACACACCCGACGGGGAATTCTCCGGATGGTTTGATGTCAACGTCCTTCAAGTGACTTACAACGTGGCCTGGGCAGAGGAACCGCCGGATTCTTTTTCCGTTGACGTTACGTACGACGGCCAGGAGCTGGGCGGTGAGGACTTCTCACCCGAGTGGAACATGTTCTACCCCAACGGGGAAGAATGCGACGAGTATCCCTGCTACCAGGCCGAAGAGGAAACCCTGGAATTCGGCCACCCCACGACCTGACCAGTACCAGACCCCTATTCCCCTTTGTTTGTCTTCAGCTCGGCGCGGAGGGATTTAACCTCTTCGAGTAGTTGGTCGACCTTGCTCTCGAGCTTTTCGGTGTTGTCCATGGTCATTTCGTCCACGAAGACGGCGTTTGCGATCGACAGGCCGATGATACCTCCCACGAAGACGGCCACCACGAAGTAGACCCTGGCCAGGATGGCCATGCCGGTATTGCTGGCGCCCGCGGCGATTGCATCCGGGATCTCGTACCAGCCCTCGATGGTGAAGACCTTGAAGATGGAATAGATGGAGAGTCCCGGGTTGCCGAAGAACTCGGGGGAGGCCTCTCGAAACAGCATGGACGCGCCGATCGCGAAGATGATGTTGATGACGAAAAGGGCGAGGAACACACCTATCGAGACCCGGAGGGCGCGGTTTATTCCCTTGAGCAGGTGCTCGCGGTTGGGAATGAAGCGGAAGGCGCGGAACAGCCTGAAGAGCCGGCCGAGCCGGAGCGTGAGGAGCACGGCGAAGGCCCCCGTGTCGAAGATGCCCAGCGGCTCGATCAGCACGGGAAGGCTCAGGACGACCACCGTGAAATCGAAACGGTTCCAGGTGTTGGTCCAGTAGCGGCGAAAGCCGTCGGTCTTGATTTTCAGGCCCGCCTCGATAATGAAGAAAATTACGCAAACGTAGTCCACCGCGAAAAACACCCGATGTAGCGAGTTGTCCGAGTCGGTGGAAGAAATAAAGAACAGGGCCACCGTGTTGACCAGGATGGCGACGATGACGGTGCGCTCGTCAATCAGGAAATCGCGAATTGCTTTCATGGGTAATTTAGTAGTCCAACGCGAAACGCTTGCCAAGCCCCAAGCTGGTTAGTAGGTAGTTTGTATGGACTACTTCAAGACGAGAATCACACGGATGGAGATCCCGGCGCGTGATCACGTGATCCTGTGGTTCCGTGGTGATTGTCCCGTCGAGGGAGATCCGGGCCAGTTCGTGATGGTGAGAGGAAACTGGGGCGCTCATCCGATCCTCCCTCGGGCGTTCTCCTTAGTGGAGGTCGGGAAAGAGGGCGCGATCCTCGTGCGGAACGTGGGGGAGGGGACCAACCTGCTGGCCTCCATGAAGCAGGGAGATGAGCTCCTGGTGCTGGGCCCGCTGGGCCGCGGTTTTTCGCTCCCGTCCGAAACCGGCGGGGGTGTGGCGCTCGTGGCCGGTGGCGTCGGTGTCGCACCGCTGGTTTTCCTGGCGCAGCGGCTCGTCGACAAGGGTGTCAAACCGGTTTTCCTGTACGGCGCGCGCACCGGCGCAGACCTTCCGTTGCGGGATCACATCGACGAAATCTGCGATCTCACGATCACAACCGAGGACGGCTCTGTCGGGGAAAAGGGCCTGGTCACGGCGCCCCTGGAGCGTTTCCTGCAAACCAACCCCACGGCAAGCGTTTTCTCCTGTGGTCCAGAGGCGATGCTCGAGGCCGTCGCGCGGGTCTCGGTCGCGGCGGGCGCCCGGTGCCAGGTCGCCCTCGAATCTCCCATGGCCTGCGGGATGGGCGTCTGCAAGGGATGCGCGATCCTCGACGCCGCCGGAGAATATCGATATGTCTGCAGCGACGGCCCGGCTTTCGAGTCGGTGGAGATATTTGGACGTGAGCCATGAGCGATATACTTGCTGTTCAACTCGGCCCGTTGCGGCTGGTCAATCCCATCATTACCGCCTCGGGCACCTTCGGGTACGGTGTGGAGTACGCCGATATCATGGACGTGAGTCGCTTGGGGGGTATCAGCGTCAAGGGGATCTCCCTGGAGCCCCGCGCCGGGAACCCGCCGCCGCGTGTGTGTGAGACCCCCGGCGGGATGCTCAACTCCATCGGGCTCGCCAACATCGGGTACGACGCATTCGTCGATCGGACAATGCCCGTCCTTCGCCGGATGGGAGCAACGGTTATCGTCAACATCTACGGCACCTCCCACGACGAGTTTGCCGAGCTGGCCAGGAGATTCGACAAGGTGGAAGGAGTGGCCGCGCTGGAGGTGAACATCTCCTGCCCCAACGTGAAGGAGGGGGGGATCCACTTCGGCGTATCCGGGAAATCGGCCTCCGGCGTGACGCGGGCGGTTCGCGAGGTGACGAGCCTGCCCGTGATCGTCAAGCTGTCTCCCGAGGCCCTGGATCTTCCGGATATCGGCAAGGCCGTGCAGGATGCCGGGGCGGACGCCATCTCAATGATCAATACTTTTCGCGGCATGTCCATCGACGTGGAGACTCGCAAGCCCCGTCTCGGCGCGGTCATGGGAGGTCTATCAGGGCCGGCCATACGTCCGCTGGCGGTCAGGATGGTCTACCAGGTTTTTAAGGCGGTGAACATTCCCATCATCGGGATGGGAGGCATAGCCTGTTTTCGCGACGTGCTGGAGTTTTTCCTGGCCGGCGCATCGGCTGTCCAGGTCGGCACCGCCAACTTTACAGATCCCACCATCGCGGTGAAGATCGTGGACGAGTTCGAGGAATATTGTGGCGCGCGGGGGATTCACCCCGCAGATCTGATCGGCAAGGTCGAGATCCAGGAAGTCAAGTGACTCATCCGGGGGTAAAAATGAAGATCGGAAGAAGGCGATTTGTTGTTAACGGAGCGTTCGGAACTCTGGGACTGTTCACTGCGTCTGCTTTTGGAGGCTGTGCCGTTGTGGTGGGCGGGCCGGGGCAAGCTCCCCAGAAGGAAGAGGCCGCGCCCGGGGCGGAGAAGTTGTTTCCCCGGTCAGTGGCCGGAAGCGACACCGCCTTTCCGTATCTGGAGGTGTCCGGCACTCCAAGGGAAATCGGGCGCGGGATAGGGCGGATGTTCGGGGACAAGATCCGTTTGGGGTTTGAGCGGCGCGCCGACTGGTTCGGAGACCTGAAAGCATTTGCCGCCGGAGAGGGCAAGTCTGCGTACGATGTTTTCGTGGCTGCGGCGCAGAAGCACACGCCGAGGGCGTTCAGCGAGCTCCAGGGCTGGGCGCAGGGCGCCGAGATTCCGTTCGAGACCATGATGGTGCTCAATCTCAAGGCGGAGTTCGGAGCGCTGATTGCAAAGAAGGAGATGGCAGCGTCGACCGAGGCGGTCGAGGGAAACCCGGGTTGCTCCACCGTGGTGTTCGTGCAAGACGGTCAGGTAATTCATCTTCACAATGAGGACGGACACGAGGTCTACAGGGATCTCATGTTCATGATCAAGGCCGTCCCCGACAACGGCATCCCCTATGTCTGTCTGTCATACCCCGGCGTCCTTCCGGGCAATGCACCCGCGGTGAATGCGCGGGGCCTGGTCCAGACGACCAACTTCATCGCGTGCAAGGAAGTCCGACTGGGTGTCGGGCGCTATTTTCTGGATCGAATGATCCTGGAAGCCTCCGGTATCGACGAGGCCCTCGCGTGGTCGACTCATCCGGACAGGGCTTTCGGGTATCATCATGTGTTCACCAGCCTCTCCGAGAAGAGATCCGTGGCGGTGGAAGTGTCGCCCGACAAGAAAGAAATCAAAGAAATCAACGGCTTGTATTATCATACGAACCACCTGGTATTCGATGAAATGCGAGACGAAGACCAGGATGAAAAGTATGTCTCGTCGTCGTCCACATCCCGCTGGGATGTCATTTCCCGCTGGGCGAAGGGACTGAAAAGCACCGATTCGCTCACCCTGGAGGATCTGAGGGTTCCCCTGTCTTCACACGACGGCAAGCCCTACAGCCCCTGCCGCCATCCGGACGGCGACGTGAAAGGCTTCACCCTTGCGCAGGCCGTCTTCGAGGCTCCCGGGGAGACGTTCGGAATCATCAAGGGGCAGCCCTGCAAGGGGCAAATCGAAACCTATTCCAGGCCGTAACCCGATTTTTTTTGACCCGAAACAGGGCTCCAGGGACACAGTAGGTCGTCATGAAGATAGACCGATGCAGAAATATTTGCGTTGGCTAT
>JAUXHN010000235.1 GCA_030621515.1 Deltaproteobacteria bacterium | reverse complement strand
GGCGCATCGCGATGCGCCCGTGTCACCGTCATTGTGTTCACGGGCGGTTCGCGAACCGCCCGTACGCCGTTACCGCCCCTACCCCGTTACCGATACCATTTCTGGAAACCTGCCTGGGCGTCCACGTCGCCGTGATGGAGGGCGACTTTTTGAACGCCGGGGATCGCGTCGAGCCAGGCGGCGAGCTCTTTTCTGTCGGCGTGAGCGGACAGGCCGTGGAGTATGTCGACTTTCGCTCTCACCGGCACGTTGGCTCCGCCCAGTCTCACGGTCTCGCTCGGCCCGTCCTTCGCCCTTTCCGCTGCGCCGATGATGGCGCGCCCGGGGGTTCCGTGCGCCTGGTAGCCGACGAAGAGGACGTTTGTCTCGGAGTAGGGGAGCAACTCCACCAGGTGTTCCACGATGCGTCCGCCGGTGCACATGCCGGAGCCGGCGATAATGAGCATGGTCTGCTTCATGTCACGCAGGCGCCTGGAGTCGCGCCCCTTGCGCACGGCGTACAGGCCCTTGAAATCGAGCGGGTCGTCCTCGCGGGAGAGCTTGTCCAGCGATTCCTCGTCGAAGAGTTTTCGAAAAACGCTGTAGGTCTCCGTGACCCGGAGGCCCATGGGCGTGTCCACGGCGACGGGAAGATTTTCGAGGCGGCCCGACTCCACGAGGTTGTCCAGGTGGTAGATGATGGCCTGGGTGCGGCCGATGGCAAACGCCGGCACGAGTATGTGACCGCCGTCCGCCCGGGCGCGCTCGATTATCTCGAACAGTTCTTCGCGCACCTGGTCCGGTCCGTGATCGTGCACCCGGTCCCCGTATGTGGACTCCATCACCACGAGGTCGAACGGTCTGGAGTCGTCCCAGGCGGTGTTGTAGTCCCGGAGGATGGGCGATTTGGGGCGTCCCAGATCTCCGGAGAACAGGATGCGGCTGCCGGGGTTGACGATCTCGATGCTGGCGGAGCCCAGGATGTGCCCGGCCTCGCGGAAGGTGACTTCGAGATCCCGACTTGCGATGGGCGAGAAGGGCTCGTCGTACTTCATCGCCCGGGCCATGTGGTCGAACCCGCCCAGAAACGCCCGGACATCCCTGTGCCGGCCGCCTCGCAACCGGATGGAGTCGCCGAGCACGATGCGCGCGATGGCCAGGGTGGCGCTGGTGCCGTAGATGGGCGCGTTGAACCCGGAGGCGAGCAGGGCGCTGATGCCTCCCACGTGATCCAGGTGGCCGTGGGTCAGGAGCACCGCGTCCGCTTCGTAGGCGTCGTCGGGGAGCTCCATCGGTTTGTTGTCTCTGCCGGGATTCGCGCCGCAGTCCACCAGGAGCGTTAACCCGTCCAGCTCCACCAGGCTCATGGCCGGAGTTACCGATTCGGCCGCGCCGAGGAAGCTCACATGTCCGTTGGGCAAATCGTGGGTCTTGGTGCAGACAACGATTGGTGGTCGGGTCTGTGTCATGGCCTCCCCTGCCCCCCGATTCCGGGGGATTGATCTCGATACCAGTTATAGGTTTTTTCTATCCCCGCCGTAAGGCTGTGCTCGGCCTTCCAGCCCAGGGCGCTCAGACGGGTGACGTCCAGCAGTTTCTGTGGGGTTCCGTCGGGCTTTGACGTGTCCCACTCTATTTTTCCGGTGTACCCCACGATGGATCTGATCTTCTCGGCCAGCTCCCGCACGGTCAAGTCCGAACCGGTGCCCACGTTGAGGAAGGAGAGCTCCCGGGTGGGTTTGAAATTGTCGATCAGGAATATCAGGGCGTCCGCCAGGTCGTCCACGTACAGGAATTCGCGCTTCGGCTCGCCGGTTCCCCACATGGTGACCACGGGCGCGCCTGCGAGCTTTGCCTCGTGCAGCCTGCGGATCATGGCCGGCATGACGTGGCTGGTGGCCAGGTCGAAGTTGTCCCCGGGACCGTACAGGTTGGTGGGCATGGCCGAGGTGAACCGGGTGCCGTGCTGCCGGTTGTAGCTCTGACACATTATGATGCCGGCGATCTTGGCGATGGAGTAGGCGTCGTTGGTCTGCTCGAGCGGCCCGGTCAGCAGGTACTCCTCCCGCAGCGGCTGGGGGGCGAGCCTGGGATAGATGCAGGAACTCCCCAGGAAGAGGAGCCTGTCCACCTGGTGCCGGTGGGACGCGTCGATGATGTTGGTCTGGATCTGCAGGTTTATCCGGATGAAGTCCGCCGGAAAGGTATCGTTGTCAACTATTCCACCAACCCTTGCCGCCGCGAGAAACACGTGCTCGGGTTTTTCCGCTGAGAAGAATTCGTCCGTGGCCCTCGGGTCGGTCAGGTCGAAGTCGTCGATATCGCTGGATACCACGTTAGTAAATCCGCCCTTTTCGAGCCTGCGGAGAATGGCGGACCCCACCAGCCCGTTTCTGCCCGCCACGTAGATTTTGGAGTTCTGCTTCATTTGAGGGCCTTCTTTATCAGATTGATTATCAAGAGTTGATCGTTTTTTTCCATAGTGGGATCCACCGGAATGGCCAGAGTCTCCATTGCGGCGCGCTCGGCCTGCGGGAAATCGCCCACATTGTATCCGAGATCCGCAAAACACGGTTGCAAATGCAGGGGCACGGGGTAGTAAATCGCGCAGCCGATACCCGCTGTTTCCAAGGCGGTCTTCAGATCGTCCCTCGCGTCGCAGCGGACAACGTACTGGTTGAACACGTGGTCGTCGCCCTTTTTCACCGAGGGCAAGACGATCCCGGGAAACTCGCCAAGAGCCTCGCCATATTTTTTTGCCACCCGGCGGCGCCCTTCCTCCCATGCGGCCAGGTGCGGGAGCTTGACCGACAGAAGGGCCGCCTGGAGGGCATCGAGCCGGAAGTTGCCGCCCACGAGATCGTGGTAGTACTTGACCTTCGCGCCGTGACCGCGAAGGGCGCGGATTCTGTCGGCGAGATCGTCGTCGTCGGTCACGACCGCTCCCCCGTCACCGAAGGCGCCCAGGTTCTTTGCGGGAAAGAATGAGAATGTTCCGGCGATTCCCATGGTGCCGGCGCTCGCGCCCGCATGGGTGGCGCCGATGGCCTGGGCCGCGTCCTCCAGCACCCACAGATCGTGCCTCGCGGCGATGGCGTTCACTTCGGTCATGTCGGCGCAACGGCCGAACAGGTGAACGGGGACGATCCCGACGGTGTCGTCGGTGACAGCCTCCTCCAGCCTTGCAACGTCGATGTTGAACGACTCGGGGTCGATATCCACGAACACCGGCGTCGCGCCGAGGCGCGATATGCATCCGGCGGTGGCGAAGAAGGTGTACGGCGTGGTGATCACCCGGTCGCCGGGCTTCACGCGAAGGGCCATCATGGTCGCGAGCAGGGCGTCCGTGCCGGAGCTCACCCCCACCGCGTGAGCGACCCCCACGTGAGCGGCCAGCTCGCTCTCGAAGCGCGTGACGAAAGGCCCGTTTATAAAACGGCCGCTCGACAGCGCCGCGTCGAAGGCCGCCTTCAGCTCGCTCTCGATGGGCGCGTGCAGGCGCGGCAGGTTCAACATGGAGATCATCTCAATCGATTTTCTTCAATCGGCCGCCGTCCAGGGAGTACTTCGATCCACACTCGCCGCAGCCGAAAGCCTCTCCGAGCCGAGCTCCGCACGAGCACATCCAACCCACCTGTTGCGCGGGATTTCCCACGACAAGCGCGTGTGGCGGGATGCTCCTGGTGACGACGGAGCCGGCGCCGACGAACGAGTATTCACCGATGGTGTTGCCGCACACGATGGTGGCGTTGGCCCCGATGGTGGCCCCTCTCTTTACCAGGGTGCGCTCGAAGGCGTTTTTGCGATCGACGTGGGAGCGCGGTGTCGAGACATTGGTGAACACCATCGAAGGCCCGAGGAATACGTCGTCCTCGATCTCCACGCTTTCGTAGACGGAGACGTTGTTCTGTATCTTCACGTTGTCGCCGATGGTCACACCCCTGCCCACGTAGACGTTCTGGCCCAGGTTGCAGCGCTCGCCCAGCACGCAGTCTTTCATGATGTGGGTGAAGTGCCAGATCCTGGTGCCCGCGCCGATCTCGCATGGCTCGTCCACAACGGCAGTCTCGTGAATGAAGTAAGCTGTCATTTTTTTTCCTTCGATCTCCCCTTCCCGCGACCCCCCTCCCGGGAAAGACCCCACCCCAACCCCTCCCCATTGCGGGGAGGGGCTAGCTCAGATTCAATCCAGATCGGCGTTTCCCTTTTCTTCCCCCTCCCTGCAGTGGGGAGGGGGACCGAGGGGGTGGGGTCTCCCCTCCCGGGGTTCAGGTCACAATTTCACAATGTGGTCGCCGGAGATGCCGCGCGATCCGAAGGCGTTGCGGCAGTCGAGGATCAGCGGGGTGTCGCTTGCCAGCTTTTTGTAGTCGAAGGCGGTGTGGTCGGTGACGAGGACCGCCGCGTCGAAGGTCTTCAGTTGCCCTTCGTCCACGGGTGAGGACTCCACCGTCTTTTCCAGCATGGAGATGAAGCTCGAAGCGTGAGGATCGTTGAACTCCACCCAGGCGCCCTTTTCGCGAAGCAGCCGGTATACCTCGAGCCCCGGGGATTCCCGCAGGTCGTTCACGTCTTTCTTGTACGCCATACCGAGGATCATGATCCGCGATCCCTTTAGCGAGCGCTCCCGATCGTTGAGCAGATCCGTGAGCTTGGAGATGACGAACCTGGGCATGTTGCCGTTGAGATCGGTGGCGAGCTCGATGAACCGGTTGTAGAAGTCCACCGCCTTGGCCTTCCACGACATGTACATGGGGTCCAGGGGGATGCAGTGCCCGCCGATGCCCGGGCCCGGATAGAACGGCATGAACCCGAACGGCTTGGTGGCCGCCGCGTCGATGACGTTCCACACGTCGATGTCCAGCCGGTTGCACATGAGCAGGAATTCGTTGACCAGGCCGATGTTGACAGCGCGGAAGGTGTTCTCCAGGAGCTTTACCGTCTCCGCCTCGGTGGCCGAGCCGACGGTGTGCACCCTGTCCACGACCGCCGAGTAGAAGACCCGGGCCACCTCGGTGCAGGCCGGCGTGACCCCGCCGACCACCTTGGGAGTGTTCTTGGTGCCCCATTTCTCGTTTCCCGGATCCACGCGCTCGGGGGAGAACGCGACGAAGATGTTTCGCCCGACGACAAGGCCCGGTTTCTGCGCGATGCGCGCCGCTATCAGCTCGTCGGTGGTGCCCGGGTAGGTGGTCGATTCCAGCACCACGAGCACGCCCTCGCGCAGATGGGGAAGGAGCGCGGAGACCGAGGAGGTGATGTACGAGATGTCCGGCTCCTTGGTCTTGGTGAGGGGCGTCGGCACGGCGATGGAGATGCAGTCGGCCCTTGCGAGCTGCGCGTAGTCGGTGACAGCGCGGATTTTTCCGCTGTCGACCAGGGGCTTCAATCGCTTTGAGGAAACGTCCCCGACGTGGGACTCCCCACGGTTTACCGAGGCCACAACCTTCTCACTCAAGTCGACGCCGATCACCGAAAATCCGGCGCTCGCGGCCTCGACGGCCAGGGGCAACCCCACGTAGCCGAGGCCCACCACGCCGACCACCGCGTCCTTGATGTTGATCTTGCCGATAAGCTCGTCTTTCATATTTGCTCCGGATTCATAGGGCGCGCCCTGATAGCGCACCTGCGCGTACTTTGTAGATGAGTAGCCCGCGTCCCTGTATTCGGTCTTCTCGAACTCGGAAGGCGCGTAGTCGCTCCGCACGTACGGCTCGTTTTTTTTTCCGTTCTCGCTCAGAGGTTCTCCCTGTACCAGCCGATGGACTTCTCGAGGCCGGTCATGACGTCAAACTTTGGGGAAAAACCGAGGATTCGCCGGGCCTTCTCGATGTCGGCCAGGCTGTGAAGCACGTCGCCCTTTCGTATCGGCCCGTGCTCCGGCGTGAGGTCCACGCTCAGGAGTTCGAGAATACGGTTGCAAAGGGCGTTGATCGTCACGCTCTTGCCCGTTCCGATGTTGAACACCTGGCCGTCTGCCTCGGGCCCGGCCTCGCACGCCTTCAGGTTGGCCCCGATGACGTCCTCGATGAAGATGAAGTCCCGTGTCTGCTCCCCGTCTCCAAAGATCACCGGCGGCTCGCCCCGCAGGGCCTTGCGCACGAACACGGGAATGGCGGCGGCATAGGCGCTGTCGGGATCCTGGCGCTTGCCGAACACGTTGAAGTAGCGCAGGCCCACCGTGGGCAGCCCGTAGATTTTGGAGAACAGGGCCGCGTAAATCTCGTCCATGAGCTTGGTGGCGGCGTAGGGTGAGAGGGACTCCACGGGCTGATTCTCGACGCAGGGCATGATCTCCGTGTCCCCGTATGCGGCCGAGGTCACGGCGGCGACCACCTTTTTGACCCCGGCGTCCCTCGCGGCGACCAGCACGTTGAGGGTGCCGGTCACATTATGATCGTGGGCCAGGACCGGATCGTCCACGGACCACGGCACCGAGGCCAGGGCGGCGTGATGCAGGACGAAGTCGACTCCCTCGCACAAGCGGCGCATGAGCGGCAGGTCCCGGATATCCCCCTCGTGGAACTCCATGCGATCCTGGAAAGACGCGATATTCTCCCGTTTTCCCGTGAGGAAGTTGTCGACGCCCACCACCCGGTGGCCCGCGGCGAGGATCCCCTCCGCCAGGTTCGAGCCGATGAATCCGGCGACACCGGTGATGAGATATCCGGTCATGAATCAGCCTTTCTCAAAAGACGACAGGGCAACCACGATAACAGGGCAACCACGGGGGGTTGCCCCTACAGACGATGCCATATCATGATGTGTAGGGGCGGGTCCCCGTGCCC
>JAUXHN010000284.1 GCA_030621515.1 Deltaproteobacteria bacterium | reverse complement strand
GTCAGTGTCAGCGTCGGTGTCCGTGTCAGTGTCGCCGCTCGCGCCGGTGGAATCGTCTCCACAGCCGGGCAGGGCAACGAGCCCGAGGGCAATCAACATGAATAGCGCGTATTTCATGGAGGCCTCCTTCGTAGGGAGACCAGCATATCACAGATCGCTTTGGATTATTTGATCACTTCGAGGCGTTTGCCGACGGCTTCGAAGGCGTCGATGGCCCTGTCGAGGTGCTTCTTCTCGTGAGCCGCAGAGATCTGGGTGCGGATGCGGGCCTTGTCCCTGGGAACCACGGGGTAAGAGAAGCCGATAACGTAGATGCCCTCCTTGAGCATCTCGTCGGCGAAGCGTCCGGCCAGGGCCGCGTTGTAGAGCATCACCGGAACGATTGCGGTCGAGCCCTTGAGCACGTCGAAGCCCAGCTTCTCGAGCCTGGCGCGGAAGTAATCGGTGTTCTCCATCAGCTTGTCGCGGTGAGCGGTGGTAGCCGACAGCATCTCGAAGGTCTTGATGGCGGCCGCGGTCAGGGCTGGGGTCAGGGTGTTGGAGAAGAGGTACGGACGCGAGCGCTGGCGCAGCACCTCGATGATCTCCGCGCGACCGGTGGTGTATCCGCCGGAAGCTCCGCCGCAGGCCTTGCCGAGGGTGGACGTGATGATGTCGACGCGTCCCTGAACGCCGCAGTGCTCCGGGGTGCCGCGGCCGGTCTTGCCGATATAGCCGGTGGCGTGGGAGTCGTCCACCATCACCATGGCGTTGTACTTCTCCGCGAGATCGCATATCTGGTCGAGCTTGACCAGGTAGCCGTCCATGGAGAACACGCCGTCGGTGGCGATCATGCGGCGACGCTTGTCCTGGGTCTTCTTGAGGATCTCCTCGAGCTCTTCCATGTTGGAATTCTTGTAACGGTGGCGCTCGGCCTTGCACAGACGAATGCCGTCGATCACCGAGGCGTGGTTGAGCTCGTCGGAGATGATCGCGTCTTCCTTTGTAAGGAGGATCTCGAACAGGCCCGTGTTGGCGTCGAAACAGGAGGAGTAGAGGATGGTGTCCTCGGTGCCGTTGAACTTTGAGATGCTGTCCTCGAGCGTCTTGTGCAGGTCACCGGTGCCGCAGATGAAACGCACTGATGCCATGCCGAACCCGCGCTCGTCGAGGGCCTTCTTGGTCGCGTCGATGATCTCCTGGTTGTCGGCCAGACCCAGGTAGTTGTTGGCGCAGAAGTTCAGGACCTCTTTGCCGCCCACCGTGATCGAGGCGCCCTGCGGAGACTCGATGATGCGTTCGGCCTTCCACGTTCCGGCCTCCCTGATGGCATCCAGCTCAGCTTGAATTTCACTTTTGTATTTGTCGAACATTCTCTTACCTCCGACGCCCTGTTGTTGCAGGGCAAAGGGTTGTTTGTTTTTCGGCAAGGCAAGCTAACAGCTGTGCTCGAATCGGGCAAGATGTTGTTGGTCGAAACAGCCTGTACAAGCCTTCCGCCAAGTTGTAGCTTACGCGGAAAGAGGTGCAATATGGCAAAAGAGATCAAGAACATCCTGGTAACCGGCGCGGTCGGTCAGATCGGTTCGGAGTTTACACTCGCTCTTCGCGAGAAGTACGGCAACGACAATGTTGTGGCCACCGGGCGCAAGACAGAGCCTTCACCCGAGCTGCGCGATTCGGGCCCATTTTATTTCATCAACGTCTGCTCGCGCGAATCGGTGGAGGAAATCGTCAAGAAGCACGACATCGACACCATTGTTCACATGGCCGCCATTCTCTCCGGAGACGGGGAGAAGAACCCCGCGCTCGCGTGGGACGTGAACATGAACGGCATGATGAACATCCTGGATGTCGCCAGGGATCACAAGATGGCCCAGGTGCTCATCCCCTCGTCCATCGCGGTCTTCGGCCCCGGCACACCCCTGGAGAACACGCCCAACGACACGGTACTCAAGCCTACCACCATGTACGGCGTGACCAAGGTCTGCGGCGAGCTCCTGTGCGATTATTACGTCAACAAGTACGGTCTCGATGTCCGCGGTCTGCGTTACCCGGGCATCATCAGCGCAGAGACTCTTCCGGGCGGCGGCACCACCGATTACGCCGTGGCCATCTATTACGAAGCCATCAAAAACAAAAAATATAACTGCTTCGTCAAGGCGGATACTCGTCTCCCAATGATGTACATGCCCGACTGCATCAAGGCCACCCTGGACCTGATGGAGGCGCCTTTCGGCAACCTGAAGCATCACTCCGACTTCAACGTCGGTTCCATGAGTTTCGATGTGACCGCTCTCGCCAACGAGATCAAGAAGCACATCCCCGAGTTCGAAGTTTCTTACGATCCGGACTTCCGCCAGGCCATCGCGGATTCCTGGCCGTCCTCGGTGGATGACAGCGCCGCCCGCGAGGAGTGGGGCTGGGCTCCAACATGGGATATCGAAGCCATGACCAGGGACATGCTTGAGAAACTCGGAAAGCGTCACAAAGAGGGCAAGCTCTAGGAGGAACAAATCATGACCGAACAAAAATCCACCAACATCACCTGGCACGAGCAGAATATCACCATCGAGGATCTTCAGAAGCTTCACGGACACAAGGGCGCCACCATCTGGTTCACCGGCCTGTCCGGCTGTGGAAAGTCGACCCTGGCCAATGCCGTCGCCGCCGCGCTCCACGAGATGAAGGTCTCCACATACGTTCTCGACGGAGACAATGTGCGTCACGGGCTCAACAAGAACCTGGGCTTCTCCGCCGAGGATCGAGAAGAAAACATCCGCCGCATCGGCGAGGTGGCCAAGCTCTTCACCGAGGCCGCGATCATCAACCTGACCGCGTTCATCAGCCCGTACAAGGTCGACCGCGACAACGCCCGCGCCCTCCAGCCCGACACCTTCGTCGAGGTTTTCTGCGACGCCGGCCTCGAGGTTTGCGAGCAGCGCGATCTCAAGGGGCTCTACAAGAAGGCCCGCGCCGGTGAGATAAAGGGGTTCACGGGGATCGACGATCCTTACGAGGAGCCGGAAAACGCGGAGATCGTCGTCGACACCGGCAAGCTCTCCATCGAGGACAGCATGAAGATCGTCATGGACGAGCTGAAAAAGCGCGGATTCATCGGTTAGCCCGGCTGACTGCTATCGGCCCTATTCGGTGGTACTCAGATCCACCGAGAAGCTGATTGAATCCCAGCAAACCACCTTGCCGTTGTTTATGATGTCGTTGTTCGCGTTGACCTCTCTCAGATAGACGTCGGTCATCTCGGCCGTAAACATCCCGTCCACGTCGATGGAGGTGATGTCGATGTCGCCTTCGTAGGCCATGTAGCGCGCATCCTTGCCGACCAGACTCCATCCGTCGCTCGTGTCCCAGGTGATGTTCTCGTCAAGGAAGAGGCAGTACCAGCAGGTGGCCCAGCTCGAGTTCAGGCCGGTGAAGCTGGCGGTCTCCGGTATCATCGGCGCGCCGTAGCTCTCCCATGCGGCGAAGTCCATGTACCACTCGGCGGTGTACATCGGAGGCGCCTCGGTGATCCCTTCCTCGCCGTTCCAGTACACGACCCATGGATCGTCGGAGGGGTCGGGCGCGGTATCTGTGTCCGGGTCTTCTTCCCGCCACGCACCGCCCCAATCGTTGACGGGGTTGAAGGAATCCTCACACTCCAGGGGGCCGGTGTCCGAGTCCGAATCAGTGTCTGTATCGGAATCGGTGTCGGTATCAGTGTCGGTATCAGTGTCTGTGTCGGTGTCCGAATCGGAATCAGTGTTTGTTGAGGCAGGGGGTTCCATTGCGAACGGCGGATCGCCCATGCATCCTGTGAAAGCAGATCCCATGACCAGGAACGCCAATACGATTACTTTGTTATTTCTCATTTTTTCCTCGATATCTATTTGCCCAACTAAAGTATAACTCAAATCCTCTGATGTTTTCATGTCGACATTCGATTGCCGCTTGGATATTAAGTGCATCAACCGGCAACAACAGCGCGAAAGAAAAACCCATGCGGCAAATCTTTGCGAGCCTGAAAACCAGTATTGTCCCGTTTCTTCTCATATTGTTGATGTGCTCGGGTTGCTCGAACAACAGTTCGAAGAACGCCGACGCGGGCATGGATTCGGGGCCTGATACTGACACGGATACCGACACGGATACCGATACCGACGCGGACACGGATACTGACACGGATACGGACACGGATACTGACACCGATACAGACACGGACACCGGTTCGTTCGTCGAAGCTTATTTCCTGCTGGACTACATGCAAATCGGAGATGTCACCCAGGGCTGCGATCTCGACGGCGACTCGCAAGTGGACAATCAGCTCGGCGGCCTGGCCACGTGGCTCTATAATCAGGGCTACATCGACGAAGATCCCAATGTGGCCATGAGTGACGGCCTGGCTGCGGGAGAAATACTCGTAGTCATGGGCCTGTTTGACGTGGAGAGTTTCACAGACGACGCAGATGTCACCCTCTCGGTATTCGAGGCCGCACTGGATGCGCCGGATGCGGGAGGCGACGACGGGGGCGCGGATGATGCCGGTGTGCCGCCGGAGCTTTTCAGCGGGCACGGTACTGTCTGGGTCGTGGAGCCTCCACACACGAGCATCGACGGAACCTCGATTGTGGATTCATTCCTGGTCACTGCGACGGCAGATTTTTCGATCACAATACCGTTGGGAGATTCGCCGACCACCATGACCCTGCAGGACGGACGAATGCTCGGAGAGAT
>JAUXHN010000074.1 GCA_030621515.1 Deltaproteobacteria bacterium | reverse complement strand
GTTGAGCTGCGTGCCGGTGCCGTGGGCGTTGATGTGATGGATGTCTGACGGTGAAAGCCCGGCGTGTCGTAGAGCCGCGCGCATGGCTGCCTCCGCTCCGGCGCCGTCTTGTGGGGGAGCGGTCATGTGATGGGCGTCGCTGCTCATCCCCACTCCCAGAAGCTCGGCGATTGGTTTTCTCCCTGCAGCGAGGACTTCTTCGAGGGGCTCGAGAACCAGAAAACCGGCTCCCTCACCCAGAGTCAATCCGGGTCGGTCAGCGGCGAAGGGTGTGCACATCCGGGGCCCGGTGAGCTCCAGCGCGCAGAAGCTGGAGATGGTCGTATGGCACAGGGCGTCGCCTCCTCCGGCCAGGACCGCGCGACATCTTCCCGCCTGGATCCACGACGCCCCGAGAGCGATGGCGTTCGCGGACGAGGTGCAGGCGGTGGAGATGGTCCTCACCGGGCCGTCGATCCCCAGATCCCGCGCGACCAGGCGACTCGGCGCGGCCATGCAACCCTGACGCCCGTAATTGAAGGGTCCCGGATCTCGGGAATTCAGAAGATCGAAAACCACCCTCTCGTTCACGGACTGACCGCCGGTGCTCGTGCCGAGGGACAGGCCGTCCAGGGATCCGGCTCCGTTTTCTTTCGCAAACTTCTCGCATTCGCGGGCCGCTGTCAGGCATAGCCTTCCGGTGGGGCTGTCCAGATCCGGGTGATCGTGCGTCGCGAACCACTCCTCCCTCGCCTCGCCGACAATCACGTCCAGGTCCAGATCATGCCTGGTACCAGTTGAGAAAACCCTCGAAGGTTTCAAGAGGGCCTGCCCGAATGCGTCCACGCCGATTCCGGCCGCGCTCACCGCGCCGATTCCGGTTATTGCCACGCGGATTTTCTTCAAGTGTTTCTCCGTTCAATTGACGATCTGCTGTGTCTCAGCAGCGGTTCGCGCCAGTTCGTCCACCAGTTCGTTTTCAGGAATACCCGCGTGCCCCTTGACCTTCCGCAGCTCCAGGCGCGCAAAGGATTTCATGACATTTCGGATCCCGTAAATGAGATCCGTATTGGCCCTGGCCTTCCAGCCCTGGGTCAGAACACCGATGGAGTAGGAGCTGTCCGTATGTATGACAAGGGGGCGCCCTCGTTCGTCCACCAGTTCGAGAACACGGAGGATGGCTGTGAGCTCGGCCACGTTGTTGGTTCCGTGCCCGATGGGCTCGCCCCGCCGAATCTGTTTTCCGTCGGGGTACTTAACGACATAGCCCAGGCCGGCAGGCCCGGGGTTGCCGAGGCAGGCGCCGTCGGTGTATGCCACGATGGAGTCGGGATTCACCGGATCGACCCGCGCAGTCTGTTTTTTGGGGGACGCCACTGCGGCGGTTTTTTGCGGCTGGTCGGACAGATTGGATGGCCAGGGATTGTACATCCGCTCATCGTCGGCGCGATACCTCATCCGGGCGCGACCGTCATCCAGCACAAATTCCCCGGAGTCGTTCACCTCCACGAAGACGCGCCTGCCCTTGAAGTACATTTCTTTCATGACCATCGCCGGACTCTAGATGCCGCACCCGGGGTCTGGCAATACCTAAAATTCTTGGGTTGACGACGATCGAACATTGGACAAGGGTTTATGGGGTTACCATGGAAGTTGCAACGAACGAGTCAGTGTTTCCCATGCTCTTGAGCCTGGGTTTTCTTTTTTTTCTGGCGCTGGGCGTGGGCCGCGTGTTCGCCAGAATTCATATCCCAAAGGTGACGGGATACTTGCTGGTGGGTCTGGTGGCCGGGCCCTCCTTCGCGGATTTGCTGGGCATCCCCGAGATCATCACCCACAAGCAGCTCGAAGGGCTGGATCCGTTGCACGATCTGACCTTGGGCCTCATCGTCCTCGTGATAGGCGGTAACTTCCAGCTGACGTCATTGAAGAAATTCGGAGCCGGCCTCCTTCGAACGAGCGTCGTGGAGATCGGGCTCACCGCAACTCTGGTGGGAGGTGTCACATACCTTGCGGGAGCGTCTCCCGTGATAGCCGGCTTCCTGGCGCTGATGGCCATCACGACCGCGCCGGCGGCGACCCAGATGGTGGTGAGGGAGTACGAGTCCGAGGGACCGCTGACGGATATGGTGATGATCCTGATCGGGTTAAACAATCTCATTGCCATCATCGCCTTCGTGTTGCTCGCCCACGGTGCGGTGACTCCGGATGCACCGCTCCTGGCTGCTGCCTTCAAGATATTCGTGCCGATAGGCATGGGCCTCGTTGCCGGGGGCATCCTGGCCGTGATGGATCAGCGTCTCACGAGGAAGTTGGAACGTCAGATCCTCGCCCTCGCGGTCATCGCCGCGCTGGTCGGCCTGTGCAGGTATTTCGAGATATCCGCCATGCTGGCTTCTCTGATGACGGGCGCAGTGTTGGTCAACACGTCACCCAACGACCGACGTATCCTCAAGGATCTCAACGCGATAGACTACCCGCTTTACATGATCTTCTTCATCATGGCCGGCGCCCATCTCCAGATCGGCCGTCTCGGCGACATCGGCTTGTTGGGCGGGGCGTATATCGTGGCGCGGATCGTCGGTAAAGTCGGCGGGTGCTGGTTGGGCGCGAGGCCCGCCTCCTGTCCGGGAACCGCACGCAACTGGCTCGGGCCGGCCATGCTGGCTCAGGCGGGGCTGGCAATCGGCCTTGCCGCTGCGCTGGCGCGGGATTGGGGCCCGGACGGAGAGCAGGTACAGACGGTCGTGCTGGCGTCGGTGGTCGTGTTCGAGGGCCTCGGACCGCTGCTCACCCGGGTGGCTCTCGTTCGCGCGGGGGAGGTTACGGTGCTGAGCCTGCTGGTCCAGCGAAGCCCTGTGGGATACGCGGAGGGTTTGCACGAGGTGATCAATAACTTCAGGGAGGCGCTCGGAATATTCGGCGGCGCCAATCTGTCCAAGCCGTCCGATATCCTCGTCGGCCACGTGATGAGAAAGAACGTGGAAACCATCCGCTCTGACATTTCATTCGACGGAGTCCTGAAGGCCGTGGGTCACTCGCGCTACGATCGGTTACCCGTGCTCAACATGGATAACGAGCTCATCGGTGTCATCCAGTATTCGGACGTATCCGAGGTGCTGTTCGATCCGTCCTTGCGAAACCTCATCGTGGCCGGCGATATCGTGACCGAAGAGCACTTGTTGCTCACTCCCGGGGATAGCCTCGAGACGGCCATGGACGAGCTGCGCGCCCATCCGGATCACACCTACTTGCTCGTGGTGGACGAGGACAACCCCAAAAAACTCGTGGGCGTGGTGCGCCACAACGATGTTCTTTCCGTACAGCGCAAGATCAAGGGCTAGGCAAATACTCTCTACGGGCAGTTCGCCGGAACGGGCGTGCAAGAGTCGTCGATGTTGTCGTGAACATTTATTGCAGTGGGTCCGCTGGTGAACTGGTCCAGCAGATCGCACGCCTCGCAATCGGGCAGGGCGTCGTTTCCCCAGATCCAAAAATGGCCACCCACCGAGGTGATCCCGCTCAGCCCGTCCAGGGCGATGAGGGCGGCGTTTGATATTATCTCCAATCCCCCACCCACAGAAGTGAGGACGCTCAGACCATCCAGGTCGGTGAGGGCGGCGTTCTCCAGGATGTACAATTCCTCACCCACCGAGGTGATCCCGCTCAGGCCATCCAGGTTGGTCAGAGCGGCATTGTCTTCGATCCACAATTCCTCCTCCGCCGATGTAATGGCGCAAAGGCCGTTCAGGTCGGTGAGGGCGGCGTTTCTCCCAACGATCAGCACCCCACTCACCGAGGTGATCCCGCTCAGCCCGTCCAGGTTGGTGAGGGCGTCGTTTTTCCAGATGTTCAGGTCGCCCAGCGAGGTGATCCCGCTCAGTCCGTCCAGGTTCGTCAGGGCGTCGTTCCAGGAGATTCTCAAGTCCCCGCCAACCGAGGTGAGAGCGCCCAGTCCGTCCAGGTTGGTGAGGGTATTGTTGTTGTCGATATTCAAGTCCTCACCAACAGAAGTGATCCCACTCAACCCGTCCAGGTTGGTGAGGGTGTGGTTCCCCCAGAGTGTCAATTTCTCCCCCACCAGTGTAATGGCGCCAAGACCGGCCATGTTCGTCAGGGCGGCGTTCCCGGAGATTTTCAATTCCCCGCCCACCGATGTGATGCCGCTTAGCCCGTCCAGGTTCGTCAGAGCGTCGTTATCGTAGATCCACAATTTTCCCCCCACAGATGTGAGGGCGCCCAGGCCGTCCAGGCTGGTGAGGATATCGTTGAATTCAATTTGCAAGTACCCGACCAGCAAGCCGGTAATACCGTTCAGCCCGTCCAGGTTGGTGAGGGCGTCGTTGCGGGAGATTAGCAGGCCCCCGCCAACCGAGGTGAGAGCGCCAAGGCCATCCAAATTCGACATGACGTCGTTGTCGTAGATCCACAAAACCCCGCCAACCGAGGTGAGGGCGCTCAGACCCTCCAGACTCAACAGGGCGATGTTGTGTTCAACCCGAAAGACCCCACCAACCGAGGTGAGCGCGCTCAGACCGTCCAGGTTCGACAGGACGGGGTTGTTTTCAATCCGAAAGACCCCACCAACCGAGGTGAGCGCGCCCAGGCCGTCCAGGTTCAACAGGACGGGGTTTTCGTAGATATATATGTCCCCAACCACGGAGGTAAGGCAACTCAACTTTTTCAAGTCGGTGCATGAATAATCGCACTCGATTGTAAGATTTCCCGAGATCGATGTGTATCCTGCGAGTATCGCAGCATCCGATTGCGTATTGATCGTGAAATCGCCGCTGTACTCCCCGAGAGGGCAATCGGTATCTGTGTCGGTATCTGTGTCGATATCCGTATCGGTGTCGGAACTCGCGTCGGTCGTCCCACCGTCAAGGTTGTCCGACGAGCCGTCCGAGCAGCCGGCAACAACTGTGGCCAACACCAGACCCAGCAGAAGATTCTTTTTATCGATCATCGTAGCCCACCTCAATTTCTCTACGGGCAGTTTGTCGGAACGGGCGCGCAAGAGTCGTCGATGTTGTCGTGAACAATTATCGAAGCAGGTACGGAAGTGAGCTGGTCCAGCAGGTCGCACGCCTCGCAGTCGGGCAGAGTGTAGTTGGAGGTGATGCTCAAACCCGGGCCAATCGAGGTGAGAGCGCCCAGGCCATCCAGGTTGGTCAGGACGGCGTTGCTCCAAATGGACAGTTCGCCAACCGAGGTGATTCCGTTCAGACCGTCCAGGTTGGTGAGGGCATCGTTATGGTAGATTGCCATAATCCCGCCTATCGAGGTGAGCGCGTTCAGACCGTCCAGGTTGGTGAGGGCGGTGTTTATTATCTCCAAATTCCCGCCCACCGAGGCAGGGGCGCCCAGGCCGGTCAGGCTGGTGAGGGCATCATTATTGGAGATCTGCAAGGTCCCGCCCACAAAGGTGAGGGCGCTCAGACCGGTCAGGCTGACAAGGGCATCGTTGGTATAGATCAACAGATCCCCGCCCACCGAGGTCAGCGCGCTCAGGCCGGTCAGGTTCGTCAGGGCGGGGTTGTGGTCGACATACAATCCATCGCCCAAAAAAACGAGGGCGCTCAGACCGTCCAGATTCGTCAGGACGGCGTTCCGGGAGATGCTCAAGTATCCTGCCGCCGTTGTAATGCCGCTCAGACCATCCAGGTTGGTGAGGGTGGGGTTGCCCTCAATGTGCAGGTGCCAACCCACCGAGGTCAGCGCGCCAAGCCCGTTAATGTTTGTCAGGACTTCGTTGTCTTCAATCCACAAACCCCAGGACACCGAGGTCAGCGCGCCAAGGCCATCCAGGTTGGTGAGGGTGGGGTTGTCGTAGATGTTCAAGTACTCACCCACAGAGGTAAGGGCGCTCAGACCGTCCAGGTTGGTGAGGGTGCCGTTGTCCCCAATGAGCAGGTCCTCGCCCACCGAAGTGAGGCAAATCAACCCGTTCAAATCCGCGCACGAAGGGCAGTCGACTATCAGCCTTCCCGAGATCGATGTGTATCCTGCAAGGATTTCAATATCCGATTGTGCTCCGATAGTGAAACTGCCGCTGTACTCCCCCAGATTGCACTCGACCGGGTCGGTGTCAGTATCGGTGTCAGTATCCGTATCGGCATCGGTATCGGTGTCAGTATCCGTGTCAATATCCGTGTCAATATCCGTGTCGGTGGTCCCACCGTCGAGGTTTTCCGACGAGTCGGTCGAGCAACTGATGACGGCGACCGTCAAGAAAAAGAAGTATATTCTGTTCATCGTCTTCGGCCCCCATTCAAGAAACGATCATACCATTGACCGGCCGTGTTTGATCTCACTATCTCGACGACGATCCTACAATCCCAGAACGGCCACGCCCTGTTTTCTGAGCTTGGCTCCCATATTTCTGCGAAGGATCAGGGAGGTGCACATCATGGCGGAGCCGAAGGCTGCCGAGACGCCGGGCATGATGAGATCCTGGCCGCAGAGGAAGAGGTTCTTGATGGGCGTCTGGGGCCGCAGGTCGAGTGAACGATAGCGCTCCGGGATGGGGGCGATGCCGTAGGGCACACCCCTGGGGTGGGCGGAAAAATGCTGATATGTCAGGTTGGTGCTGATCTCGTGATGCACGATGTGTGAGGCCATGCCCGGGAAGTGACGGTCGAGGGCGGCTATCAGCGCGTCTCCCATACGATTCTTGGCGGCCTCGTAGTCTTCTGTGCGCTTGCGCCAGCGGCTGCCCTGCCACTTTTCGAACCCCCCCTGTTGCGGAATGAAAATCACCTGCCCGTTGTGCCCATCGTTGCCGTGTTGCCCAAACTCCGGATCCCGCTGGCTCGACGAATTCAAGAAGATGATCTTGGGGGCGCCTGTTTCTTCCGGATGCTCAACGTCCCAGAACGGGTCCGCGTTTGTGTCCCACTCCCGGTGGATCCAGTGGTTCTCCCGGCCGATGCCGAACTCGCTCATGCTCACGTCCAGGCCGAAGAACAGGTTCATGTACTCGTAGGCCAGGGGTAGTTGCTCGATCCGCTGCGCGACAGGGCGGATCTTCGGGTGATCGGACAGGAGCCTGGTGTAGGTGTTCAGGGCGC
This sequence comes from Deltaproteobacteria bacterium, assembly GCA_030621515.1. Taxonomy (GTDB): domain Bacteria; phylum Myxococcota_A; class Polyangia; order JAAYKL01; family JAAYKL01; genus JAUVAN01. Next base: position 13,160 of record JAUXHN010000074.1, on the reverse strand, counting down.
CGGCGCTCGAGACGACCCGCCTGGCTGCGATCTCTTCACCGTCGGTCATACGCACACCCACGGCCCGATTTCCGTCCACCAGTATCTTCTCCACCGGGGCCTTGACCCGAATGACCGACCCGTTGCGCTCGATGGTTGCTCCCAGGTAGCGGGCGAAGACCGAGCTGCCGCCCACGGGATAGGACGGTGGCGACTCCAGGTAGTAACCCAGCATGGCCGCATGGGCCATGAACGAGCAGTGTTTGCGGGGCATGCCGATGTTGCCCCACTGGGCGTCCAGAACGTCCTTTACATGTTCGTCCGCGATGTACCGGGCCATCATCGTGTCGGTTGTCACGGTAGCTGCTTCGTGGGCCGTGCGTACCATGAACGAGCGGGCGAAGCGGGTCAGAGGACGGGGCGGCACGGATGCGGAGAAGTAGTTCCGCAGCCGGGTACGGGTGTCGCGGATCTTATCCAGGTAGGCGTTGATACCGTCTTTCTCGGCGGGGAATGTCTCGGCCAACACGGTCTTGTAGGCCTCGTATCCGCCGGGCATGTCCACTGCCAGGCCAGGGAAGCGAATCTTGTCCACCGGGTCGCCGAGCGGCTCGAACTCGATGTTTCCCTCGGTGAGCGCCATCAGTTGCAGGTACCAGTCCGCTTTTTCGTGGGTGGTGCCGATGTAGTGGATGCCCACGTCCCACTCGAAGTTCTTGCGGCGGAACACATGGGTGAACCCTCCGGGCTGGTAGTGCTGCTCCAGCACCAGAACCCGGTCGCCGGTCATGGAGAGGACCGCCGCCGTCGCAAGCCCGCTGATGCCCGAACCGATGACGATCGTGTCGAACGGACCCTTTGCCGGTTCACTGCTACCCGGCAACGGTGGACGATTGGTAGACTTGGGCTTCATGGGATCATGGCGTCTACGCCCCTTTCAAGCTCCATGGCGGCTATCTTTCCCGCCGAGTGTTTCGGCGCTTCCTTTATCACGGATCGAAAGGCTTCGAACGCATCTTTTTTCTTGCCCATAGACAGGAGCGTTTTCCCCAGCGCAAGAAATGCGCGTGCCCGATCGCCGCGCTCGTCAAGAAATCCAAGAGCCTCGACGAGATCTTGCTCGGCTTCTTCATGCGCGCCCGTGCGCATCCGGAGAATACCACGTCGAAGCAATGTTCCCGCCGCAACGGCGCGTGCGAACCCTGAGTCCGGATCTATCTGCAAGGCCAGCCTCGCCCTGGCCAGGGCCCTGTTCCGGTCTCCCGATTCCAGCGCCTCTTTTGCCGCTTTCTCCTCGCCACGGGCAGCTGAAATCACCTCGATACGCCTAGAATTCGCCCTTTCCCATCGTCGCTCCACGGTTCGACGGATCGCGACGTCGTTGATGTACGCCATGGGAGGATCCAGCGGGGGAACCAGCTCGGCGGTCATCCCGTCGATGTTCCACGCGATCTCCAGATCGGCGCCCACGCCGGGCTCCTCGATGCCGGCCAGCGTCGGGCTCTGGGGAAAAAATCGAATAAGGGCGGGAGAGACAAACAACGCAACACACAGCGTCATCCACGCAAGAAAACGCATATTCGGCCGCAGCCCGAGCCCCGCGAGAACAATGACACAAAGCACCACCACATCCACGAGGTGGGTACTGCGCCCCCGGGCCATCAGGATTGTCGTGGCCGGGAAGTACAAGATCCCCGGCAGGGCGACCAGCAAGAATCCCAACCGCAACCGCGCATTCGGCAATATCAGCAGTTGCGCAAGGGCCACCACTCCGATTGTGGCGACCATCGATATCCATCGATGTGAACGAAACGCCGGATCGAGCGCGGTGGTAATCACAACACCGATTACACCCAACACCACGAAGATCGCATTCCAGCCGGGTTTGAACAGAAACTGCCTCAGACGATTCATGTTACGCACCGAAAAGACCTCAGCCCGCGCAGAAGTGATTCACCAGGACATGCAACCCCAGCGCGCCGGTGCACAACAGGCCGAACACCAGATTGAGCTGGGCCGTCGCCCCGTCCAGGGCGAGGAAATCCAGTGGATTCGAAGCGTTGTGGCGCGCGCGTCCCTTCTTCATGAGCCCGACCGCCAGAGGCAGCGCCGCCAGGGTGATCAGAAACGTCAACGGCATCCGGGGCCCCAGTCCCAGAAGCCACGAGGCGCCAACTATTGCGAGCACCGCAGCGAACGGTCCGAAAATCAGGATACCGTAGTAGGTCTGTGACGCGCGATCGCCCATGAGATTTGCCGCCGTGCGGATTCCCCCGTCCGAGTCGCTCTTGATGTCGCGCCAGTTGTTCGCGTGAAGAATCCCCATGACCAGCAACGACATGGGTATGGCCCACACAGCGGGAATAAATGAGTGGGACCCGGTCTGCACCGTCCAGGCTCCCAATGATCCGAGAATGCCGAAATTGAGGAACACGGCTGGATCACCCAACGCGTGGTACTTGAGCCCCACCGAACCGAGGGAGTACAGCAACCCGATACCCACCCCGACGACACCGAGCCAGAGGATCGGCATGCCGACGACGTCGACAAGCCGGATTCCGAGGGCGATACCCACGGCGAAGAACAGCGCCGCTGCCCCGGTCGCCTGCCGGGTCGATATCCAGCCCCTCACTATCGCACCGCTCACGGGGTTTACGCGCGCATCCAATTCCTTCTTGTAATCGAACACGTCGTTGAGAAGATTCGCTCCTGTGTGAAGCGCGGCCATGCCGAACGACGCACAGATGAAATTGAAAAGATCGAATCCGGCCTCGCCGATGGTCACCGCGAGCACAGTGCCGAACACTACCGGCATGGTGGACGCGGGCAGGGCGAACGGGCGGATGGCTACCCACCAGATCTTCGGGAATCCGGGCTTGTCTTGCGTTTTCGTTGACGTAGTCATGGTGACGCTTTTTCTATCACGAAACAGCAAATCACTGCTAATAGAATGCCGGCAGGAGAACTATTCATGAGCGACTTGAAGTTCAACCATTCATTCGGGTTCAGGACGAGACGGTTCATCAACTGGTTTCCCATGGGGCTCACCTACGCCCTGCTCTACATGGGAAGATACAACCTCACCGTGGCGAAGACCTCTCTGGGCGACCTGATGACCAAGGAGGACTTCGGGATCATCTTCGGCGCTGGAACCGTGACCTATGCGCTCTCATTTCTGATAAACGGCCCGCTCATAGATCGAATCGGCGGACGAAAAGGCATCCTCATCTCCTCTGCCGGATCGGCCATGGCAAACCTGGGGATGGGACTTTACCTTCTGCACTTGATCGGCTCGGGCGATCCGTCCAATGCCCCGTTGAGGCTGATTTTCAGCATTCTGTACAGCATCAACATGTATTTTCAATCCTACGGCGCGGTTTCCATAGTCAAGGTAAACGCCCACTGGTTCCACGTGCGGGAGCGCGGCGGTTTCTCGGGTATCTTCGGCACCATGATCTCCTCGGGCATCTTCCTGGCCTTTACGGTTAACGGCTGGATCCTCGATCTTGCCGCCGATATTCGCCCCGGCGTGCACATGGAGTGGCTGGTGTTCGTCGTTCCGGCAGCCCTGCTCGCAGTGTTTTTCGTCATCGAGTTCTTCCTGCTTCGCGACACCCCCTCTTGCGCCGGTCATGCGGACTTCGACACCGGCGACGCATCCTCCGGAGAAAATTCCAGCGAACCCTACAAGGTGCTGGATCTCTTCAAGCGCATACTGACAAACCCCATCATCATGACCGTGGCGATCATCGAGCTGTGCACCGGGGTTCTGCGAAACGGGGTAATGCACTGGTTCCCCATCTACGCCAGGGAAGTCTGGGTGCTGCCCAACGAACACATGCTGATCAACGGAAACTGGGAGCACTGGTGGATTATCGCCGCCTGTTTCGGGGTGGCCATCGTTTCCGGGGTGCTGGCCGCCGTCCGCAAGGGCAAGGGTCGCGCCGTGCTGATAATCCTGGGCGCGCTCGCCTTCCTCGCTCCGTTCGTGCAGGCGGGGTGGGGCGGTCTGCTCTTCGTCGCGGGAGTCATCGGCGGCAACGTGGCCGGGTGGGTCTCCGATCTGTTCTTCCAGAGCAGGCGGGCCCCCGCCGCGGCAGGCCTCTATGCCGTCCTTCTCGCCTGCTGCATTGCGATGGTCTTCCTGATGGCCCGTCCGGGCAACGAGGTACAGTGGGCGGGCGACGACTCGGGCCTCAACGCGGGAGACCGCATCGTCGAGCTGGCGGGGGAGAAGATCGAGGGATGGGAGGATGTGCGGGCTGCCGCCGTGTGCTGGCCGGCGCAGTGTCTGGACTCCGTGTGGGACGCGGAAACCTGTATGTGCACGACTGCCGACGTGAACGTGCACGAGGCGAAATCCAGACCCTCCAGCGGAACCATCCCTGCCGTTCTCCTACGCGACGGGGTAAGGATCTCCGTCGATCTTCCGGATCCCAAAATGAAACAGAAGGCCGGCGACCAGCGAAGGATCGCCGCGCGGCCGGTGCTCCCGATCTCGCCGTTCTGGATGGGTGTTATCGTCTTCCTCTTGAGCCTGTGCGTCATCGGCACCCACGGGCTCCTCTCGGGAACCGCCACCATGGACTTCGGCGGGAGACGCGGCGCCGCCACCGCCGTGGGTATCATCGATGGATTCGTCTACCTCGGCACTGCGATCCAGTCCATCAGCCTGGGCTTCATCACCGCCCGGAACTGGGTTTACTGGCCGTTGTTCCTGATACCGTTCGCCGTGATAGGCTTCGTGTTACTCACGAGGATATGGAACGCAAAACCCGCCGCGCAGGGAGGCGGTCACTGATCGCCAACAGGGGATAGAATGAACGACGTTTTTGACACGGTTCTTCTTCTGGCGCTGCCCGCGAGCGGCAAGTCGGAGATTCGCAGGTATCTGGAACATCAGACCGAGAACACATGCCGCGAGCTTTTTCACATGGGTGAAACGGTACAGCTCGACGACTACCCCTATGTCCATATCATGAGGCGCGTGGACGAACTCCTTGAAGGCGCGGGCAGACCCAGGGTCTTCTTCGAGACTCGCGATCGCGGTTTCGCTGATACCGCCGACTGGGGAACCCTGATCGCCCTCATCAACGAGGACTACACCGATATCAGGGCGCTTCGAAAGCGCAGACCCGACGAGCCCGTCGGCTGGATCCTGGATCGGTTCGACCGCGCCAGAGAAGCGGTCGGCGCAAGAGCGCCGTTTTCCTCCATGGAGAACTCCGGGCGGGAAATTCTGTTGAACGGTCTCGTCAAGGAGGTGGACGATCTGATCTCCGAATGGAACTCAAACGTTCCGACGAGCCTGGAAGGAAAGACCGTCGTTATCGAGTTCGCTCGCGGGGGCCCAAAGGACTCGCCGATGCCTCTTCCCAAATGCTACGGATACGCCTATTCGCTGGCCGAACTCTCAACGGATATCCTCTCGAGATCCGCCATTCTCTACATCTGGGTGACGCCTGCGCAATCGCGGGCCAAAAACCGGGAACGCGCCGCGCCCGACGCGGACGGCTCCATCCTGTTTCACGGCGTGCCGCAGCACGTGATGCTCAACGACTACGGCTGCGACGACATAGAATATCTCCTTTCGCGCAGCGGGGTCGCGGACTCGGTGAAGGTCGAGGCGCATGGAGAGATTTTTATCATCCCCACCGGGCGTTGTGACAACCGGCGGGACCTGACCACCTTCGTGCGACAGGACCCGGACAATTGGAAGCCCTCGGACGTCAGGCTCCTCGAAAACTCGATCTCGGCGGCGCTGGAACCCACCTGGGTTGCTTACAAGTCTACACGTTCATGATCTCTTCTTCGCCTAGATGCGTGGTGCTCCTGGATATCGACGGCACCCTGGTTACCGGGCCCGACAACGGGCCGAGCGCCGGGCTTCTGGCCATGAACCGGGCTGCCTACCTCGTCACCAGGAGCGACCTATTCGGAAACCCCGGTGAATTTGCCGGCCTGACGGACATGGAGGTCGCCAGGCGCTTCAGGCTCGGCGATCCGTCCACGTTCGCCGGGAGGACGGACGTTCAAATAGCCCGCCAGCTTCTGGTCCTCGCCCGGTTCGATCCGCCTCCGGAGAACCTGGTTAAAGAGCTTGTGGATACATACGTGGAGGGTCTCGCCAGTTTCGCCGTCGATATAGGATACACCGCTTTAGGGGATCCCCACATGGCGGTTCCACGGCTGATCGAGATCGGCGCCATCGTCGGTCTCGGCACGGGCAATGTGCCACCCGGCGCGCGGATCAAGCTTCAGAGCGCTGGTATCGAGCATCTATTCGATCCGGCGCTGGGTGGATACGGGGACGACGGGGAAAACCGGGCGGACCTCCTGCGGATCGGCGCGAGACGTTGCGATCCCGGCGGGAATCTGCCGGTGATTATCGTCGGGGACACCCCCCGGGATATTCTCGCCGCGCACGAGATCGGAGCCATTTGCGTGGGCGTTCCCTATCGCCACAATACTGATTCGGTTCTCACGAAGGCTGGGGCGGATATCATTATAGGTTCGGTGGGTCTGGACCTGGTGGATTTTGTAACCAACCGTTTTTCCTGATAATATCTTGATAAATCAGATGTTGACGCTTTGTATCAAATAAGATACTGCCGTGCTATGACTAATGATACATTCAGGAAAACCGGCTCGGACGGCAAGGGAGATCCCCTGGGTCTGCGGTCTCTGGATCTGGCGATCGATCGCCTGTCCTCCCTGCGCGAGGAAGGCGGCGTTCAGGTGCGAGTATCCCGTTGGGGAATCTGCGTGGATCATCTGAAACGCGCGTTCGAGGAAACCAGGTTCAAGCACGAACTGCTCAAGGATCGCTACGCTCTGCTCAAGAGATCAAACGCCCAGCTGGCCGACGAGGTGGCCTGGCTGCGGGATCAGCTCGATGACGCTCACACCGACGGGTCCGTAAAAGCCGTTGCACCACCGCTGCCGCCGGCCCGCTCGAGCAGACGATACGACGACCGGGGGCCGCGATGACAGATCCCGTTTCGGAAAGCCTGAAGCGGAGCATGGCGCTCGTGCACACAATGAGGGAGTGCCAGGAAATTCTCGACGAACTTCTGGAAGCGAGCGCGGTGGAGCTCGTTCCGGCTGTCGGGTTCTTCAGGAGCGCCCAGAAGAACGAGGAGGGGGCGCCCACAGTCGATCCGGCACGCCTGGCTCTGACCATCGGCTCCAGGATCCGCGCCCATCGCGAAAGATTGGGCCTCACCCAGAACGATCTCGCGCAGACCACCGGTATTCACCGCCCCAACATCGCCAGGCTGGAAAAGGGTGTCGGCCTGCCCAATCTCGCAACCGTTATCAAGGTTGCAAACGGCCTCTCGGTCACCCTCGAATCCCTGATCTGAAATTCGTTGCTGCTGATCCGAGCCGAAAATTCGGCTGTAGCCAACCTCATCTTGCGATATAGTGTCTTTGAAAGAGGCAACTATGATCGAGGGAGAGCAGATGAGAATCGCAATATTTTCTATTATGGCAATTATTGCCTTTTCCATTTGTCCGGCTTCACGGGCCGATGACAACAAGGCCGCCAAGGCTGCGTTCAAGGAAGGAACGGTTCTGTTCCACGAGGGTCAGTACGAAGAGGCTGCGCTGAAATTCCGCAAGGCTAACACCCTCAATCCCAACTGGAAGCTGCTCTACAACATTGGACAGAGCGAGGCAGCCGCCAAGCGTCACGGGTTGGCGCTCCAGGCATTCGAGGAATACCTTTCCGAAGGTGGCGATGACATCGGAGAGCCGCGGCGATCGGAATTGGCCGAAGAAATTTCCCGTCTGAGGGGGATCGTGGGGGAGGTCAGTGTCAAGGCGCCCGACGGGGCGTTGATCTTCGTGAACGGACGGCGCAGGGGGACGGCTCCGTTGCCTGGGTCCATTCCGGTGCCGGCCGGCAAGCTCAACATTATCAAGATCGAGCAGGATGGCGAGATCATTCTGGAGCGGGAGGTTCGTGTGGGGAGTGGCCGTTCCATCAAGGTGGATGCATTGGCTTCACAGGCGTCAGAACTCCAACCGAACGATCAGCCACAAGCTGATGAGAAACAGGCCTCCGGAGAGGCCGGCGTTGTGCCGACCGATTCACCGAAGACTCCCGACAAATTGAAAATTGGCGGATGGATCCTCATTGGAGTCGGAGGCGCAGTCCTGGTCGGCAGCGCGGTGACTGGGGGGATGGCCATGAAGCTGGACGGGGAACTGGAAGAGGCCTGCCCCGACCTTGATTGCGCTCCGAATCGTCACGATGATGTGGACAAGTTGAAGAGGCTCTCCGTTGCATCCGATGTAATGACCGGGGTTGGCGCGGCGGCCCTCGCCGCCGGGACTGTGATGGTGGTTGTCTCCCTGGTTCGCGGCAAGTCCGAGTCGGAGGAGTCGAATATCGCGGTGGCTCCCGTTGCGACAACCGATTGGCTTGGTTTTATTGTACAGAAGGAGTTTTAGATGCTTTGCCGAAAAACTCCTGGTCTCCTTGCGGTACTTGCCCTCATGGTTGTTTCCTGCACGAGTATTGTAGGGGACTACAACAAGGTGAACGGTAACACGGACTCGGGTACGGGCACGGATACCGACACCGACGCGGATACCGACACCGATACCGACACGGATTCGGATACCGACACGGATTCGGATACCGACACGGACACCGATACCGGTGATTTCGATTGCACGGAAACGGGAATGTGGCTCGATCCGGAGACCAATCTGTGCTGGGAGAGCCCACCGGCCTCGGGTACCGGTCTGTACGATTCGGTGATCGACCATTGCGCGACCCTGGGCGTGGAGTGGAGGGTGCCCACTATCAGCGAGCTCAGGTCGATAGGTGATGGTTGTGACAGGGTGAGTTGGGATCTGGAGGCGGGAGTGTGCAACGATATTACATCCTGCTGCCTTGTCTCCGAAGTCTGCGCCGATACGGGATGCTGGGACACTGCTTTGTGCGACGGTTGCCTGCCTCTTTTTGGAGGTCCCGGAGCATGGGGATGCTACACCAAGGTCGGGCTGCTCGGCACCTGCACCGATGGGTTCTTCTCCACTACGGAGAATTCCTCTGCGACCGAGAAAGTATGGACCGTGAGCTTCAACAGCGGTGTGGTTGTGGACAGAAACACCACCACTACCAACGACTACCAGGTGAGGTGTGTCAGGGATCTGCCCCCGTCGGGCACGGACACCGACCCTGATCCGTGCACCCCCGTTTCCGCGATCAACTGTGGTGAAACGATATCGAGCAACAACGCCGACGCTGGATCAAGCGACGGCATCGAAGTCTATAGCTGTGCTCCGTACGACATGACCGGACGCGAGATAGCCTACAGTTTCGAGAGCCCGTTACAGGCGGTGGTAGACATTACTCTCGAATCCCTCACTGCGGATCTTAGCTTGATGCTCTTGCCGGGGCAGGGTTCGACCGGGTGTGACCCGACCGCTTGCGTCGACGGGAGCTTCAACCCGTTGCTGGATGACGAGAGCCTCTCGTTCACTACTGCCCCCACTGTACCGTACACGGTGATTGTTGATGGTCACGGCGTCGTGGCGGGGGATTTCGACTTGTCGGTGAGTTGCACTCAGTGCTTTGACGAGGGGGAGCCGATTATAGTTTTACCGGGTTCCCCCGGCTGCTGCCCCGGCCTCACCTCCATATCATGCGACGGCCCGGACACCGGCGGCAACTGCATCCCGTGTGTTGGAGCCGCCATTTGCACCTATTGCGGGGATTCTGTCTGCGGGCTCGGAGAGAACAAGTGCAACTGCGCTGCCGACTGCCCGCCCTGACCGTTTCAGATGCACTGATCGCTGGTGTAGTCTGCGGTCACCCGAAAGGCGGTGCCGGCAGTAGTGGCGGGTACGGTAGTTATGGCCTCCATGCACTGGGTCGACGTTGAATGGAGGATGGAGATGGTGTTTGAAGCCCCCAGGTTATATCCGGACTCGTCAGGGTAGAAGGAGGCCGTGGCCACGGTGAGGTTGCTGCAGGCGCAGTGCGGCCCGTCTGCGGAACCCCAGGTGCCGAAGGTGACACCATTTAGCTGGAAGGTCATGGATGTGCCGGAAGTGCAGGCGTGTCGAATCCCGATCTGGATGTTCAGGGCGCTGAGGGCGGTGATGGTTGGGAGGGTGTCTGTGAACGTCGCAACAAGAGTGGTGCCGTCCCCGTGGCGATAGTTCGCCTCGTTGCAGCAACCGGTGGCGAGCCAGCCGGTCGTTGAAGTAAATGGGACATCGACGATCGACTGTGCCACAACACAGTAACAATCTTCGCAACCGTCCCCGTGATCCGTGTTCGCGTCATCGCATTCCTCGAGGGCCGTGACGTTTGTCAACCCGTCCCCGCATTCGGCAAAAGTGCAATCCGTGTCGCAGGTAGCCGACTCTCCCATATCGTCGCAATCCTCATCGGAATCCTGCGTGCCGTCGCCGCATACGCCATCGGTGTCACTATCGGTATCCGAATCCGTGTCCGAATCCGTGTCCGAATCCGTGTCCGTGTCAGTATCAGAATCGCTATCCGAGTCGCTGTCCGAATCGCTGTCCGAGTCACCATCCGAATTGGGCACAATAGTGGTATCCACACAGGCGCCGGATGACAGCGCGATAAAAAGAACGACCGTCAGAAATGAAACATTCATTATTTTTACAAACTTCAAAGCGCAATTCTCCGCGATTGTGAATTCGTGAATCAATGGTTACGAGCCGGTCGTCGAAGTCCGTGACTGAAAATCCATGAACATGCCTTGCCTATTCCCGCTCAGGGCAATTGCTTCTCAAGCATTGTAACCTTAGCAATCTCTGGCACTATCCACCTATTGTACCCCACAAAGATGACGATCCCCCCACAAAAACAATGCTGCTGCCGCCCTGTCCAACGGTGGAATACCGAAAAACATGATGGCGGGTTACATGGTGATAGTATCTACGTATCCCCCTCCGAAGGTTCGTATGGCAATTCCGTAGGCGGTGCTGGTGGTGCCGAAGTCATGGGTCAGGGAATTGATGAACGTGGTGCCGTCCGAGTCGTACAGCCGCCCGGTAAAAGAGCCGCCGCCGTTGTATTCAATTTCCACATAGTACCAGGTGGTTCCGGTTGTCGCCTGGGCGACGGAAGCCGCGCTGAGATACCCATACGAAACATTGGTTTGGAAAAGCATTTCCGTCGTATTCGGCGCCACGACAAACGATCGGGCGCCAGCCGTGTTTGCGTTGAAACCGATGTACACACGAGAACCCGGTCTGGTCCAGACTGACAGGACCTGTCCTGCGGTGTTTCCAAAGGTTACAGCCGGTGCGTACATGCGGCACCAATCTGGATCTTCGATCCCCTGGCTTCCGTCATGGGCGGCGGCGGTGCTCACGGTTCCGCTCGAACAGGTCCACCCCGCCCATGGCCAGGTGCTCGCAGTTGCCTCGAAATCTTCTATAACCGTGACAGTGGCTGCGGTGAATGTCAGATCGATGACACCGGTTGTCACACCGTCTGCTTCGACCACGACGTATACGGTCGTCGGGTTCACCGGATCCGTGTTCTTCCATGCCGCATAGGTGGTTCCCGATGACAAACACGTGTCGGTCGCGCAGTTGTCCAGAATCCGAATGCCCAACGCAGTACCCGACGCGTCGGTTACTTTGAGCCATTGATCGGCGGGGACATCCACTTCGAACCAAAGGTCGGGACTCGGGTTACCGACAGCGCCGCAACCCGTCCCGCCCGTGAAGCCGTCCGAGAAGGCGCTGAAATTGCCGGTCCAGTATTGGGGAGTGGTGACTGTGAGGTCCACCACCACTGCGCCGGAACAGAAATCCTCCGGCGATGAAGTGGTGACGTTCAGTGAAATGTCCACGCTGGCGAAGTTGTCCGCCGGATCTATTGCCTTGACCACCGCGTAAACCGTGGCCATCGAGGATCCCGAGTTGTACCAGTTGGCAACTCCCGTGTAGGGCGAGCTGACCACGCATCCCGCGACTGGACACGTGTCCGCGATGTAGACCGCCACTTCGGCGCCCCCGAGCGGGTTTGCCTCCAGGAAGAGCACCTCTCCTGCGGGTACATCCACCTCGAACCAGATGTCGTTTCCGGCGGCCGCCGCGCAGGACGGATCGAACGGCCAGGTGGGATCGTAGGCGCCGAAGTTGTGGGTCTGCAAGTACGGAAATGTGGATATCACATGAGCCGTACCGCAGGTGTCACCGGCGGGAATGGGCGCCGTGACCATGAAGTCCAGGTCGATGACGCCGGAGGTCACACTCGGGTTTACTGTCTCCACTCCGATGACTACCGTTGCCGGGTTGGACGGGTCCTCGTTGTACCAGGACACCGTGTTGGGATCCGAGAACGGGCAGATGGCCAGGTCGCCGCAGGAGTCCACCACATGGAGCACCGTGGCCGGGCCTGTGCCCACCTCGTTGTCGTTGACGGTCAGCTTGGCGTTTGCGGGAACCGTGACCTCGAACCACACATCCGAACCCTCGGCGAAGCTGCACCCGTTGGTCGGATCCAGGTTGGCAGTGTCCGAGTAGCCGCTCCACGAGCCCGTCCAGTTGACCGGCGTGCCGACGGTGGGCGAGATGCCGGTGACGGCGTTCACACACAGGTTGCCCGCTGCGGGCGCTGCCCAGTTGAAGGTGATATCGTAGTCCCCGGTGGGGCTCGGAGCGTCCGCCTCCAGTGCCACGTAGAGGGTTTCGGTCGAGGATGTGTTGTTGAGATACGCCGCCGTATCCGGACCGGTAGCATCACAATCGGCACCGCAGGACGGCATGACCTGTACCGTGGTGGCGGTTGTCGAGTTTTCGTAGATAATCAACAGCTCGCCTGCAGGAACATCCACCTCGAACCAGATTTCCGGACCGTTCGCAATGCCGCAATCCGTGGCGCCCCAGAAATAATCCCCGAGCGGAGCCCAGGTGGCGGTATATGTTTCGGTGTCGTCGCCGCCCGTGTCAGTGACCACCAGGGCGTTGGTACAGAAATCGCCGACCACTATACAATCGCTCTCCCACCAGGTGATGGCATCGTCATATACTGCCGCACCGAGCACGTCTATGTCACCGTCTCCGTCGACGTCCGCCGTATTAACCGAAGAGGCTCCGCCGAACACCCCATCCACCGTGCGCTCGGTCCAGACTGTACCGTCGCCCGCAGTGTTCTCCCACCATGTGATTCTATCTTC
>JAUXHN010000303.1 GCA_030621515.1 Deltaproteobacteria bacterium | reverse complement strand
GCCCTTTCCCCCGGCAGGGGAAAGGGAGAAAACAACGGGCAGGGCTTTCAGTGCTTCAGGGCGAAGCCCTTTCCGACACGAAGTGGCGCATTTCTGGCCGCGGGATTTATTTCCGCGGTACAGGGCCAGGCGAAAAGTATCGTTGAAGATGTGATAGATCTTCAGGCCGTAGACAAGCGCCTATCCGAACTTCGCGATCAGGTCGGATACGGCGTCCCTGTGGACCGAGATGGTGAGCATTTTCAGGCGCACGTAGTCGCCTCTCATGAAGTAGTAGCCCTTGTGTTCGCCACGTCTGGAGCTTCGTCCCGAGTCCTTGATGAGGAACCAGTCGTGGCCGTCCAGCTCTGTATGGCCCACCAGGTGGATGCCGTGGTCGTCGCCGGTGGACTTGTTGACTATCCGGTACTCGCGGGCCAGCTGGTCAATGTATTTTGACGGGATATCGTATGACGGCACGAACAACACGTCGTTGACTCCGTCCTTGCCCGGCTCGGAGACGTCGCCCCCGATGGTAAGTGTGTAGCCCTTCTCCAGGGCCGTCTTGATGACGTTGTAGAAGTCGTCAAGGGGCACGTTGTAATACTCCCTGGAATGCCACCAGTTGTCATGGACCTCGTACTCTCCCTTCTTCCAGAACGGCTCGCGCAGGGTGGACATGATGGACACGTAATCATCCGGGTTTACCTTGAGAACGTTCTCCAGGAAGCTTGCGGGAGTGTATTTTGCGTCGTCGAATTCGAACTCGGCAGGCGGCGCGCCCAGGTTCCTGTCCAGCATCACCCTGAGCATGCCCAGCACGGTGGCGTCGTCCCAGATCGCCTTGTCGCGGGCGTGGTGGAGGATGTCATCCATCTCCCTGAACATTCTGATGTGGTCGTGAAGTCCGTCCTCGTTGGCGACTCCGTCGTAGACTGTTGCCGGTACGACGCCGTGCTCCTTCCACATGCGGGTCACGGCGTTGGTCTGGGAGCCCTCGCCGAAGGCCGATTCACCACGCTCGGCCAGGTAACGGGCGGCCTTGGCCAGGTACTCATGGTAAACGGTGTGGGTCTCCGACAGCTTGATCTCCTTGTCGGTTATCCTGATGACTTCTGACTCCAGAAGGGAGGTTCCGGCGAAGGACCAGCAGGTTCCCGTGTAGTGCTGGGGCACCGGCGGCAGGTGGGGCAGTATCTTGAACTGGTCGAGGGTGGTGGGGCGCTGATCGTCGGGGAGGGAACTGACGAAGGAGACAGCCTTCTTCTTTTTCGCCTCCTTCTCCTTCTCCTGGCGCTCCTTGTTGGCGGAGGTCTCCTTTGCCAGGGCTGCCTTCCTGTCGTCCTCGCGCTCGCGGATCTTTTCCAGCAGTGGATCCCGGTACTTTGGCTCGAAACGGGTCTCGACGTCCCTGTCCATCTCGGCGTCCGTCATGGCAGGCGCCTCGATGACGACCTTCCGCGCCTCCTCTTGCGGCGCGCCTGCGTCGGCAGCCGGCTCTGCGCAGGTGACTTGCTCTTGCGGGGTGCAGCCTGCAAGAAGAGATGCGGCTGCGAGGAAGGCGACGATAGTTCTGGGTGAAAGGATCATTGGTCTCCTCCTTGAATTGTCCGATGGTCGAAGGTAACGCCTGCGAAGACTTGAAACAAGACGATGATGCTTTACTCGGGCGCGAGTAACGGGGATATTTGCCGCATGAACGATCACAAGCAGCTACTTTGTATCGAGTGCGCGAAGCTCCACAACCCGGCGAAGATGTGCCCGGTTCACCCCGACGAGCCTCTGCTGGACCCGGATGACGACGATGTCCGGTTCGAGTTGATGAACCTGGACGACAGGGCCAGGTCAAGGACCTACACGCGCTGGATGATCGGCCTCGGCGGCCTCGGCTTCGTCCTGGCCACGGCCGGGTACTTTCTTTTCAAAACCCACGTCAACGACGTCATCGAGGCCTTCTGGGCGGAGACCATCGGCGGCGGAGCGGCGGGGGGTGGTTTCATCGGCTTCCTGGTTGCGCGAAAGACGTACAAGCAGCGATTTGGCCAGTGGACAAAGGACGGCCAGGGGTGAGGATCTTACCTCTGGAGGTATCTAGCTCGGAATTCCGGGGGCGGGGAAGCCGTCGCAGAGTTCCTTGACCTCGCCTGCGATCCCGGCGAGGGCGTCCTCGTTCTCGAGGTTATCCGAGACAAGCGCCATCCAGTCGGCCAGCTTCTCCATCTCGGGCTTGCCCATGCCCCTGGACGTCAGGGAAGGGGTTCCGAGCCTTATTCCGCTCGGATCAAACGGGGGTCGTGGATCGAACGGGACAGTGTTGTAGTTGCAGACGATGCCCGCCTTATCGAGGGCCTTCGCGAAGGGTTTGCCGGTGGTTCCGCGCTTGATCACGTCCACCAGGATGAGGTGGTTGTCCGTGCCGCCGGAGACCAGATCGAACCCCTTTTCGTTGAGGCATTCGGCCAGGTGCTTTGCGTTCTCGACTATCTTGTGAGCGTAGACCTTGAACTCATCGGTGGACGCCTCCTTGAGGGCGACGGCGATACCGGCGGTGGTGTGATTGTGTGGACCGCCCTGGAGCCCCGGGAAGACGGCCTTGTTGATGGCCTTGCGGTGCTTCTTCTTCATGAGGATCATCCCCCCGCGAGGACCCCTCAGTGTCTTGTGGGTTGTGGTGGTCACCACATCCGCGTGGGGAACCGGGGAGGGATGAGCGCCGCCGGCAATCAGACCCGCGATGTGGGCCATGTCCACGCAGAAGATGGCCTCCACTTCCTTCGCCACCTGCGCGAAGATCTCGAAATCGATGATACGCGGATAAGCCGTGGCCCCGGCCACGATCACCTTGGGACGATGCTTGAGCGCAAGATCGCGCACCATGTCGTAGTCGATCAGGTGAGTCTCAGGGTGGAGTTCGTATCGCACAGGGGTGAAGAAATCACCGGTAATGCTCACTCCCCATCCATGAGTCAGGTGGCCGCCGTGGTCGAGGGCGAGTCCCATTATCGGGTCGCCGGGGCGGGCGAAGGCGTAGTAGACGGCCAGATTGGCCGGCGATCCGGAGTAGGGTTGCACGTTCGCGCTCTCGGATCCGAACAGCGCCTTGGCGCGCCTGATGGCCTTCAGCTCGATCTGATCGATGATCTGCTGTCCCTCGTAATAGCGCTTTTTGGAGTAGCCCTCAGAGTACTTGTTGGTCAGGACAGAGCCCGAAACCTCCAGCACCGCGGCGGAAACGTAGTTCTCCGACGGGATGAGGCGGATCTTGTCGCGTTGCCGCTCGGTCTCCTGGCGGACCAGATCTCCAATTTCCGGGTCGACTGTTTGCAGGTTATTCATATCGCTCTCCTTTGAGCCGAGGGTTCAAGAATGTATTGATCATTGGCCCTGGCCGACCATCGGGCCGTCGGGTAATGGATGAAGCTCTAGCCTGCGTCGCCGGCATCGGGGCCGGCGTCGGCGTCCGTGTCGGTGTCAGTATCGGTGTCGGAATCCGTGTCGGTGTCGGTGTCGGAATCCGTGTCGGAATCCGTGTCGCTGTCGGTGTCAGTGTCCGACGGGCCCACATTAATGCACTGGCCGTACTCGTTGCATTCCCAGTATGCGCCGTGCATATCCTCGCAATCCAGGTCGGTAACGCAGTCAGACTGGCAAGTGTTGTGTATGTCGCAATATTGACCTGGAGGGCAGCCGTTATCGGGACCGTCTCCGTCGCACTCCGGTGCGACCGTGCTATCGGAGCAAGAGATCGCGATGGCGAACCCGGCGACCAGGCAAAGGGCCATGAGAATAACGGATGTCTTGTTAATGCATTTCATTGTCATTATCTCCTTTTCTGTAGCTGTATTCGATAAGTATATAACAGACATGCAGGACTTGTCGCAAGAATCGCGAAGTCCATGAAAGGATTTCCATGAGACTACTCACACCAGCAATCTTCACTCTCTCCATCGTCGCTTCAGGTTGCGGCGGAGCCGCCGCTCCGTCATCTTCACCGATTCCAGACGAGCCCATGGCCGGAGATTCCTCCGATGCTGTTTCAGAGGAACCCACCCTTGTGGAGAACGCCGATGGCGGCGAGACGACCATCGAAGCAGAGGGAAAGATGACTGATGTGCCAGGGGACGACGCGGCCGACATGGTCCCGAAGTGCGAGGGCAAGGAAGCCTGTAAAAACATGGGCGTCTTCGCGGCGATGAGCGGCAAGGGCAACGTGGCCGCGGCCCTCTTCAAGAAAGC
>JAUXHN010000019.1 GCA_030621515.1 Deltaproteobacteria bacterium | reverse complement strand
TGGCGGCCGGTTTCTTCTTGGCAACCTTCTTCTTGGCGGCCGGTTTCTTCTTGGCGGCAGTCTTCTTCTTGACTACCTTCTTTTTGGCAACCTTCTTCTTGGCGGCCGGTTTCTTCTTGGCAACCTTCTTCTTGGCGGCCGGTTTTTTCTTGGCGGCGACCTTCTTCTTGGCGGTAGTCTTCTTCTTGACTACTTTCTTCTTGGCGGCCGGTTTCTTCTTGGCAACAGGTTTCTTTGCTTTTTTAGCGATAGCCATTTGGATTCTCCTTGGTGGCTGACTTTGACTCGGATTATGTTGCTACTCCCGACCGATGTCAACATAAAAAGTAAAAACTTAGATATAACTTAGGTGACTATTAGACGATGTTACCGCTAATTGACGCATAGTTACCGGTCAATATTCGAAAATCCCCTTTGTTTACAAAAGGATACATCTACACTAAAAATCAGAGCAGAAATTGCAAGCGTAAGTCATGATTCACTTTTTCCCCAAAAGAGATGTGTAAAAACCTGTCAAGGAGGCTTAACGCCACATCTGACCGGTTATCCATGATCGGGAGAATTACCTGGTTTACCCACAAATAATGAAAACGAGTCCGAGAGATTTTGCCGAGATTTAACTGTACATGCGGTCATGATTGCCGATTCCATCCGATAAGAGCGAAAGGGGTTATTTGATGTAATGTCGTTGATAAAGAACGCCTCAAAGGTATAGTGTTTTAATCAGCCCTCGCGGGCCCTTGAGCGACCCGCGTTACCGGAGAAACCGATGACCGAGAATGACGATAAAAATAATGACGCGACACAGCCCGAGGAGGAGGAATACAGCGCCGATAAGATAACGGTGCTCCATGGCCTCGAAGCCGTGCGAAAGCGGCCCGGTATGTACATCGGGGACGTGGAGTCCGTCGAAGGACTCCATCACATGGTCTACGAGGTGGTGGACAACTCCATCGACGAGCACATCGCCGGACATTGTGACCTGATCTCGGTGATTATCCATTTCGATGGGAGCGTCTCCATAGAGGACAACGGTCGGGGTATTCCTACCAGCATGCACGAGCAGGAGGGGCGCCCCGCTGCGGAAGTGGTGATGACCACACTGCACTCGGGGGCCAAGTTCGACGACGATTCGTACAAATACTCGGGCGGCCTGCATGGAGTTGGGGTCTCCGTTGTCAACGGTCTCTCCGAGTTTCTCAACATGGAGATCTGGAGAGAGGGGACGAGCTGGTATCAGGAATACGAGCGGGGCATCCCCACCACGACCCTCAAGCAAGTGGGCCTGACCAAGAAGCGGGGCACAAAAATAACGTTCAAGCCCGATCCCGAGATCTTCCCGTTCCGCGAGATGTCCTTCGAAACACTATCCACGCACCTTCGGGATCTGTCGTTTCTCAACGCGGGGGTGCGCATCATTCTCGTGGACGAACGCGGCGAGGGCAAGCGCCACGATTTTCACTACGAAGGTGGGATCAAGTCTTTCGTGGAGCACTTGAGCCGAAACAAGATCTTCATTCACGATGAAGTAATTTCCATTTTCGACGTGCGCGACGACGTGCACGTGGAGGTGGCGCTCCAGTGGAATGATTCCTTCGCGGAGACCATCTTCTGCTACACCAACGCGATCTTCAACCGGGATGGCGGGACTCACCTCACAGGTCTGCGCTCTTCGTTGACGCGCACTCTGAACAGCTGGGCGACCTCGAACAAGCTGATAAAGGAGAACCAGAGCGGGCTCTCCGGTGAGGACGTGCGCGAGGGTCTCACGGCGGTGATTGCGATCAAGCATCCCGATCCATCGTTCAACAACCAGCCCAAGGAAAAGCTGATAAACAACGAAGTGAAGGGCATCGTTGAAGGGATCGTCAACGATAAGCTCGGGCAGTTCTTCGAGGAGAATCCCAAGGTCGCGCGCCAGATCCTGGAGAAGGCGATTACTGCATCGCGAGCCCGCGAGGCCGCCCGCAAGGCCAGAGAGATGGTTAACCGCAAGGGGGTTCTTGACGGCGCGTCCCTCCCGGGCAAGCTCGCCGATTGCCAGTCCAAGGATCCGGCCGAGTGCGAGTTATACATCGTGGAGGGAGACTCGGCGGGCGGTTCGGCGAAGCAGGGACGGGACCGAAAGAACCAGGCCATTCTGCCGCTTCGGGGAAAGATCCTGAACGTGGAAAAGGCGCGGCTCGACAAGATGATTGCATCGGAAGCAATAGCCAATCTCATCACGGCCATCGGCGTGGGGCTCGGCGCGGAATCTTTCAATTACGAGAAGCTCCGGTATCACAAGATCGTTATCATGACGGACGCCGACGTGGACGGGGCGCATATCCGCACACTGTTGCTCACCTTCTTCTTCCGGCACATGCGCAAGTTGATAGAATGCGGTCACCTCTACATTGCTCAGCCGCCCCTCTACCGGCTCAAGAAAGGCAAGCGGGACGTCTACATCAAGGATGAGAACGCGTTCGAGGAGTTTCTGATCTCCGCGAGTACCGACACACTGAAATTGCTCGACGACATGAAGGCGCCGGTGAAAAAAGATCGAACGGAGGAGATCATCCGCCTGTCCATGTCCAAGAGGAAACTGCTCGATCGGATCAACCGATACAGCGACGCCCGGCTGGCTGTCGGGTTCTGCGAGGCAGGCGCCACGCACTCGATGTTCGGGGACAGAGACGCCCTGCTGGCCCTGATGAAGGATGTAAGCGCGAAGCTCGCCATTGATGATGGCGGAGTGCAGATAGTTCCGGACGATCAGCACGGCGGCTACAAGATTCGGGTGCTTGCCGGCACCAACGGCAACACGAGGACTCTCGATTTCGATTTCGATTTCTTTTCCACGCCCGAGTATCGAGATCTCATCAAGATCACGCAAAAAGAGCGGGCGTTCGGCGCCGGCCCGTACGAAGTGATGGTGGGCGAGGAAACGGTTTCACTCAAATCCGTTGAAGAGCTGTGGACCCTGGCGGAGAAGAACATCAAGAAAGGGCTCAGCGTTCAGCGCTACAAGGGCCTGGGCGAGATGAACCCGGAGCAGCTCTGGGAGACCACCATGAACCCGGACACCCGCACACTGCTCAAGGTCACCCTGGAGGACTACACCGAGGCGGACGAGATCTTCTCGATACTCATGGGGGATCAGGTAGAGCCGCGCCGGGAGTTCATAGAGAACAACGCCCTGTTCGTGAGAAATCTGGATATCTAAAGCCGGGATGGGGTTAGAAAACCCAGGCGAAAAGCGCGAGCAATGAGGGTTTCCCCTTCTTCGCGCCGAGACCGCCGGTGACGGAGCAGTTGTCATTGCCGCCGCTGCTTCCCGCGTCCACACCCGCGTCCACGGGGCAGTCTTCGTCGCACGCGCAGTCCGCTTCGCATTCGTCGGTCGTGTCGCAAAGACAGGCACAGTTCGGCGAGCAATTCTCCAGCGAGCAATCGACGGATGTGAAACCGTGATCTGAACAGGTGACGAGGAATTCGTCCACGCAAATTCCATCCTCATCCACGGACCCGCAGATCAACTCTTCAGTCGCGATTGTTTCCACGAAATCAAAGTAGGAATCCATGCGGGTGAACATCATCGTTCCGATGACCTGGTGCCTTGATACCACACCCATTACCCGCAAGGATCCGTCGTCGAACCTGCGCAGGGCGCCGGCGCCCGAGTCGCCGTAGGTGGGAAAGCCGTCGTCCAGGTCCGTTAAGGTCAGGTAGTCTTCCTCGTAGGAATCAAGGCCCACGAGCGCCCAGTAACGGATTGGCGAGAAGTCAAAGGTTCCGTCCAGGGATCCGAAGCCTCCCTGGAGCAGCTCCTCACCTATCATCCCATCTGTCATCTGCTCCCAGTTGACCTGCAGTGGCACCGCTTCCGGACATGTTTCGACCGCCGATTCCTCGAGCACCACCAGCGCCATGTCGTGATCGAAGCCCTCGAACCCCCCCCCCATGGTTACTGCTTCCGGGTGAATGTGAAACGACTGTGCGTGAAAAAGGCAGTCGGGATCTTCCACGTCGTCTCCCAGGGCGAATCGCCAGTTCGTGGTGGAGGAAAGAATGGCATCCGCGCCTTCATCGGTCCATTCATCCTGGTTGGAAACGACACAATGAGCAGCCGTGACAGCGAGCCTGTCACCCACGAGGGTTCCGCTGCAGCCCTGGTACAGTGTTTCACCGTAGACTGCGATGTTTCCGCCAACGGCGTTGGTTTCGAGACGGTTGATTTCGAACCCGAGTTCGCCGGGTGTCTGCGTTCCGTCGATGACCGATGCCGGGCCGCCAGGCTCTCCGGGCGAGATAGAGTCGTCGCAGCCCAGGAACCCTACTAATGATATCATTATCAAGTAACGTTTCACTTACTACTCCTTCGTACAGGGGGAAACGATCCCCACTTCACGATGACAAGCAAGATCGGGACCATCAATCAGGGAAGACTATTCGTTGGCGGCGACAGGGCGCTGTTCCATACGCGTCACATACATGCCGCAGTTGGAACCTATTTCGTTCTCGTCGAGCTCGCCGATGCTCATGATCGTATCGTAGCCGAGTCGTTCGAAGCGCTCAGCGATTGATCGGTTGAGATCCTCATCGGTCGGATCTATGAGGCCGGTCAGATCGTTTCTTTGCGAGGCGAATGTGGGGTTGATGGGTGTCAATTTGACAACGAAGCGCTGTGGCGAAAAAAGCGGCGCGAGTACCTCGGGATCGAGCTCAAACCCGACCGCCGGTGCGAAATTGAGGGTAATCTTGCGATCCCCTTCCTCGAAAAAGCGGTCTCCAAAAGAAGCTATTTTTTTCAGATCCCAGGTCTTGATCGGAACCAGCGTTCTTCTGGCGGCTTCATCGGTGGAGTGAATCGAGAACTGCATCTGAAACCTACCGCCGCCGTACAGCTCGTGCTTGATCTTCGCGAGCTCCTCCATGAAATCGTCCCGGCCAAACGGCGCCACGGTGGAGAAGCAGGGCAGAAGGCCGGGCAGATCCAATCGTTCGGGAAGCTCGCGAAGAACGTTGAGCATGTGGTCGTTGAGAGCGGGATCTCCCATACGCGCGAACTGGACCTTGAGCTTGGGCACCGGGCATCTGCCGTCTTTGTAGCGGCGGCGGACCAGATACTCCACCTGGGCCAGGATCTCTTTCGAGGTGAGTGTTCCACGATAATCCCCGCCCGCGTCGCAGATGGGGCAACCCACTGGGCAGCCCTTGAGCGTGGAGACGATAAGCACCCACTTTTCCTCCCTTCGATAAGGAGGCTGAATAGACTCGACGAACTCTATCAGGGATCCGTCCGCTGTCCGCGCCACGAATACCCTGGCCAGATCGTCGTTCCCCGTAGTGTAAACCATCTCGAGCGTCACTTGACCTTCTCCGGAATTGCCCGCTGGACGGCCAGGGCCGCCGCAGCGAGTCCGTCGCCTACCGCGATTCCAACCTGTCCAAGCCCGTCGGACCTTGCGTCGCCGCAGATAAACAACCCGGGCGCATGTGTCAAGCTCAACGGATCCGGGGACGAGACGATCAGAGAGGCGGTGCTCTTCCTGCCAACCGCCGCAAGGAGTGCATCGGCCAGGCGAAGGCTTTCGCAATCCGCAGAGATCACGGTCGCGGCCACGCCTCCATCGACCTTTTTGAGAGCGATGAGTCTCGTGTTGAGTTCCACGGAGATCTCCGGGTGGCCCGTGACCATTTCCCGGAGCCTTCCGCGAACTCTCACCCGATCAGATCGCACCAGGATCGAGACCGAGGCGCCCGCGTTTGCCGCGCGAAGCGAAGAATCAAAGGAAGACTCCCCACCGCCCACGACGATAATTTTTTTTGGCGAAGGCATCGCCGCCAGGAGATCCCGCACCTCGTAGAAAAGCACGCGTGAGACAAGATCCCGCTCCCCGGGGATCGACAGGGATCTCGGCACGGTCCCGGTGGCCAGGATCACGCACCGTGCGCGAAACCCATCCCCTGCGGTACGGACAATCCACCCGCCGGGATCGGGCTCCACCCGCGAAACGGTCTGTGCGGTTATCTCCACGTCGAACCGGGCAAGATGCTCGGCCAATCGGCCGGCGAGCACCTCTCCGGTCAGGGGTTTCTCCAGCCCGGGGTAGTTCTCCACCAGAAAGGCGTTGGCCACCAGCCCGCCGGCTTTCCCCGACGAGTCGAGCAACAATGGCTTGACTCCCAGTCGTGCACACTGGACGGCGGCGGCGCATCCGGCGGGGCCGGCGCCCACGATGATTATTCGTTCTTTTCCCAAAGCTCCAGAACCTCGTCGGTGCGTAACACAACCGCCACCGCGTCAGCCATGGCCATGAGCGAGGCCAGGTGTCGCTCCTCGCAGCTCGAGGCGGTTGCGTCTACCGGTACGTAGACCTCGAACCCGCGGCAAAACGCGGAGCGGGCGGTGGTCTCGCAGCACATGTGCGTCAGCACGCCGGTCACCAGCACCTGCTCCATCCTTTCCTTTTTGAGGTACTCCTCGAGGTCGGTGCCGATGAAGGCGTCGTATGTGGTCTTGGTGATGACCCGTTCGTCATCAAGGGGCTTCAGCATCTCAATTATCTGCGAGTCCGGCTCCCCCGAGGCGATGTGATCCGAAAAGAACCGTCCGAGCATGCCCAGGTCGTGCTCGCCCTCGTGACAATGGCGGGTAAAGACGACCGTCCCGTCGTTGCGGCGCCACGCGTCGAGCAGGGACCGGATCCGCGGGGCGATGCCCGCAGAAGCTGGCAGGAAGCACCTCCCTTGCGGCGACGCGAAGTAGCGAAGCATGTCCACCACCAGCAGGGCGCATCTTTTCGGATCCACCTGCAGGTGCGGCCTGGGCGCAACAGAGTTCCTCACCGCGTCGAGCCACCGGCGCGCTTTCCCGTCCAACGTCTCCTTGTTGGCGTATTCGTCGGTCTTCATGATCCAGGTGTGGGCACCGTCATCGATCCCCATAGTTCCGCGCCATTGCTCGTTCTGCCATATGATTCGCCGGGGTTTTGAACGGCGTAGAACACCAGGTCGTGCACGGTGCTGCTCTCGCCCTCCTCTTCACCTTCTCCCTCTTCCTGGGAGAAGAGACCGATCTCCCCTCCTTCTGAACTCAGCGTGAAACCCAGGTGCAGATCACCTTGATCCGGCTCTCCGTCCGCAAAGAGGACGAGAACCTGCCCCGGCCCGATCACCGTCACGTCCCCGAAACAATGCACCCCCTCGAAGTCGCGCAGATCGGCGGTCAGGCAGATCCCCGCCAACTCCACTGTCTCGTTTCCACGATTGTAAAGCTCGATCCATGGATCCGCCTCGCCATACTCATCCGTTATTTGTCCTGTGTTGTTCAACTGAAACTCGTTGATCACCAGCGGCCCGTGGATCGATTGCATCGCGGCGATCTCCCCGCTCAGGAACGCCGTCCTTTGAGAAGCGAAATCCTCCATCGCGGGAACCACGTCGTTCACGAACGACTGATCCCTCTTCCACGCGACCATCCAGGGATCCAGCGCAACGTCGACGGCGGCGCTCTCCACCGCGGATTTGCACAGCTCGACGATCTTTTCGCTGCTCAAGACACCAGAGATGAGGGCCTCGATCCGTGCGAGCAACCGCGTCCGCAGATCCGTATTTGTAATCACTCGCGTGATGGAGTTGAACCACCATGGATTCTCCATCCCCGCGCCGTAAACGGTCATCGTGGTCAGCGGGAGGCCGGCGGCTGCAAATGTGCCGTTGTTGTAATCCCAGGGAATGTGGTGCCACTCGTCGAGCAGGGTGTCGTGATACATGTACTGATTTCCGTCGATCATGTCGTAATTGGCGATGAGGGCATTTACAGCCAGAAAATCAATGTATTCGTCCGAGGCGAACTGCAGATCGAACCATCCCGCGAACAGGTGTTCCGCGGTCCCGGCGAGATCCTCCGTGAGCTTGATAATATCCGAGTATCCGGCGGGATCGCTCTCGTTTGTCTTCTTTTCGTAGGTTTCCTCGTACTGTGCGTTGTCGGAGAGGACATTCAACATGCCGGTCCCCATCCGGTAAAGGTTCCCCTCATCGGAGATCCCGTTGTCCGCGAAGAACAGCCTGTCCACCTCCTGAATCTCGGTATAGACGCCCATGTATCTTCCCGCCCACGAGAGATGGATGTAGCTCGCGTCGGGCGCTATCGCATCGGTCTCGTTGAACATATCGTAAGCAAGCTTCTCGCTGATCGTCGTATCGTCGACCACCTCGGAGTTGAGCTTGAAGCCGTTTCGTCCCTGATACAGCACATCGTTCTTGAGCCGTATCTTGAAGTTCGGCTTTGACAAGTACCTCGTGGATGCTCCTCTGTTTCGCGCTTCCACCGAGTACGCCTGACCGTCTATCATCAGCGTCGCGGGAACGTACGTATCCGAACTCACGTCTTTCGTCATGGCGACTATCGCCTCGGGCGACATGTCCAGATCGAAAACCCGAAGAGAAGATTGGGAGTGATCCAGTATTGTCACCGGGCCGATCTCCACTCCCTTCGACTCGTTGCAGAAAATGTCCTCGGACGTCACCTTGTAAAAATAGCTCTTCCCCGCCTGCGCGCCGTGATCCACAAAGTGAGCAACCGCAACAACCCTGGGATTCACCCGCGTCCACGGCCCCTTTTCCTGTTCGCGTCTCCACACGTTCACGCCGCGAAGATCATCGTCAGGGGAGTTGCGCCAGCTCAGTACCGCTTGCTCGTATCCTCCGCGGGCGATGAGTTCCGTCACCTCCGCCGGGGCGTTGCTGTCAGGATCGATAGTCTCGACCTCGAGTCCGGAGAGGATAGGAGATTCCTTTGCGCCCAGAGATCCAAGCTCGATGTCCAGATGGCCGTCTTCAACCTTTGCGACTGCCTTCGCGGTCACCATGAAGCGATTTCCCACTTCCTCGAAGATGTCATAATCGGAAAAAACCGTCTCTCCCTCCAGGACGAGATCGATTCTTCTGAAACCACTCCAGTGTTCGGCCTTTTCAATGAAGTGAAACGCTACCGAGTAGACGCCGTCTTGAACGTCGAAGCGATATCCGCCGAAACCCTCACGTCCCGAAAGACAAATCGGGGCGTTCCCAACACCCCCGTACGGCCACGCCGAGAGGCTCCAGCCGGGATCGACCGCCACCACTCCTTGCGCGCCGACGTATCCGAAGCCGTCCTGGGTCGTGTACTCGCGGTCCAGTAAAAATGGGCCTGTATCGACGGGCTCCTCGTCTTCCCATTCGTCGTCCTGCTCGCCGGTGTTGCCCACGTCCACACGCTTGAGGTATTCAAAACCGTTTGGGCCTTCGTTTCCCGAGAGCATCGTCTCGCAAATCTCAAAGCCGTCCGGGATGATGTGATTCTTCGCGGACGCGCGCTGACATGCGCCGCAAACCAGGATCACCCCGACGAGAAATAGCGCGCTCATTGCTTGTCGGATCATCATCGGAACTCCCATCAAATAATGCTCACCGCTGTCTTTCCGTAGAAAGACTACACCATTATGGTAGTATGCGTTTTTTAAAGGTCGATGAATGAGATTTACGCAAAGCATATCCCTCTGGATCGTTTGCCTCTGCCTTGCGGCGGTCGGGAGTGCCTCTGCCGGGGAGGGAGATGCCCTGATCGACTACAACCTGGGACTCGTGGCCCAGGGAGAGGGTGACGAGGACGGAGCCTACAAGCTTTATCGAAAGGCCTGCATGGCGGAAGACGGCGTGGTCGACGCGTGTATCGCGTGGGGTGAGATGGCCGCGGCGAGGGAAAACACCAGGGACGTGAAGCGGGCGCTCAGCTCGGCCATCATGTTCGACCCAAAGGACATCCGCAGTCGTTATGCTCTCGCCCTGAGCCTCATGGAGCGAAAGGACTGGATCTGGGCCATCGAGCACCTGGAGGCGGCCGTTCCAAACGCGAAGACCGTGGAGGATGTCTCGCTGATACGCTACTACCTGGGTTATTCCAGGTACAAGAACGGCGAGTTCGAGGAGGCGGCCAGGCAGTTTGCAATGGCGAGCCGGAGCCTTCCGCCCGTGCTTGACCAGCGCAACAGCTTCTACCGGGGACTGATAGCGCGGGAGCTGGGCAAGGACGAAAAAGCGCAGGCGTTGATGGATCGCGTGACAGAAGGGCCAGATGAGGATCTGGCGAAGGCGGCTGTGGCCCGGGTCAGCTCGTGGAGCTCGTTTCCGAGGGTGGAGGGTTTTGCGGGGCAGGTCATCGGATCCTTTGGTTACAACTCCCATCCCACGTCGTCGTTTCTGGACGATGCGAGCATGGGCGACAGCAGTGCGTTGGAGAGTATCTTCAGGGGCGACATCATCTTCGGCGCCGGGGAATACCACCATGGTTTTCAGGGCAATTTCACCGCGTACCGGGATCAGTACTGGGCGGAGCTGGGCGGCACTTCTGCGGCACGTGAGTTCGAGCTGCGGGATTTCAACACCACGCTCTTCATGCTTCAGCTGGCGTATATCGGCAGGGGTCGGGCCGGCGGTTTGGAGCACGAGCTGAGGGTCGGCTTCGATACCGAGATCGCCTACATTGACCACATGCCGGTGGAACAGGATAGCGGTTGGACACGCGACGAGGACACCTTCAGTATGATGGGATGGGCCACAGGTGGAAGGCTGTGGTGGTCCATGGCAAGGGATCCGTCGTCCGTCTGGTCCGTTCGCTTCAAGCTCGAAGTGCGACCCAACTACATGGAGGACGACCGGAGCACGGTCAGAACCCGCCTGCGGATCATGAACAACCGGTGGTTTTTTGACCGAACTCTTCAGTTGAAGGTGCTGGTGGGCGGACGTTACGATCGGGCCTATCTGGATCCCGAGGTGATCAAGTACGATCGACTGCTCCCGGAGGCATGGATCGATCTCAGATGGATCACACCCGTCCCGCGGCTGTCCGGGCTGGTTGGGGGAAAGCTCAAGTACAACTGGTACATGAACTCCAAAAAGAACGGAAAGAACTCCTTTCGTCCGGCATATCTGTCAAACCCCCAGTTCAGCGAGGAAGAGAACCTGCAGTTCGAAAAGGACTACTACACCCTCACCCGACACGACTTCGAGTGGGAGGTAATGGTGGAGGTCCAGGTGAGCCTGTGGTCCAGGGCAGTCCTGGGACTGAGATACATGCACCGAAAACGGTATTCCAATCTGGACGGCGCCCCGGTTCCCATTATCCTCGACGAGGAAACAGAGGAAACAGATGATTACATACGTATGGAGGCGTTCGAGATTGGGTATGGTCAGGATATAGTCGTGCTCGAGCTGAAACAGCGTTTCTAGCATGGCAAGAATCGTATTCGCTCACGGTCTGGAAGGTAGCCCCGACGGAACCAAGGCCGTCTACCTCCGCGAGAAGCTGGGCGCGGTCACTCCCTGGCTGGGGGAGTTCAATCTGGACGAGCAGGTCGGCGCTCTTGAAAAAGAAATTCCGCAAGGATCCGATGCCGTGATTGTGGGCTCCAGCTTAGGCGGGCTGGCCGCTCTGGGATTTGCAGTTCGTCACGCCGACAGGATTCGGCATCTGGTGTTGCTCGCGCCGGCGGTGGGAATGCATCGCTACGCGTCCATCAGTCCGGAAGTGGAACAGAAGAGACCGGGCCTGTTTGAACAGAGTAAAAAATTCGGAGCACTCTCGGTTCCCCCATCGATCCGAACCACGGTAATCCATGGCTTAAATGACGACGTTATTGACAAAGACGACGTCATCGACTTGGTGGAACGATCACCGTCCGCGACTCTTCTGCTCGTGCACGACGACCACACACTGTCCGGGAGCCGCGAGCTGATCCTCCATGTCGTCGAACGCGCCGTGAGTGGTAAACTGTTGTAATCCCCCCGTTTTTCAATACACGCTCGATTATTTGTTGGACTCGCCATCGTTATCATAGTACTATAGTATCATGGGTCGAAAACAACAGTATTCCGGACGGTTTGTGTTGCGCGTAGGGTCGGATCTGCACGCGCGGCTGAGCACCGAGGCAGCCGAGCAGGGTTTCTCTTTGAACGCCTATTGCGTAAGAAAATTGAGCGGCGAGGCAGGGGTAGATCGCTGGTCCGGGCTCGGGCTCGACCGGGAGTTCATCGAAAAGATATTGAGAATTTTTTTGTCCGAGCCGATTGCGGTTGTGCTGTTCGGATCGTTTGCTCGCAACAGCCAGAGCGATACATCCGACATAGACCTGCTCGTCGTTTTTCGTTCAGATACCCCGCCGACTCGTGCCATGTACCGGCTTTTTGACGAAAAGATCGATACGTCCGGCTTCAGCTACCCGGTCAATCCCCACCTGGTGAGTTTACCGGAAAACCCGGCCGATTGCGGGAGCCTCTGGCTTGAAATCGCCCTGGACGGCATCGTGTTGTTCGAAAAGGGGCACGCCACATCATTGCTTTTGAAAAAGGTACGCGATCATATTACTTCCGGTAAAGTTGTGCGCAGGCTCGCCTACGGACAACCCTACTGGGTGAAAGCGGAACGACCCGATGAGAAACGAATCCCTGGTTGAAGATTATCTAAACCGCGCATCGGCGCGCCTCAAGGCAATAGCGGTATTGCAGGAGGAGAGGAGCTTCGCCGACGTGGTGCGGGAATCCCAGGAGGCCATAGAGCTCGCCCTGAAGGCGCTCCTTCGGGCGTCGAAAATCGAAGTGCCCAGGATTCACGACGTGAGCCCCGTGCTCAAGGCGAACATCGCGTTGCTTCCCGAGGCCATTCGCAAAGACGTCGAAAGGCTCTCGAAGATATCCAGGAGCCTGCGCAGAGACCGGGAGCTCGCCTTCTACGGCAGCGAGGACCTGACCCCCTCCCAGTTTTACCAGGAAGAGGACGGGGACGAGGCGCTTACTTCGGCCAGGTGGCTGATCGAGCGAGTCCGCGAAGTGTGTCTCTGACCTGAAAAAAAATGATTGAACTGTCATATCGATCCGGCCCCCGCACCACAGGTTTGTGAGATGGGCGATACGGGAACAGCGGCTGCGCTGGCTGCCGAACATCACGACAGCCTGTTCCGCTGGGCTCGGGCCCTGGCGAACTGGGACCGCGAGGAGGCCATGGAAATCGTACAGCAGACATACATGGAGGTAGTAGAGGGCCGGGCCGATCTTAAGGCGGCCGACGATCCAAAGCGATTCCTTTTCGGCGTGGCCAGGAGAGTGGCTGCTTCCAGAAGACGCAGGCGATCGATCTGGGGACGCGTATTGAGAATGCAGATCGATGCTCCACAACCCCCTGCAACTTTTCCGGATCCCGAAAGCTCGGCAGATCTCGGCGAGCGCTCCGCAAGAGTGAAAGACGCCCTTGCGAAATTGCCGGATCGCCAGGCGCAGGTGATGTCACTGGTGTTCATGGAAGGGCTCACGGTGGAAGAGTCAGCCCGGGTGATGGGTGTGTCGGTCGGCTCGGCGAGAACGCACTACCATCGTGGGAAAAAGAAACTCAAAGGATTGCTGTCAGGAGATTTTAGATGAAACCCGGTGACGAACAACTGCAGCGAATACTGAAAGAGATCGACGCCGGGGAACCGGCGCCTCAGTTCGATATCGTGTGGACGAGGGCTCGGGCTCGTGTGTCCTCAAGCGGACAGGGAGATGCCTGGAGATGGGTGCTCTTGCCCGGTCTCGTTGCGATGTCGGCCGTCGCGCTGGTGCTGGTGTTCTCCCAACCCTCGAGAAACACGGCGTCTGCGGAGATGATCGCTTCCCTCGAAACCCTGGTGGAGTTCGATGCCGGAACCCTGCCGTTCGACTACCTGTTCGAGAGCGACACGGACTACGCGGATGATGAAGACGGCGCGGGCGAGGAGCTGGCCTACGAGGACGGGGTGGTCGGAGAGGGGCTGTTTGTCGGAGAGACGGATTTTTTGC
Organism: Deltaproteobacteria bacterium; assembly: GCA_030621515.1. Taxonomy (GTDB): domain Bacteria; phylum Myxococcota_A; class Polyangia; order JAAYKL01; family JAAYKL01; genus JAUVAN01. The sequence goes on along the minus strand of JAUXHN010000019.1, from coordinate 22,899 downwards.
TGGAAATTGAGATTCCGTCCTGGGATCAGGGCGAAGAAAGGAACCTGTTATGAAAAAGTTAGTCATATTCTCAATAGTCGCTTTTGCGATGGTGCTGGTCCCCGAGGCGTTCGCACAGAGACCGGGTCGCGGCCCCGGACCGGGTCAGGGTCAGGGTCCGGGGATGGGCATGGGTCAGGGTCCGGGTATGGGTCAGGGTCCGGGTATGGGTCCCGGCGGCATGAGGTTCGCCCTCAAGAAGCATGTCTACCCCATAGAGATGGTGCGAAGGCACGCGGACGAGCTGAATCTGACCGACACGCAGATCGCAAAACTGCGCAAGGTGGTCACGGACGTGAACGCGGAGGTGGAGCAACTCAAGTGGGATCTCTCGGCGCAGACGCGCGCTCTGGTCAAGCTGGTCGAGAACGGCGCCACCAAGGATGACATCTACGCCCAGATGGATCAGGTGTTCAAATACGAGAACAAGATCAAGAAAAAGCACCTGGGGCTGATGATCGTCATTCGCGACATCCTGACCAAGAAGCAGAAGAAATACCTCGATGACATCAAGGAGGAGTTCATCAAGGAGGGGTACTTCAATGAAGGTCGTAGAGGAAAAAGAAGCAATGCAAGACGCCCCTTCCGCGGCGGCCCCAACCAACCCTTCTGATCCTATCCTTTATTTTCCCGGTCGACTTTTTGCGGAACCATCCCGTACACTCCTCTCAAGCGGATTTTGAAGACCCCATCCCGGCCTTCCCCTGAGGTAGGGGAAGGGGAAGATGATGGAGGCCGACTTTAATGTACGATAAAGAGCAGGCGGTGGCCCTCGAAGCAGTGCGATCTGCGGCGGTGTTGTGCAGGGCTGTTCAGTCCGAGATCACCCCGGACGTTCTGACCAAAAAGGACCGTAGCCCGGTGACCGTGGCGGATTTTGGAGCCCAGGCGCTGATCTGTCGGGCGCTTGGTCGGGAGTTTCGAAGGGATCCCGTAATCGGTGAGGAAGACGCTGAATCGTTGAGGCAACCGTCGAACGAGGAATTGCTCGCCCGGCTCGTCGAGCACGTGGGCGCCGTCCTGCCCGGTTCCGGCGAAAAGGAGATCTGCGAGTGGATCGATCATGGGGGTTTTGGCGAATATGCGGACCGGTTCTGGACCCTCGATCCCATCGACGGCACCAAGGGTTTTTTGCGAAAGGAACAGTACGCCATCTCCCTGAGCCTGGTCGTGAACGGAGAGATCGTGCTCGGGGTGCTCGGCTGCCCGAACCTCCCGGCTCGCTCAGGCGATCCCGGAGAAAGAGGCGTGGCCTTCGTGGCGACAAAGGGTGAAGGGGCGGTGTCGGTTTCCCTTGAAGGAGAAACACGTCCGGTGCCGGTGTCGGTGAGCACGCGGGCCGATCCCGCTGCCATCAGATTCTGCGAGTCGGTCGAGAAGGCCCACTCTTCCCACGGCGACGCGGCAAGGATCGCGAAGCGCCTGGGGATAGTTGCGGATTCCGTACAGCTGGACAGCCAGGCCAAGTACGCCGTCGTGGCTCGCGGAGAGGCGGAGGCATACCTGCGGCTCCCCAAGGACGACGAGTACCGAGAGAAGATCTGGGATCACGCGGGGGGCGTCATCGTGGTAACCGAGGCGGGGGGTCGCGTCACGGACATCACTGGCGCTCCTCTGGATTTCACCAGCGGCCGGACTCTCCTGAACAACCGAGGTGTGATCGTCACAAACGGCGTCACTCACGATGCCGTGATCGAGTCCATACGCGCTCTTGAAATTGTTTGATGGACTGAAATAGAAAAGAAAGAAGGATCTTGTCATGAACCAGGAAATACAGCCGATACTCGAGGATGGCGACAGCGCGCCGCGGGGACCGCGCCCCATGCACAACCTGGCGATATCGGGCTTCATCGCTGCGTTCTTTTGCGGGATAGTCGGCCTCATACTTTCCATCAAGGCCCGGGGCCAGATCGCCGCGAGTGACGGAGCGCTCGGCGGCTACGGCTTCACCACCGCCGGAATCATCGTATCGATCGTCAGCCTCATCATCAATACCTTGTGGTTGGCCGCGGAGATCGCCGCCGCTTGAAGCTCGAGGTTGTCAACGGTCGCAAGACGGGCATCAGTTCCATCTCGGTGTCGCTCGGGGTGATCGTCTGCCTGGCATACGCCGTCTTGCGGAATCTGGACGCAATACCCGGGTTCAGGTGCCCCTGGCAGGCGCTCCTTGGAATTCCGTGCCCGTTTTGTGGGACCACCACCACCCTGCGTCACCTGCTGGCCGCGAACCCCTATTTTGCCTTCAAGGTGAACCCGCTCATCGCCCTGCTCGCCATCGCGGGTGTTTTGCTCGCGCTGAACGAGATCGCAAGCCTCGCGATCGGTCGTCGCCTGACTATCGGGATGTCGCGTGTGCAGGGTTGGTGGATTACGGGGGTGTTTCTGGCGATGATCGCGTTGAACTGGATCTACGTCTTTTTGAGAGGGGACGTTCCTCTTCCCTGAAACTTTATTTCGGGAGCTTGGCTTCCAGGAAGGCCTTGAGCTTGATCAGGTTCTTCTCGTCCTTGGAAAATCCGGGTGACGTGTATTCCTTGATGAAACTGGCGACCTCCGCGGAGAACTCCTTGAAGACACTTTTATTTTCAATAATTTCGTCAACCATGCGTCCGCGGGCCGCGCCCTTTTTGAGATCCCGAACGTACTTCTCGAGTCGGTCGTAGACATCACCCTCGAGGAGCTGCGCGATGAGATCCGCGTCGTCGGTCAACAAGTTGGCCTTCTTGAGAAGATCCGCGGAGAGGTCGCCGAGATCTCCCTCCACGGCGTTCTTCGCGGCCAACCGGATTACGAACGCGTCATCGAGGTACCCGATGTCGTCGATGCCGTCCGGGATGAGATCGAGAGATTTGAAAAGGTAGTTGATGCCGCCCACAAGAATCTTGCGGGTCTCCACGGGAACACCGTCGGCCTCCAGAATACTCTGGATCGTTTGTGTGTCTTCGTCGAGAGATCGTAGCCAGCCCGGGAAGACCTCAAGGCATTTTTCGTTGATGTCGCTCATCGTATCCCACCTCTATTGTTCGGTTGAAGCCCTTGATTGGGCCGCTTCTTGTTGCCGATCCAAATCTGTTGTCCAGGAGGTGACACTATCACGTAAATCCGTGCTTACAAACCCCGTTCATTTGTTCATTGATTACCTCTACAAATCCTGCCATGAGCGCACCGTGCAATCCAAATGGGTGAAGCTTTTGTCTCCCCCATAGATCAGCTGAGGTACCGCCGAAGAACCTGATATGCTTTTCCATCTGGTGACTGTTTTTAAAAATCGGTTTTGAAATGTCTGGCTGGATTTTATTTCGATGGGTAGTTGATCAATACCGGCATCTTCAATCACGTCGATTTCTGTCCCGCTTCTATCTCTCCAAAAATACAGATTGTTTGCGAGCAGTGAATTGAAGCGCTGCTTGATCAGCTCACAGATTACAAAAGACTCAAAGATGGCGCCGCGCATGGGATGAAAATCGAGTTGCTGACTATTCTGGATTGAAAGAAGCCAGCAAAGAAGCCCGCTGTCGTAGAAATAGAGCTTTGGCGTTTTGACCAGGCGCTTTGAGAAATTGTTGTGAAAGGGTTTGAGGGTAAAAACAATGTAGCTCGCCTCGAGAACCGAGATCCAGGCTTTGATTGTGTTGTGGGTCACGCCGGTGGCTGCCGCGAGTTCCGAATAGTTGATCATCTGGCCGCATCTGGCGGCGCACAGACGAAGAAAACGTTGAAATGTGTTGAGGTCGTTTATGTTGATCAGAAGCCGGACATCTCGTTCAACATAGTTTTGCGCATAGTTGGAATACCACAAGGAAGGCCTGGGGAATCGATCCCAGATGGGGGGATAAAGCCCCTGGAAAAGAATATTGTTCAATTCAAGTTGCCGGTCTTCAATATGTTCGTCCGCGCGCAACTCCGAGACGGAAAACGGCAGCAAATTCAGAGAGACAACTCTGCCCGCCAGGGATTGGGAGATGCCCGAGATCAACTGAAACTGGGAAGAACCTGTCAGGACAAACCGGCCCATTCGCCTGTCCCCATCTACCGCTCCTTGCAAGTACGAGAATAGATCGGGACACCGCTGGGCTTCGTCAAAAACCGCACCGTCTTTGTAGACAGCCAGAAATCCTTTTGGATCCGCTTCAAACCGTCGCATGGTATCGGGATCTTCAAATGAAACGTATGGACGATCACCAAAAGCATGGCGACTCAAAGTGGTTTTACCCGACTGCCGAGGCCCGGTTATGGCGACAATGGGAAAGGTTTTTGCTGCTTCCAGTATCGAGGTTACTGCTGATCTCTTAATCATAACAATATCATAGGGCCGGGGCGGCTAATTGTCAATCCGGTTCTCAGTTGGCCGAAGAAAAAGGGGTCAAGGCAGAGCAGAAATCTCCCCTCCGGTTTGCCCCTCCCCGCGCTGCTTGGTAACATCAGGAATCTTTTCCGGTGGAGGGGTGATGAATCGCCGAAGCAAACGACCCAAGTTTCAACTCGAAAATCCAGACAACCCGCGCATCAATGCCGATGTGCGACACCTGAAGCGGGGGAAGTCTTGAGAGCGTTGTGGTCGGTCGTGCTTCTCGTTTCACTCTGCGGGTGCTGGACCATGCAGGCTACCGGTGAGTCGTGTCCTGTGCTGGAGTTCGCCGATCCTGAGGTGATGGGTGATTTTACGGACGCGGTTAACCTGGCGTTCGCGGATGCCGATCTGGACGGCGACCTGGACGTGTTCGTGATGGAGTCGTCCCAGATCACTCTGCTCGAGAACACTGGAACACCGACAAGCGAATGGACGGGAACCACTGTCGGCAGTGGAACCTGGGGCAGCGGGATATTCGCACGGGATGTCAACGGCGATGGTTTTCCGGACGCAATCGCCGCTCTCCAAGCTGAGGCGGGCGTCGGCTGGTGGGAGAATCCGGGTGGAGACGGCGAATGGGAGGTTCACCAAGTATCGGGAGACTACAATACCTATTGGCTTGAAGGGGTCGAGGACGTCGACGGTGACGGAAGGGTCGATTTCCTGGTCGAGTGCATCACCTATATCATCGATGACGGATGGTCCGAGTTTTCCGATTTCATCGTCTTCAAGAACGCGAAGGTTCCTTCGGATACATGGAGCGAGATCCCCCTGGCGAGCGACGTGAGAGCGACAACCGGCGACATCAATGATGACGGCAGGGTCGATATCGTGGTGATATTCCGTTTGACGGAAGAGCTGTGTTGGTTCGAGAACGACGCGCTTCCGGTGGACGACTGGAAGTTGCACCCGATCGCCGCCCCGCATGAAATCCTCGGGAACATATGGCCGATGGACTTCGACGGGGACGGAGATCTGGACGTTGCGTATCGTTCTTTAGGGAGCATTCTGTCGGCCTGGCTGAACACGGACGGGGTCGGTGAAACATGGTTGCCGGCACCGGGTCAAATCGATGCGGGAGACGATTTCGTTTCGCTCGCAACGGGCGACCTGGATCTGGACGGAGACGACGACGTGGTGTTCATCGTCGACACCAACCCTGGTCCTGGACCCGCCGAATACTTGCTCCGCGTGATGAGAAACGGCTGGATGGGTGAGGAGACGTGGCTGGACCTGAGCGAAGCGGGATTCTTTGACAGTTCCCTGTCTCCCCGGCCTTTCGTCGTCGACCTTGATTCGGATGGGGATCGGGATTTGGTTGTTGCGAGCCCGAAGAGAGGGGTTTACTTCTGGGAAAACCTTTGCGTTCTTTGAGGTTTTCTTTAGTTGGTAGGGTTGAAAATTCGGACTGCACATCCGAGATTTAAGTGATAATATCGCGTCAATCATCGTTCATCGCACAGACTACCTTGACCGGATTGCCACATGTTGGTGATGTAAAAGGAGGCTATCATGAAGTACTTTGTAATATTGGTTTTGGCTGTGCTACTCGGAGCATCTCTATTTGGTTGCGGTGATGACGATAGTGGTGGTGATTCAGACAGCGACTCTGACTTTGAACTGCCGCCCCAACCCATGTGTGTCTATAACCAAGCCTATCAAGAAAATTACCAGGTAGACAGTGTCAGTGACATTCTCGACAATGCTGAAGATTGCTACGTTCTAATAGACCCTTTTGAGTCCGAAGAAGCACGGGAGGCTATTACTGAGATGCAATCAGCGGGCAACGTCGTGGGTTGTTACATGAGCATCGGTACCTGCGAGGATTGGCGCGACGATTTTGAGGAAATGCAGCAGTACTGCGTAGAAGAGCAATGGGGCGAGTGGGCCGGAGAGTACTTTGTCGACATGCCGGTACCCGGTCTCATGGCGATCATGGAGACTCGTATCGACAACATGGCAGACTGGGGCTGCGACATGATTGAGTACGACAACATGGACTGGGCTTTTGACGAGGACTACCACGCCGAGTACGGGTTCGAAGCCACCCCTGAAGACGCCATAGCCTACTTTCAAGCTCTTTGTGAGTACACCCATGGGCAAGGCATGGGCTGCATGGCCAAGAACACCCGTGAAGGCGCCGAGGACTTTGATGGCGGAACTTTTGAGTCCTTTAGCGACAACTTGGACTGGTGGGAGGGAAAAGACCTCCAAGGCTTCCTCGACGAGGAACAACTCGGTATTATCATTCACTATGACGAAACCGACTGTCAGGGTATCTACGATGACTACATCGGAATATACAACGACAGACTATCTTTCATCTGCGAAGATCCCTCCGTCAATGGATACGTGTACTTTAACGAGTAGGGACAGACCCATGTGTCGATACTCATCCCACAATTGGATTGTTCGGTTTGAGTTTTTTGAGAAAGGGCTCGACTGACACACAGTCAACTTCCCGCACGTTTATGCGTTCTTTACCTCGTGGCAGCTCGGCCACCCAATTTCAACCTATTATTGCGACAGCGTCGCAAATATGGGTCTTTGATAGAGTAGCCTTGGAGAAGGAGGGGCCGGGATGGGGTTAACCAAACGACAATGGAATAACTTGCGACCGAAGCGGTTTGTGTGGCAGTAGGTCGTTTCGTACACGCGCGCTTTGGAGTCCATCCCGTCAAGGAGATTATTAGTGATAAAAGTCGAGCATCTTACCAAAAGATTCGCCGCGACGACGGCCGTGGACGATATCTCGTTTGATGTGCAGCCCAATGAGGTGCTCGGTTTCCTCGGGCCGAACGGCGCGGGAAAATCCACAACTCTCAAGATCATCACGGGTTTTTTCTCGGCGACGTCCGGGAAGGTGGAGGTAGACGGGCAAGACGTGTTCCGTCGTCCGGAGGCGGTGAAAAGGTTCATCGGCTACCTGCCGGAGAACGTGCCTCTCTACCCGGAGATGCGAGTTCACGAGTACCTGGGCTACCGCGCCGCGCTGAAACGCGTGCCCCGGTCGAAAAGAAAGAAAACGGTGGAGCAGTCCATCGAGCGCTGTCGTCTCTTCGATGTGCGCAAGAGGATCATCGGGCAGCTATCCAAGGGATATCGACAGCGGGTGGGTCTGGCGGACGCCCTGGTGGGGAATCCCCGGATCCTCATCCTGGACGAGCCGACCATCGGGCTCGATCCGAACCAGATCCGCCAGATCCGTGAACTGATAAAGGAGCTGGGGCAAGAGCGCACGATCATCCTTTCGAGTCATATCCTCCCGGAGGTGGAGGCAGTCTGCTCGCGGGTGCTCATCATCAACGAGGGCAAGATCGTCGGGCAGGGCAGGCCCGAGGAGTTGCGCGCCGGGATCGTCGGGGGAAGCGCTTCGGTAACGGTGGAGGTGAGGGATCCCGGGGGAACCGCCCGCGCGGCCCTGCAAGGAGTGGCGGGCGTTCGCTCGGTGGAGGATCCCGAAGACCGGGGTGACGGGTTGATCCGTTTCGCCGTGACCGCCGATCCGGACATCGGTGTGCGGGAGCGGATCTTCGACGCGGCCGTGACCGGCGGGTTCAAGTTGCTGGGACTGAGCTCGAAGACCCTGTCCCTGGAGGATGTTTTCGTGGAGATAACAACCAGGGATGATTACGACGAGGTCGATGGGTCCCGCGAAGACGAGGAGGAAGCGCAATGAACATCTTCGCCCAGATGCGGCGCGAGTTCGCCGCGTTCTTCTACTCCCCCATAGCCTACGTGCTCATCGCGGCGGCCACGGTGCTGAACGGCATCGTCTTCCTGCTGGTGGTGGACTTCCTGTCGGATCCGCGGGCCCCCCACGGCGCGGCCATGCAGATGTTCTTCGGCGGAACGATCTTCTTCTGGATCGTCGCGATGATGGTCACACCCCTCATCACCATGCGGATGCTCTCCGAGGAGAAGAGCTCGGGTACGCTGGAGACCTTGCTCACGGCGCCCATCAGCGACTTGCAGGTCGTGCTCGCCAAGTACGCGGCTGCGGTGGCGTTCTACATTGTGTTGTGGGTCCCGACCGCGGCATATCCGATAACGCTGTCGTTCTATTCCAAGATCGACATGGGGCCCGTACTCGCGGGTTATCTCGGAACTCTCGGCGTGGGTATGATGTTCCTGGCGCTGGGAATGTTCTTCTCGTCCCTCACCAAGAACCAGATCATCTCGGCGCTGTTGTCCTTCGCAGCGGTAGTCGTTCTATTCATGCTGGGCATATTCGAGTTCATCAGCGCGGGCGGGTCATCCGATTCGATGCTCGGTTACATGAACCTGTGGACCCACATGGAGGACTTCGGGCGCGGCATCGTGGACACGCGGCATCTGGTCTACTACGGCTCGGTGGTCGCCTTCGCGCTGTTTTGCACCGTGCAGGCGGTTCAGGCGAGGAGGTGGCGGGGATGAGCGGCGAGCGAGTGAAGCTGGGAACCAACACCGCCGTTTCCGTCATCGCTGCAGCGGCGATCCTGTTGATGATCAACTACCTGTCCATGAGGCACTACCACCGCGCCGACTGGACCTCGTCGGGCATGTACACGCTGTCGGACAAGACCGAGAAGGTGTTGAGCGTGCTCGATTCGGAGGTCAACCTGTACGTGTTGTGGAGCCAGGGGGATCCGCGGTTCGTGGACGCCAAAGAGCTCCTCGACAACTACACCGGGCTATCCTCGAAGATCAAACTTGAGGTTATCGATCCCGACATCAGCCCCGAGCGGGTGCAGATCATCATCGACCGGTACGGAGCCAAGATCCACTCGGACATGATGGGCAACGTGGGCATCGAGTCCGGCGTGTTTGTCGTGAGCGGCGACAATGTCAAGTTCGTTTCGTCCCAGGAGTTCGAGGACTGGGGGGATGGGGGGTTCTCCGGGGAGATGTCGGACGGGGTGAAAATGTCCGAGTTCAGGGCGGAGCAGGCTCTCACCTCGGCGATCATGCGGGTCATTTCGGACGAGCAGACGACGATCTGTTTCACCCGGGGTCACGGGGAGTGGCAGCTCGAGGGTTCCGGCGGCAGGGCCCTGGGTCAGGTAGTGGATGGCCTCAAGAGTGACAGCTACCAGGTGGAGGAGTTCGCGACGGCGGGTTCGAGCAGGGTCCCCGAGTCTTGCGGGGTCGTCGTCGTGGCCGGACCGATGCGCGCGTTGATGGAGGAAGAGGCGGCGGTGCTCGAGAAGTACCTGGACAGGGGCGGGCGGCTCCTCCTCCTCCTCGATCCCATTGTCGAGGGAGATCGTTTCAGGCCCAACGGCCTCGAGGGGCTCACCTCCAGGCGAGGGATCAAGCTGGCCAACGATTTCATGCTCGAGGTCGATCCGCGCAGATTGGTCTCGGATACGCCGGTCACGTTCCTTGTCAGCGAGTTCACCACCCACGGATCGGTTGCGGCGTTGAGCGATCCCCGGTCGGGGCCTCCGCCGGTGGCGTATCCGGTGGTGCTGTCAGGGGCCCGGTCAATGGCGCACGACAGGGAGTCCGATATCGTTGCCGACGTGCTTGCGAAGAGCTCCGAGCTATCCTGGGGAGAGATGGACCTGGCCTCCCTGGGATCCGGGCAAAGGGTGCCCAACAAGGATCAGTACGACACGGCGGGACCCGCCATTCTGGCGATGGCCGCCGCCGGCACCGCAGAGGGCAACGACGACGGGGGACGCCTGGTAATCATCGGCGACAGCGATTTTTTGAGCGAGGAACTTTTCGTTAATTCCAGCCTGTTCAACCGGGACTTCTGGTCCGGTCTGGTGGGTTGGCTGACAGCGCGAATGGATCTCATCTCCATCGCGCCAAAGAATCCGGAGCACGTGCGGTTGAATCTCACCGACGATGACATCTCCACCATCTGGCAGATCGTCATCGGTGAGGTGATTTTGATCATCATCGCCGGCGTGGTGATGTGGATAAGACGGAGGAGATAGCCCGTGAAGAACCGTACGGTTATCGTGGTGGTCTGCATCGCACTGGCGCTGTTCGCGTTCATATATCTTATTGATAGCGACTTGATGACGTCCGGCGAGCTCGAGAGTCGCGCCGATCGCGTGTTCTACAAGTTCAAGCGGGAGCTGGTCGACAACCTCATGGTGACGGGGAGCAGCGGCCAGAAAGTAGTGATTGAACGGGTCCCCAAGTCCGACGCGGGCAGCGGGGAGTGGATGATCACCGGGCCGGGGAAACAGTTAGCGGACGGAGCGCAGGTGCGTTCGATTCTCTCGGCCGTCGACTTTCTCATCAAGGAACGAATCATCAATGACACGGGTGAGATCGACAAGCCGAAGTACGGGCTCGAAGATCCGGCCGTATCGTGCAGCTTCACCATGAGGGGGACCACCACAACATTCCGCATCGGCGCGGTGGACTCGTCAGAAGAGAAGGTTTACCTGGCTCTCGGCGGCGAGGGAGATACTTTCTACGCCGTTGACGCCGATTTCCTGGAGTCCCTCGACAAGGATCTCGCCGATCTGCGGGACAAGCACCTGGTCAGCGGCACCCTGTCGGACGCCGTGTGGTTGTCGGCAAGCCGGGATATAGAGCTGAAACGAGAGGGCGACGGGCCGTGGGTCGTGAAGCGTGATGGTTCCTGGTTGCTCGCCGCAGAAGATCAGGTTCACGAGATCTTGCGCGAGGCGGGAAACCTGCGCGCTGTATCCTTCGTGGCCGACGGTGTGGAACCGGACAAGCTGGGTTCGTACGGTCTGGGGAAGCCCGGGCAAGAGATCTCCGTAAAGCTCCCCGCGAGCGAAGTGAGCGTCCTTTTCGGGAACAAGTGCGGAGAGGAAGGCCTGGAAGTGCTCGCCACGGTCAGGGGCTCCGGTACGGTAGCCTGTGTCTCGAGGGATCTCGTAGACATGCTGGAGCGGCCGAGATCGCGCTACTACGAGATGCGTCCAGCCGTGTTCGGGGACGATGACGTAAAGAAGATCACCCTGGTTGGCCCGAGTGAATCGCTGGTCATCGAGAGGGGCGATGACGACATCTGGAGCTTGCCCGGCGAAGTGAACGTGGACGTGGACGTGGAGCAGGATGCGGTAGGGGATCTACTGAAAAAACTTCGCGAGACCCGCGCCACAGAGCTGGTGGTCGGCGACGAAGCGGTCGGGGCGCTCGGCGATCCTGCGGTTCGCGTGGTGCTGGACCTGCATGGGAGGGGCCCTGTCGAGCTGGAGATCTTCCCGGCCGATGAGCAGGGGCGCCAGAGGATTCGACGCAACGGCGAGATGGCTGTCCTCTTCGTTTCCGAGGATCTCCTCACGGCGGCGGTGCCCGATATACTGGCCTTCAGGAGGAGGACCATCGCCAACGGTGACGCCCAAGATGTGATAGGGCTCGAGATCCTCGGAGCGGTACCCCAGAAACTGGAAAAAAAGGACGGTACCTGGGAGATGGTGGAACCCGTTGCGGTGAACGCCGACGGCACAGCGGCACGCAATCTGGCCCAGCTGGTAGCGGAGATTCCGGTGAAGAGATTCGTTGCCGGCAAGGCGTCAAGCAAGCACGGTCTCGATAAGCCGTGGACCACGATAAAGGTCCGGATGGTGAGCGAGCAAGATAACACTGCCGGGGTCGACCGGACCGGCGAGACGGAAATAATCCTGGAGATCGGCGCCCCTGCGGAAGACGGCTCCCGGTACGCCAGAATGGCGGGGGGTGATCCGGTGGTCTTTACCATCGGGGAACGCTCTCTCTTTGCGCTCTTGCACCCCGTGGCCGCTCGGGATCTGCTAACAACGGATCTGGAGGTTGTTGTTGGGGTGAAACTTACGAGGAACGGCAACTCGCTGGAAGCGAAGCTTGCGGACGGGGAATGGAAAGCAGTCGAAGGTGTCGTAGATAGCGTGACCCTGAAAAGGCTGCTTGTCGATCTCGCCGCCGCGAAGGCGGTGAGGGCGCATTCGTTTGATATGAAAGACGGTTTTTCAACCATCGCCCTGACCGTCGAGATCCAGACCGAATCCGGTGTGGATTCCGGCGGGACCACGGTCCTGGTTTTCGGAGAGAAATCCTCCGACGAGAAGGAGGACGGCTACATCGCCAGGAAAGATGGCCTCGATGTGAGCTTTGTCTTGCCCGCGCGCATCGTCGATGAGCTCGCCGCTCTTTGAAGCGGTTGCCATCATCTTCCCCTTCCCCTCGCAGGGGAAGGCCGGGATGGGGTAAAGCCTGCCTGTGTAAATTTCGCAAACATTGACGTGCGCGTTGATTCAGTTCATAGTTTGAATCCCTGATTATTAAAGGGGAAATTGCGAATCGAGCCCTATCCAGGATGACGAAGCGCGACAAATACCGCGTTGTGAGAAAGATCGATGCCGGCGGAATGGCCGAGGTCTTTCAAGGCATCGCAGAGAGCATCGAGGGCTTCAAGAAAAAGGTCGCTATTAAACGCGTTCTTCCTCACCTTGCCGAAAACAAGAAATTCCTGGCCATGTTCCTCGATGAGGCTCGGGTGAGCATGCAGATGAACCACGCCAATGTCGCGCATGTGTTCGACATCGGCCAGGCAGGCGGAACTTACTTCATCGTCATGGAGTTCGTGGACGGCACGGACCTCAAGAAGGTGATGGAGGCGATGCGGGAGCGCAAAACCCGTCTTCCCATCGCCCAGTCAATCTTCATAGTGATGGAGATCTGCAGGGGATTGGGATACGCGCACGATCTGGTAGACGCCGATGGCGTAAACCTCGGCATCGTGCACCGGGACGTGAGCCCGCCCAATGTGCTCATGTCCAAGCAGGGCGAGGTGAAGATCGTCGACTTCGGGCTCGCCAAGGCGACCAGCCAGCTGGAGCACACCGATCCGGGAGTGGTAAAAGGCAAGTTCGCCTACCTGTCGCCAGAGTCGGCCTGGGGCGAGAGTGTGGACAGACGCGCCGACATCTTCGCCTGCGGCATCATTCTCTTCGAGCTGCTGACCGCACGGCGACTCTTTCTCGGGGAGACCGACGTTCAGACCGTGGAGCTGGTTCGCAAGGCGCAGATCCCGCCGATAAGGGAGTACAACCCGGAAGTGCTGCCGGACCTCGAGAAGATCGTCCACAAGGCTCTGGCGGCGGATCCGGATGAGCGTTACCGGTCTTGTGAGGAGATGGCGGAAGATCTTGCCGGATATCTGTTCGCCCAGCGGCTGAAGGTCACCGGCTTCGATCTTCGCCGTATGGTCAGGAAGATCGCTTCAGATGAAGAGAAGAAAAAGCAGGATGAAGATCGACCGTCGATCATCGATCAGCTGATCCAGGAGGAGTTGGCCGGGTTCGCGTCCCTCGACGGTACCGCCAACGAGCGCGAACAGACACCCGGAGAACAGGCGCGTGCCGGAACAGCGGGTGGACAGCCGCTCAATCCCTTCGGTTTCGAGGATCCCAGAGATTGGGATTCGGAACTGCAGGTCGAGGGATCCAACTCCCCGCTCCCGATAGGGGAGAAGGGCGAATGGCGTGAGTCGGGGCTCTATCGCAGGGATTCAGTCATCGAAGAGGAGCAACCCCGATCATCAGACCTGGCGGGTTCTCTGGAAGGTGCCATGCCTCTGGCCCAGATGCTGGAGGGTGAGGCGAAGATGATCAGCGAAGCACCGTCACCGTCGTCCGGCGGAATGAAAGGTGTCGTCATCGGCCTTGTGGTGACCGTGGTCCTCATCGCCGCCGCTGCGGGTGTTGCGTTTGCTCTCGGCTGGCTTTCTTGACATAGTTCTTTGCGGTGGAATCCGTGCCGTGTTAGAAATCGTTTAATGATCTTGAGAATACGTTGAAGTATTGAACGTTCAAGCGCGAAATGTTTCAGGAAGAGGGAAAATGGGCAGATTTCTTCGCATAGCCGGATTGACGGATGTCGGTTGTGAGCGCGAGCACAACGAGGACAGTTTCGGATTGTTTCCAGAGTTCAATTTCTTTGTCGTTGCCGACGGGATGGGTGGGCACAAGGCCGGTGACGTTGCATCCCAGATGGCTGTGGCGGTGGTCGGGGAGTTCTTCAATGACACCGAGAAGGAGGATATCACCTGGCCGTTACCGTTCGATCCCAATCAGTCCTTTGCCGTGAACCGACTGGTAACCTCCATACAGTTGGCGAATAACCGTATATTCAAGGAGTCCTCCACCAGTGAAGATCACCAGGGCATGGGAACCACGTTCGTGGGCATTCTCAGTGTTGACGATCACCAGACCTGTCACATCGCGCACGTGGGTGATTCGAGATGCTACCTTTTGCGCGACGAGCAGATCGAGTTGTTGACCATGGATCACTCGCTGGTCAACGATTATCTTCGCGCCGCGCCCGACCTCAGCTCCGAGCAGCTTGCGGAGCTTCCCAGCAACGTAATTACCAGGGCGCTGGGAATGCAGGAGAACGTGATCGTGGACGTGCAGTCGGTCATCCCCAAGGTGGGAGATATCTTCCTGCTCTGTTCCGACGGGCTCAACGGAATGCTCGAAGATTCGGAGATACTGGAGACGGCTATCGGCCAGCGAGACGATCTGGCCAAGATGGCCGCTGCGCTCATCGAAAAAGCCAACGCCCGCGGTGGTGAGGACAACAGCACGGTCGTTCTCATCGAAATTGCCGAAGAATAGGTCTTTTGACATGACCAAGCGAATTGCCTGGCTGATTTTCGCCATGGCTTTCACGACGGCTTCCTGCGGGCTGGCCGAGGGGCCGAGGCAGAAGCTCAAGCATACCGCCATGAATTTCAACGAGGGGCTCCGCTGGGGCCGTTATTCAGATGTATACCCTCGCGTGGATCCGGAGGCGCTGGACCATTTCATGGAGATGCACAAGGACTGGGGCAGCGAGATCCGACTGGAAAACGCCGAGATGGTTCAGTTCGTTGTAGACGAGAAGGCAGAAAAGGCGTCAATAACCGTCAGGTTCACCTGGTATCGGATAACCGAAATGGTCGTCCACGACACGATGACGGTCCAGCACTGGGAACGTCGTGACGGGGAATGGATGATGATCGCCGAGGAGTATCAATCGGGAACTCCCTTTTGAAATCCCCGGGCTCGCCGAGTGCTCGACGATGATTTTCGAGGAGTCGAAGATGATAAAAACAACCCTGCTTGTGTCGTTATCTGCTGTGTTCGTATTTGTCGGATGCGGCCCCGCCGTGAAGTTACCGCCGGTGCAGGAGCCCCTCGATAGCGAGGAGTGGGAGAGGTGCGCCGGGGAACTGGAGGAGCGTGAGGCGATAGGGCTCATCGACGATCTGACGCTGGACTCCAAGACGCTCCTTTGCCGCGGTGTGGTGCTGGGCGCGCAGGGAAAGACGAACCAGGCCGTCGACCTCCTCACCGAAGCGGGTGTGCGGGATCCGGAGGACCATCGCCCCCACTATCTGTCAGGAAGAATTCTCGCCGAGGCCGGTCGTTACGAAGAAGCACTTTCGGCGTTCGAGCGTTCAATGCAGAGATACCCGAAAATGGAGGTTCCCACCGAACGACTTGCGCGCAAGGTGGCACAGACGGACGGCGATGATCAGGCGAGGGCCTTCCTGGCAAAGGCCACCGAACGGGGCCTGTGTCCATACGGTTGCATGGGTTTCCTCGCCAAGTTGCAGCACAGGGCGGGTGAAGACGAGAAGGCCGGGGAAACCTACGGCAAGATGATAGAGATCGATCCGGCGGAGCCCGCCGCGTATGTGGGCATGGCTTCACTGAGCAACTCCGCAAGCGACTACATGGCGGAGTCGGAGTTTCTCACCAGGGCCACCGGGGCGGATCATTTTGAGAGCCTTCCGGACAAGAGCAAGGCGGATGTCCATTACAGCCACGCGTTCTCCCGGTACAACGCCCGGAAATTCAAGGGCGCGGCCAAGTCCATCGACCGGGCGATCGCGCTGAACGGGGGCGTGGCCGATTGGTGGGTTCTGGCCGGATGGATCCAGCTCAAGCTTGAAAATCCCCCCATCGCCCTGGCCAAGTTCGACAAGGCGGCCGCCCTCGACGAGAAACTGGCTGCTGCGCACACAGGTCGTGGTGACTCGATGCTGAAAATGACGCGCAACGGGGATGCGGTCATCGCCTTCTTGCGCGCAAAGAAATTCGATCCTCAAAATACAGTTATCATTCTCAAACTAGCTTACGCAAAGGCCCTCGACGGACAGCTGGACGACGCGGCCGCCCTGGTGGAAGAAGCAAAGGGCATCGACGCGGAGCACCTGCCGCCGGATCTGCTCGGCAAGGTCACCGGTCTGCTTCAATAACGTTGTTTACGTGGCGATGAGCCGTTTTGGCTCTTCAATGTATCAATATTGACAGTCTTATGGTCGATAACTTCGTTTAGCCTGTAAATCGGCGGAGTTGATTCCCGACCAGAAACAGGAGGCTGTCATGACGAAATACGGCACACTGCTATCTTTACTTCTGGCATCCGTGTTGCTCGCCGGCTGGAGCGCCGGTTGCGGGAGCGACGCAGATGACGGTTCGAGCTCCGATTCGGACTCGGACAGTGATTCGGACAGTGATTCGGATTCGGACAGCGATTCGGATTCGGACAGTGATTCGGACAGTGATTCGGATTCGGACAGCGATTCGGATTCGGACAGTGATTCGGACTCCGACTCGGATGGCGACACGTATTACGAATCGAGCGGTGGACCCGGGACATTTACCAACACCTACCTGAGTCGCGACTACAAGCTTTACGTACCCTCGAGCTACAGTTCGTCGACCGCCATCCCGGTGGTCGTCGGTTTCCACGGGGCAGGGGACTCGGGCGCCAATTTCTTCAACACCAGCTCGGGCACCGGGTGGACCAGCGCGGCGAGCAGTGGTCCTTTCATCCTGATCGTTCCGGACACCAAGTCACCGTACTCCGACTTCGCGGTGTGGAGTGGAGACCCCAATAACGATTACGACGAGATGTCTGCCGAGATGGGAGAGGTGTTGGATCTCGTTTACGATCTTGACGGACAGTACAATCTGGACGTGGACAGGCTCTACGCCTATGGTTTCTCCGACGGGGGTTTGTTCCTGGGCGTGGCCGGCCTGGAGTACGCCGCCGATTTCGCCGGGCTGGTGGTTGCGGGATTCGGATGGGGAGGGTTCTATCCCAACACGCCTTCCTATCTCATTGCCGTGTACATGATCTGCGGGCAGACGGACTCGTTCTATTCCTACGCCAATGACACCCAGGCCTTTCTGTCGAGTCAAGGCCACCCCCTCGTGTGGACCCCGGTCCCCGGGGTGGGACACTTGTTCTCCGGGCTGATGGGGCACACGAGCCCCGGCACCATTTACGGTTGGTTGTCCGGCTATTCCCTGTAGTAGCAACCAAAGGAGATAATACTCATGGAACCTAGAAGTTGGATATTGATACTCGCCGCCTGGCTGCTGATCGTCGGTCAGGCAAGCTGTGAGAGCTCCACTCACGGGGATACCGGGTCCGACTCGGATTCGGATGGGGATACGGACTCCGACAGCGACTCGGACTCCGACAGCGACTCGGATGGCCCCCCCGGTGATCTTGCCGGAGTGGTTCAATCGGCTGCGGGGTTCCCGATCTCCGGGGCCCTCGTGTATGTGACGAACGGGGACGGAGAGCAGATCCCCGACGAGGCCTACTGCTATACCTGCGACGACATGACCGATAAGAAGTGGACCCTGTCGCAGGCAGATGGTTCCTGGTCGATCGCCAATGTGCCGGAAGGAGAGCGCAACCTCGTAACCCGCAAGGGCTTCTTCCAGCGCCAGAGGTCCATCGAGGTAGTGGCCAACCAGGTAAACCAGATCCCGGTGGACAAGACGACTCTGCCCGGCGAGAACAGCAGCGACAATCTGGACCAGATTCCCAACTATGCGGTGGTCCTCAACACCTACGACAAGCCGGAGGACATGCTCGCCAAGATGGGTCTCGCCGATCTCGACACGAGCGGTCACATGCAGCCCGGCACCGAGCAATTTCACATGTACAACGATGCCGAGTCTCTCTCGTCCGCAGTCGGGTCTGAGTCGGACCTATTTGCCAGCCAGGCCGCGCTCAACCATTATCACATGATCTTCTTCCCGTGTGCGAGCACGGCCCATAACGTCCCCATGATCCAGGAATACGTGTCCGCCGGAGGCAAGCTCTACAGCTCGTGCTGGGCCAGCTCCTGGGTCGAGAATCCGTACCCCGATATTGTCGCCTTCGCCGGGATCGACTCGGAGCATCCGGGGGACATCGGTCCGTGGGACAGCCACGGAAAGATCGAGGATCAGGAGATGCGCGACTGGCTGGCAGAAGTTGCGCCGGCGGAAAACCTGGACAACTATCCGTTCTTCGGCGGCTGGATCCTGATCAATTCTCTGAGCAGCTCTTCGTACAACGACCACGGTGTGCTCGACGACGGAGAGATCGGCGGTCCGGTCATTCCCACCACCTGGGTCACCGACGTACAGGCCCACCCGGGGGCCCCGCTCACCCTCACCTTTCCTTACGATTGCGGGAAGGTATTCTTCTCCACCTACCAGGTGGTGGAGAGTAGTCCGTCACCGGAAATTCGCGCCCAGGAGTGGGTGTTGATCTACCTGTTCTACGAAGTCGGAGTCTGTGAAGGCGACTACGAAGTTCCGGAGTAGGGAATGCTTCAACGAACTGACAATTTGAATTCATTCACTCGACTCGTCATACTGATTTCGATCCTGGCAGTCGGTTCCGGTTGTCAGATGATAGAGCTGGAGCACGCAGATGTCCCCGCGCCGGATCCGGCCGGGATCACCAACGGCACGCCAACAAACTACGCGTCCTGGCAGGGGGTCGTGGGGGTAGTGTGGCAAGTGGACGGCTGGGGTCCGGTCGCCTGTTCGGGAATCCTGATCGCGCCAAATGTTGTGCTCACCGCGGGGCACTGCGTGTGGAGCATAGCCGGTGGGACGGACTTTCGGACCACCCCCGAGGAACTGGAGATCCGGGGTGGATCGGATGTCTACACGGCCGGCGACTGGTTCCACCTCGCAGATGTCCAGGAGGCCATAGTGCACCCGGGCTGGGACGGCAATCTGGTAGTGGAAGGCACGGACATCAGCGTCGACATCGCGATGCTGCTGCTGACGGAGGACATCACTACCATCGAACCCTACCTCTTGCGCCAGCCGCCCGCGCCTGTCGTGGGTACCCTCGGCACAATAGTGGGCTACGGAAACTCGATAGACGGCGACACCAGCACTCAGGGCGTTCATCGCATGGGTGGCACCACGGTACTCGAGATAACCCAGGAATTCATCCAGGTGGGAAACCCGTGCGGTCTTTGCCATGGCGATTCGGGGGGTGGGTTCTTCACCGAGCAGGGTGGCGAGATGGTGGTGACCGGGATCAACTCGTGGGTAACGAGCGGAATCTGCAACTCCATGAGCGACGGCTGGGTGGTCAATGTTGCAACGTACATTGACGACATTGAGGATGTGATGGCTGTCTGGAACCCGTCCGAGGAACCGGACGCGGGGCCCGACGGGGGCGATCTGGACGCCGACACGGACAGTGACACGGACAGTGATTCGGACAGTGATTCGGACAGTGATTCGGATAGTGACTCGGACGATGACGATGTTGACCATGGAGACGATTCTTGCGGCTGCGCCGTGCCCGGATTTGCCGCGCCGGAGGGCACCGGAATATTGTCTGCGTTGCTGGCGATCTAAGGAGATGAAAATGCTTCAACGAACTAACAATCTGATTTCACACACTCGACTCCTCGTGCTGATTTCAATCCTGGCGGCCGGTTCCGGTTGCCAGATGATCGAGCTGGAGCACGCAGACGGCCCTGCTCCTGATCCGGATGCGATAACCAACGGCACACCCACGAACTATGCGTCCTGGCAGGGGGTCGTGGGGGTGGTGTGGCAAGTGGACGGCTACGGCCCGGTCGCCTGTTCGGGAACCCTGATCGCGCCAAATGTTGTGCTCACTGCGGGGCACTGCGTGTGGAGCATTAGCGGCGGGACTGACTTTCGGGTCGCCCCCGAGGAGCTGGAGATCCGGGGTGGTTCGGATGTCTACACGGCCGGCGATTGGTTCCACCTCGCGGATGTCCAGGAGGCGATAGTGCACCCGGATTGGCACGGCAATCTGGTAACGGAAGGCCCGGACATCGCCGTTGACATCGGGATGCTGCTGCTGACGGAGGACATCACCACCATCGAACACCACCAGCTATGGCATCCGCCCGCGCCGATCGTGGGCACCATCGCCACAATAGTGGGCTACGGGAACTTGATTGGCGGCGACTACACCACCCAGGGCGTCCACCGCATGGGTACGACCACGGTGCTCGAGATAACCGAGACCTTCATCCAGGTGGGAGACCCGTGCGGCCTGTGCCACGGCGATTCGGGGGGCGGGATGTTCGTCGAGGTGGGAGGCGAGCAGATCCTGGCCGGGGTGAACTCCTGGGGCGAGGGCGGGATCTGCAACCCGTTGAGCGACACCTGGGCGACAAACATTGCGACGTACGTCGACGACATCGAGGCTGTGTTGGCGGTCTGGAACCCGCCCGAGGAACCGGACGCGGGGCCGGACGGGGGCGATCTGGACGTCGACTCGGACAGTGATTCGGACAGTGATTCGGACAGCGATTCGGACAGCGACTCGGACAGTGATTCGGACGACGACGACGTCGACCATGGAGACGACTCCTGCGGCTGCACCGTGCCCGGACACACCGCGTCGGGGGGCTTCGGATTTTTGTTTGCGTTATTGGCAGTCTCCTGATTGAGCTAGCGCCCGCAAGATCCATGACGCTTATCGCGGCAACCAACTGACATACGTAATCTTGATTCAATCGGGTCCAAGGCTTGACGCAGTACCAGATATGCGCGACTGAATTTCCGAAACGAGCGAACGACCTCATGCGCGTGGGAGGAGCTACTGCAATGTCATCAGGCGCCAAAATAGTTTTGGAGGACGGAACCGTGCTCACCGGGGAGGGCTTCGGCGCCCCGGTGGCTGCGGCCGGGGAGGTGGTGTTCAACACCGGCATGGTCGGCTATCCCGAAACGCTCACCGATCCTTCTTACTGCGGCCAGATCCTGGTCATGACCTACCCGCTGGTGGGCAACTACGGCGTGCCGGGTTACGGCGAGGACGAGCAGGGGCTCCCCCGGGGTTTCGAGTCCAGGCGAGTTCAGGTCGCCGGTCTGGTGGTCTCGGAACACTCTCCGCTTTACAGCCACCACACAGCGACTCGCAGCCTGCATCAGTGGCTCGCCGACGAGGGGATCCCGGCGTTGAGCGGCGTGGACACCCGGGCTCTGACAAAGCGGCTGCGCGACAAGGGCACCATGCTGGGCAAGCTCGAAACCCCCGAGAAGGAGACCGGATTCGTCGACCCCAACGTCACCGAACTGGTTTCGAAGGTCAGCGTCGAGGAGGTGATCCACTACCACCCCACCGGAGGCGGCGCCGGGTCGCCCACCGTGGTTTTGCTCGACTGCGGGTGTAAAACCAGCATTCTGCGAAGCCTGCTCGACCGGGGGATGAGCGTGATTCGCGTACCCGACAATCACTACTTCCTGAACCTCGACTACGACGGGTTGCTCATCTCCAACGGGCCAGGGGATCCACAGATGTGTACCACGGCTACCCGCAACGTGGAGCATGCCCTCGCCGTGGGCAAGCCGATCCTTGGCATCTGCCTCGGTAACCAGATCCTCGCCCGCGCGGTGGGGGCCGAAACCTACAAGCTCAAGTTCGGCCATCGCAGCCAGAACCAACCCTGCCTGGAGATGACAGTGGGCCCGGACGGGGGGACCATCCCCACCGAACGGTGCGTGATCACTTCGCAGAACCACGGGTTCGCCGTGCGCGAGGATGGGCTGCCCGAGGACTGGCGGGTCTGGTTTCTGAACGCCAACGACCGCACCGTGGAGGGCATCCGGCACGTGACCAAGCCGTTTTGCGGTGTGCAATTTCATCCCGAGGCAAACCCGGGTCCGCTGGACACGGCTTCGGTGTTCGACGAGTTCGTCGAACAGATCAGGCTTATGATATGACCAGGCAAGGCCTACACAGTATCCCGGGAACGGTGCTGGTGCTCGGCAGCTCCGCGCTCAAGATCGGCGAGGCCGGGGAGTTCGACTACTCCGGCAGCCAGGCGATCAAGGCGCTCAAGGAGGAGGGGGTACGCACCGTCCTGATCAATCCCAACGTGGCGACGATCCAGACTTCCGAAGAGCTGGCCGACGAGGTCTACTTCGTTCCGGTCACCCCCGAGTTCGTCGAACAGGTGATCGTCAAGGAGAAACCCGACGGCGTGCTGCTCGGATTCGGCGGACAGACAGCCCTCAACTGCGGGCTCGAGCTCGATCGCCGTGGGGTGTTCGAGAAGCACGGTGTGCGGGTGCTCGGTCCGCCGATTCAGTCGATCCTCGACACCGAGGATCGACAGCGATTCGTGGCCCGGCTCGCCGAGATCGACGTGGACGTTCCGCGCAACTTCCCCACCATGAGCGTCGAAGAGGCCATCGCCGCAGCCGAAAAGATCGGTTACCCCTGCATGGTCCGGGTTGCATTTGCCCTGGGCGGGCTCGGCTCGGGGA
>JAUXHN010000140.1 GCA_030621515.1 Deltaproteobacteria bacterium | reverse complement strand
TGGAATTGAAACGGCAAACCTCATGCGCGAGTGTACAGATCTGAACTCGATCCTGCGCCGAGAACGTTTTCTTCGCTCATCAATCTCAATAATCTCAAATGTGTCTGGAACACTTGGGATGGATTCGACTATTTCCAAACTATTTTAGAATACCCCGTTTTCCACGTCGTGAACCTTACCGTCTTCCAGCATCAAGGTGCGGGGCATGCGGGCGGCCAGGTCCCGGTTGTGAGTGACCAGGATCATGGTGGTGTTGTAACGACGGTTCATGGAGAAGAAGAGCTCGTGGATTCCGTCGGAGGTCTCCCTGTCCAGGTTGCCCGTGGGCTCGTCCGCAAGAATGAGGGCGGGTTCCATGACGAGGGCGCGGGCCAGGGCAACCCTCTGCTGTTCGCCGCCGGAGAGCTCCCCCGGCTTGTGGGTCAGCCTGTGGGATAGGCCCACCTCCTCGAGGATGTTTTTTGCGCGCCGCTCGATATCGTCATGATTCATACGCTGGATCATCCCCGGCATCATGGTGTTCTCCAGGGCGGTGAACTCTGGCAGAAGGTGGTGAAACTGGAAGACGAAACCGATGGTGCGATTGCGAAAATCCGACAGAGCCTTCTGGGGGAAAAGGGTGATGTTCTTTCCCCGGCACAGGATCTGTCCGGAGGTGGGATTGTCCAGGGTTCCCACCACGTGCAGGAACGTTGACTTGCCCGCCCCGGATGCGCCGACCACAGCACACATCTCGCCCTGCTTTATTTGTAGATCGAGTCCTATGAGTACCCGGATGCGCTCACCACGGTGGATGAACTCCTTGTGCAGGTTGGTAATATCGAGGAGCAGCTCTTGGCTGTCAGGCATTTTTCAATCCTTCCACCGGGTTTGGGCTGGACGCGATCCACGTTGCGATGAAGGTGGCCACTTGAGTGATGCAAAGAGAGGACAGTCCCACCGCGATGAACTCCAGAGGGGAAATATTGACCGGGAGTTTGTCGATGTACCAGACCTCCGGATCGATGGGCAGCCCCACGTATTTGAGGGCCATGCAGAGTCCAAAACCCACCAGCAGGCCACCGGTGGTTCCCACCAGGCCGATAAGGAGGCCTTCGAACCTGAAGATCTTCTGGACCGTGCTCGGGGTGGAGCCGAGGGTCAGCAGGATGGAGATGTCGGCGCTCTTTTCTATTACGAGCATGGAGAGAGTGGCGATAATGCAGAAGGATGCCACCAGGATGGCAAAGGACAGGAAGATGAACATCACTATCTTTTCCAGTTTGAGGGCGGAGAAGAGGCTGGTGTTGATCTCCTGCCACGGGCGAACGCGCAGCTTGCCGCCCAGCTCTTCCAGAATTATTTTGGAAACCTTGATGGCGTTGTCCGGGTCGACTACAGCCACGTCGATCTGGGAGATCCTGTCGCCCTTGCGAAGGAATTCCTGCGCTGCTTCGATGGAGGTGTACGCGTAGAGGCTGTCGAATTCGTACATGCCCGAGAAGAAAACTCCTCCCACCCGGAACGGTCGACTCTTGGGTATGGGCCCGGTGGGTCCGATGTCTCCAAGGGGCGAGATGATGTTCACCTCCTCGCCCAGGTACAGGCGAAGCGAGGTCGCGAGTTCCCTTCCGACAATGACGGCGGGGAGCACCCTCTGCTTGGGATTGACCGGCGCCGGGATGAAGCCCTCGTCTTCCTTGTTGTCCTCGGAGTCGACATCCGTCTTCTTTCCTGAGAAGCCGTAAAGGCGAGCCCGCCGTTCCCGCACATGCTTGAACAGCGCGTTGGGGTTAGTAATGTATTCCGCTTTCCCCTTGTCCAGCCGGGTCAACACCTTGCTCACCCTTTCGAGGCTCTTGGGGTCCACGCCCTTGAGCTGGATGCCGTGGTTGTTGGTTCTGGCGTTCATCATTGCCTCGCCCTGGACGACCGGAGTCGCCGCCAGGACGCCGTCCACTTTCTCGACAGCGGCAATCACTTCTTTCCACGACGAGAATCGGAGGTCACCTTCGGAGCGTTTTACTGACGGAGAGCCACCCAGATCGGAGCCGTAGTTGTCCACGATGATGTGGGCGTTGGTCCTTATAATCTTTTGCTTGAGGTCGTCGGAGAAGCCACCCATTACCGAGAGGACCGTGGTGAGCGTGCACGACGAGAACGACACGCCCAGGATCGCCAGGATCCCGATGGCAGTGAGAAAGCCGGTCTTTCTGCCGCGCAGGTGCCGTGTTGCCACGAAGTGATGGAACCTGAGCCGTTTGCCGAACGAGTTGATGATGCGAACAACCAGGTACCAGCCGCCGATGTTGAGGAAGACGGCGATCACGAGCATCGAGACAAGGTAGATGACTATTGTTGTAATATCCAAGGATCAGTCTCCGGCGGTAGCGAGCAGATATGCGCGCACGAAGCGTTCGAGATCGCCGTTCAGCACGGCGTCCACGTTGCCCGTCTCCTCGCCGGTCCTGGTGTCCTTGACCAGCTGGTAAGGTGCGAGCACGTACGAACGGATCTGGCTTCCCCAGGAGATCTCCTTCTTGTCGGCGTTGCGTTGCGCGACCTCCTTCTTGCGCTTCTCCATCTCTGCCTTGTAGAGGCGCGCCTTGAGAACTTTCATGGCCTGGGCCTTGTTCTTCAACTGAGATCGCTCATTCTGGCATTGTACGACGATACCGCTCGGCCCGTGGGTGAGGCGCACCGCCGAGTCCGTCTTGTTCACGTGCTGGCCGCCGTGGCCACCGGCCCGGTATGTATCCACTCTCAGGTCTTCATCCCTGATCTCTATTTCAATTTCGTCATCGATTTCCGGAAGAACGTCTATGGCTGCGAACGAGGTGTGTCGCCGTGACGCGGCGTCGAACGGGGAGATCCGTACGAGTCGATGAATGCCACGCTCGGATTTCAGGTACCCGTACGCGAACTCGCCGATGATGTTGAGGGTCGCGGATTTGATTCCGGCTTCGTCATTCTCCTGGATCTCCACCACGTTCGTTTTGAAACCCTTCTTCTCACAGTAGCGAGATATCATTCGAAGGAGCATCTCCGCCCAGTCGGCTGAATCGATGCCACCGGCGCCCGGGGAAAACGAGACGAATGCGTTGGAGGCGTCCATGGGTTGGCTCAGGAGCCGGGCGGTTTCGGTTTCCTCCACTCTCGATTGGAGGGTGGCTACCTGGGTGGCAAGCTCGTCCTGCATCGACGAGTCCTGTTCCTCGGCCGCCAGATCCACCAGGTCCTCGAAATCGGCGATGTCCCTCACGAGCTTGTCGAAACCGTTGACGATTCCCTCCAGGCGCGCCCTCTCCTTGAGCACGGACTGTGCCTTCTCGTTGTCGTTCCAGAAGCTTTCCAGGGAAGCGTGCTCGTTCAGTTCCGCGATACGTTTTAACTTGGAGGCGAGGTCAAAGATGCCCCCTCAGGCCGTCGAGCTTGGCCTGAAGCGGTTGAATTCGCTCTTTGATTTCCTCGAACATTGGCTCTCACTATCGGGTGTAAGGGGCAATGTCAACAGCTGCGAACTGGATTCCGAACTCGACAATGGTCATGATTAACATTCATCGTGTCGAGGAAGCCATGGATCGGAAGCAATGGAAATATCTACAAGAATGAAGTCATCCGTTTCGAGGTTGTTTTTCTCGGTGGCCTGCGCGGGCCTGATTGCATCGTGCAGTGGGAGCGTTCCGGTGGTGGTCTCGGGGGAGGCGGGGGCGGCCGCGGACATGGAGCGCGACGCTGGTGTCGTTCCGACGCAAAAGGCGCCGGGACAGGAGGTTGATGTCGATCTGGTAGCGGCGGGAAGGGCGTTTGAGGCCGGGGATCCGGCGGGTGCCCGGAAGTTGATGAAAGGGGCCGCAGTATCTTCGGAATCCGGATACCTCGGGGCGCTGGTAGCCGACGCCCTCGGGGAGCATGAGAAGGCCATTGCCCTGTTGCGGTCACTGTCGGGGGTTCGTGATGATCTGGAGGATATTCGCAAGCGAAAGTTGATCGAAATACTGGCGAGATCAGGGGAGCAAAAAGCGGCGGCGGACGAGGCCCTTAAGTATCTGGAGAGCAATCCGCCCATCAATGCCGGTCAGCGCCGGAGGTTCATGGAGAATCGCGGCGTGTGGCTCATGGACGCGGGGCTGGCTCGGGATGCGGCCGATGTTTTCCTGGTGGCCCGCAAGGGCGCCGCTGGACGGATCAGGGACCGGCTGGATCTTGCCTACGCGGAGGCGTTGTCGGCCGTGACGGATGACGGGAAAGGGCGGAAGACCGCTGTGGATATCCTGTCCAGGCTGGCCCGTGACGCCGGTAGCGCGGTCATCATGAGAAAGTCTTTGAGTGCGTTGAAAGACCTGGACAGGGCGCCCAGGTGGACTCCAAAACAGCGGGTGGAGATGGCGCAGCGGCTCATGGATCTTCGTGCGTGGGACGACGCGGCGGCCACTCTTGATCCACTCATGACAGGCCGGGACGGGGCCTTCAAGAGGGAGGCGAAGTGGTTGAACGCGCGCCTGCTTTTCAAGAGGCGCAGGCACTACAAGAAGGCGATCGGCGCGCTGGACGATGTGATCGTCACCGACAAGGTCCACGCGGACGAGGCCAGGTTCCTCAAGGCTCGCGCGCTCTCTCGTCTGGACAAAGACGAGGAGGCGATCAGGGTTTTTCGGGTATTTGCGAAGAAGACTCGGAACGTGGGCAGGGCTGCCGAAGCGCGGTTCCTGGCGTGCCGATTGGAATTCTACCTGGGAAGTCACAAGGCCGCGCTGAACGGGCTGGAGAAGATAGTAGGAAATGGCAAAAAGGCGACGAAGACCCCGCTGGGGCCCGGTAGAAAAAGGGATGCCCATTTTCTGGCGGGGCTCAGTGCGATCCTCGCGGGTTTCCACAGGAGAGCGCAGGCGCACCTGAAAGCCGCGTCGAAGGGGAGCACCAACAAGGAGGCTATCGAGCGCAACGGGTACTGGTACGCGGTGGCCCGTCTCAATGCCAAAAGAAAGGACGGAGCCGATCTTCTGCGCGGAGTGTGCGAGGCGGATCCCACGGGATGGTACGCGTTGATGGCCTCGCGCAGACTGGAAAAGAACGGAAAAGATCTCGGCCCATGCGGGCCGGTGGATGCGCTGGTAGACGCCGGCCTCGACGGGGGCTCCATCGATGCGGGCAAGCCCGACGAGTTACCGCCCTCTCTGCAGGAGCTTTCGGGGTTGGCTGCGTTCTTTGCCCGTGCGGGGCTCTACAGGCAGGCCTCGGACGAGCTGCGCGCAACGGAGAAGGCCGGGCAGGTGAAGGCCGGCGGCAGGGATTGGATAACCCACTATGTGGCTCTCGACGCTCCACATCACGCAATACGGCGCGCCGCGCGCGGTCTCAGGTGGCCTCCCGCGACGGGAGATCTCTGGCGAGCCCGGGCAGCGTACCCGACTCCGTTCGAAGACCTGGTTCGACGGCAGGAGAATCTCCACGACCTGCCCGCCGATCTCATCCATTCCATCGCCCGAAAGGAGAGCCTGTTCGATCCTGCGGCCGTATCGGGAGTCGGGGCCATGGGGATGATGCAGATGATGCCGCACACTTACGAGACCAATCGAAAGCGTGCCGGCCTGCCACCCCTCGAGGAGGGCGAGCTTCCGGGCCCGGAGGAGTCCATCGCGGCGGCGGGGTACGAGCTGGCCCACCTGTTGAAACGGTTCCACGGGTCCATGCCCCTGGCGATCATGGCGTACAACGGCGGGGCGGCCGCCGTGTCCCGCTGGCTGGCCAGGTCGGGGGATTTTCCCATGGACGTCTTTGTGGAGAAGGCCGGTTTTGCACAGACCAGGAACTACGTGAGGCGTGTCTACCGCAACATGGTTCGCTATCGGTTCCTCGCGGGGAAACCGCCCCCGGTGTTGCCGCAAACCCCATCCCGGCGTTTGACAGATCCGGCGGCCTGACCTACGACTGGCGCCATGAGTGATTCACCCCCGAATATGGTCGTGATAATCGCCGCCGGGATGGGATCCCGGCTCAGGAGCGACGAGGGACCGCCAAAGCCGCTGCTTCCCCTGAACGGGCGGGCCTTGATCCTGCGTGTGCTGGACAGGTTCGAGGAGGCCGGTGTTCGCGAGGCGGTGGTGGTGGTCGGTCACAGGGCGAAAGAGGTAACGGCCGGTGTTGAGGAGGGGAGCCCTTCTCTGAAGGTAACGTTCGTCACCAACCCCCGCTACAGGATGAGCAACGGGCTCTCGGTGCTCGCCGCGCGCGACGTGGTGGGCGACAGGCCGTTTTTCCTGTCCATGGCCGACCATGTCTTCGATGCATCGCTCATTCGCGGGCTTAAAGGCGCCCATCTTCCCGCACAGGGCCTGGTGCTCGCCGTGGATCGCAAGCTGGATCAAATCTACGACGAGGATGACGCCACCAAGGTCCTCACCCGGGACGGGCGCATCGTGGAGATCCACAAGGAGTTGACCGAGTTTGACGCGGTGGATACCGGGCTCTTCTCCTGCACGCCGGCCCTGTTCGATCGGATACGCGAGGCGGCCGCCACCCGCGAGGACGGCGATTGCACCCTCTCGGACGGGGTCAAGGCACTGGCTGTGAAGGGGCTCGCCCTGGTTCACGACATCGGTGACGGTAGGTGGCAGGACGTGGACACCCCCGGCGCCCTTGCGCACGCGTCGAAGAACTTCTGAACGACCTGAAATGTTTAGATATTTTGGGTTTGGTCTGGTAAGGGTGCCAGACTCATTTGTGGGTATCAGACTCATTTGGTATACATGGAGCTATCATGCAAAAAGCTACCTGTTCAATTTCTCTCGCACTAGCCGCATTCTTGGGGTTTCTCTCATCAGCTGCGGCGTGTGACAATGACGCCGATTGCAAGGGCGATCGAATCTGCAGGAATAGCGAATGCGTCTTCCCGCAACCGAATGAGCCGACGGTCGCTCCGACGATCGCTCCGACGATCGCCCCGACGGTCGCCCCGACGGTCGCCCCGACGGTCGCCCCGATGATCGCCCCGACTCCTGGAATCGCTCCCGCTGCTCCCGCTGTTCCCGCTCCTGCAGCCGCTGTGAAGCCGGCCGAGGAGCCTGTGTTGGGTGATACATATGCAATGGCGGGAGAGCCCGCCGTCGCCGAGGTGAGCTATGTGGGTAACTTCGAATGGGTCTCCGCACGACTGGGGGGCGGCAGCTACGGAGCCCTCCTGAGCGTCTCGGCGTTTACCTTGCGCTGGCGCTGGTTCTATTGGTCCATCTTGAATATCGCCGGCGGCGGCGGCGTCAACGGCGGCAACGATAAATTCGATATGGGCTATTTTGGGAAGGCTGGCACGCGGGTGGGGCTCCCCATCCATTTGGGTCAGGGAGGAAGGCACGAAATACGCGGCGGCGTCGGGATATCCGGCGGTATTGTCCAGCTGGAGGTCTACCGCACGTGGTGGCAGGAGTCCAAGATGTGGTACTGCACCTCCCATGGTCCCTTCCTCGATGTGGAATTGATGTATCAATTTCATATCTTCAGGCACTTCTCCATCGTGGCCGGGTACGAGGGCACGTTTGTGTTCACCGAGGCCAACGATAATGGTTATCCACAGGACAACTGGCTGCCCCAAAATATCCACTCGGCTTTCATCGGAATTGCCATCTGAGCCGATTTTTTTGAAATAGATGTTTGGGATTCGACTACGGAGTCGAGGTGAAGCTGATCTGGTCGATGACTTTGCCGAGGCAGGTGCTGCCGTTGTCGAAGATCGGGTCGACGGTGCCGTCCAATTCGCGGGTGAGGATGAGGTCCGCCTGGATGTCTTCGTCCTCATGATCGCTGAATGTTTCTATGGAATCGGCGGCGATGGTGTGCGCGCCCGTGTCCGAGGGGGTTTCATCGAAATCCAGAAGATGGTCGGCGTCGACCACGACATTCATGAAGTCGCCGTCGCTGTTGTCCCAGGTAATGTCAATGGCTTCGGCGCGGGAGAACGAGTCTCCGTCTGCCGGCGCGGTGATGGCGAACGTGTCGGGCAGGCTCGTCGTGCTGGTGAAGGGGCCCTCGTCTTCGCGATTGAAAGAGAAAACGAACTCGCCCTCGGCAGTTGCGTCCACATTGGCCTCGTAGGTCACGGGGAACTCGTTGCCGACGCTGTTCAGCCGAACGCCGTTCACCTCGATGGTGTCGCCGCAGTTGCCCAGCTCGAGGGACGTGCCCTTGTACATGAACTGGGCGCGCGCCCTGGTGGATCCGCCCTCCTCGATGGCCTCGTAGTCCACGCGGATCCCGCTGGTTCGGATGTCGCAGGTGTCCCCGGTCTCGCAGGCCATCAGCGCCGCGAGCCCCAGCCCCGCGAGGAAAATAAGTGCAAGCTCTTTACTTTTCATCGTTCCCTCCTGTCCGGTGAGCCGGACCTTTGGTTATCAATTCGGATATGTCGTTTGACGGACATCGCCGTCCGAATCTTCATTTCGTCAATATTGATCGAGAACCCAGGCTACCCAAGAAAGGATGATTGGACCAGAAAAAATCGATCAGATCTCCCCGATCTGCTCTGTTCTGGCCCAGCCGTCGCGACCCTGATCGTCCCTGAGTTTCGTCCAGTCGTCCCGGGTTTCGAGCACGCGAACGCGGCTGCCTTCTTCGAGGATGAACCGTCTGATATCGCTACTCGGGCCTTCCATCACGTCGAGAGTTTCACCGTGAGTCACGATAGCCTCGTGGAGATTGACCTCCTGGTCGTACTTGCCGACGGCCACCGCGCCCGTCGCAAAGGTCAGGATGATCAGCACTCCGATGAGCACTCCGAGGGTCAATCGGGTCATTTCGGAACGTACGAATCGCCTCAAGATCAGAATGATAAACAGGGCCATGTGAAACGCGAGGAATGCAAATGCGGCGCTCTTCGGCGAGAAGCGATCGAGGATCGCCCGCCATGGGCCGGCGTGAGGTGCGAGATCCGCATCCCGTCCGTCTTCGTTCGCGCGGCGGGCGATGTAGTCACGAATAGCGGTGAGATTGTAGGTGGTGTCCTCATGCCCCGGATCGCGTCGCAGGACGCGCTCGTAGTGCAGCACTGCTTCTCCGAGGTTGCCGAGCCGTTCTTCGGCGGTGGCCCGGTTGAAAGACAATCCCGGGGCGCGGACGCCTATCTCCTCGATGCGGGCATAGATATCGGCGGCCTTTTCGTAGTTCCCGCTCCAGAAAGCGTTGTTGGCCTCCTTGAACATGTCGTTTAAGGTAGCGGCTCGATCCTGCGCGAGCACCGGCGAAACCACCCCGATGAGGCATGCGGCGAGAGCGAATGCTGTCAGTAGCTTCGTCATGCGTCATCCTTTTTTGGGGGCGTGACGCGCACGGTGCCCAGCTCGCCCACGAGGTCTTCCACCCGTTCGAGGGCCTTCCTGCGCTCGTCGGGGGCGGACGCACCCCTGGCGAAACGGGCAAACTCGCATCCCTCTATCTCGGACACTATTCCGGCTGTCTGCTCTTCGTTGAACCCCCGGTCGATGAGGCGCGCGTCGAGTTCGGACATCGTGTCCCCGGCGACTGCGGTCTCCAGGCGGCTTTCGAGGAAACCCACGAGGATCCTCTGGATCTCGGCGAAGAATTCCTCGGAGGGCATCGAGTCCGTGCCCTTACTCAGCTGTGCCAGCGCTACTCGGGCCGTCGCATCCGCTTTCCCGGATCGGCCCTTGAGCTTGTTCTGCGCCATCTTGCGGCGCGCGCGAGATACGACCGCGATCATTATCCACGAGAATGGCGCGAGCACGACCAGGCACAGGAACCAGGGCCTGTTCAGAGTGATACCGTCGCTGCCCCCGTGGAGATCGGCCCGCGTGGTGATCGATCGCAACTTTCTGTTGAGGCGGTCGAAGGAGCCGTCGCCGGTCCCCGGGTCCGAGACGACGGTGGTGGCCGCGCTTCCGGTAGAATTCTCTCCGGGTTTGACGGTGATCTTTGCGGCCGAGCTCTTCAGTGTCCTGTACTTCTGCGCCTCGGGATCGAAATAGGACCAGCTCAACCCGGGGATCGCGAAGACGCCCGGCTCCTTGGGGATCATGAGGATCTTGCTCGATCGCGAACCCGTGACGGTGTTCGCCCGGGCGTTGACGTTCACTTCGGTCTCCGGTGCGTACACCTTGAACCCCGGTACTTCCTTCAACTGCGGGAGAACCAGGTTGCGAATGTTGCCGCTACCGCGCGCGGTTATCGTGAGGGTGACCGGTTCTCCCACCCTGGCGTCGGTCCTGTCCAGGGTCGCCCTGTAGTTGTACCTGCCCACGTTTGCCGTATTGAAGCCGTCCGGCCTGTCCATCGAAGGCAGCGGGAGTACATTGAGGGTGAGGGGCTGGCTCGATCGCTTCACCTTCTTTCGCTTGGAGAACAGGCCACCGCGGCGCACCTCGATCTGGGCTATGGCAGGTGCTATGGTTATTTCGCCGGTCTTTATTGGGAAGAGAGCCAGCTTGCGCAGACTCACTCGGTCGTAGGTTTTGCCCGCGACTGTCACCTGCGTCTGGTTGTGACGATGGGAGCCGCCGGTATCGATGGTCTCCGCCCAGAAACCTTCGGTGCCCGGTTCCCGGATGAGGTGAATCCCGGCCACGTTCCAGGTGGTGTAGAGGTAGACCGTCAGGATGACCATCTGGCCCGCTGTAACCTCGCTGTCTGAGAGTTCCAGGTGCAGGAAATAATTTGGGTCGACGGCTCCCGGATCGATATCCTCGATGGTTGCATCCGGCGCTCCAGGTGCGGGTTGTGTCTGGTTTTTGGGATCCGTCTGGGATTGCGCCTGCCCCGAGCCGGGGTTCGAACCGGACGGCGTGACGTTGAGAGTGTATGCCTGGCTCTTGAATCGCTTGCCGTCCACCTCCACGATCACCGGGTTGAGCTGGTACTTGCCCGGTCGATCCGCCACCAGCAAAAAAGTGTAAATGGACTCGTGTTTGGAAAACCGCTGGTTCTTCTGGCCCGTTCCGAACGAGAAGGAGAAAGACATGGGATGCGATTCGGATTGCCGCAACACCCGCAGCGCGCCGAACTGGGGCAATCGTACGACGGGGTCCACGGCGCTCTGGGTCGAGATGTTGATGGTCAGCTCGAACGGTTCTCCCTGCACGAGGGTGTCCCGGTCGACTTTGATGCCGATCTTGGGCTGATTCGGCGCGCCCCCCTTCTGGGCGTGCGCAGTCGAGGCGGTCGACAAGATGATCGCCAAGACCGTTATGTAGAGGAGTCGCCGCATTACCAGTCCTTCATCTTGCCCGCCGGAACCATTGCGCCACGCTGCCTCGCCTGATTCTTGATCAGGTTTTCCTGGTTCTCGTCCAGTGTGTCGAGGAGTTGTTCGACCTCCTGGCGCGTTTTCGGTTGTTGCTGCTGTTTTTGCTGGTCCTGTTTGTCCTTCTGATCCTGTTTGTCCTTCTGATCCTGTTTGTCCTTCTGATCCTGCTTGTCCTTCTGATCCTGTTTGTCCTTCTGGTCCTGTTTGTCCTTCTGGTCCTGTTTGTCCTGCTGATCCTGTTGATCCTGTTGATCCTGTTGATCCTGCTGGTTCTGTTGATCTTG
>JAUXHN010000068.1 GCA_030621515.1 Deltaproteobacteria bacterium | reverse complement strand
ACCACGAGGAACGAACTACCATCGCCGAGTGGGAGCCCGAGGATTGAAGCCCTCTGGGCTTGGCCGGAAGAATCAAAGAGCAATCTTGAAAACCAGGCCATCCTGACCGCGCCCTCATAAGGGCGCGGTACGTGGGTAGGATCGTCAGTTTCTGAGAGTCACGGTTCATGTGAACACGGCTGGATCCGGATGAACCCTTTTTTTCACGGTCCTGAGCCGGTCAGAGTCCTACCAGATCATTGGTAAGGATACCGGCGTCTACCAGCTCGGCGCGCCTCCCGAGGGTGGGGATGCCGGGGTTTGATTTGTGGCGGGTCACCTTCTCGGCGTTTCGCGCGGCGCGAAGGAGGGTTTCTATCTGCGCCGAGTCCAGCCCCGGGAAACGCCAGTCCCTCTCCTGTCGGGCCAGCCCCACCAGGTTGCAGATCCCCGGCTCCGTCAGGGCATCGTCGAACAGAGAGCCGTAGTCCATGTGCGCGTCCACGAACCGGGAGACCATCTCTATCGTTCCTACCGAGAGAACACGGCCCGTGTCAGGATCTATACGGCCGTATGTGAAGGGCGCGCCGGTCCATTGTTGCAATTCGTCCTCGTCGTTGTGGGAATTCCCCACGGCCCAGAGATCCGGCGTGGGGACGGCCGCGATGATGGGCCTGAATGCATCTTGCGCATTCATCCTTTCGCAAAGGGCGAAGGCCAGCTGGTAGACTTCGGTCTTGGACAGCATCTCCATGGGGTTGGTGTCCACCTCGCCGTCGCCGCCCTTTTGATAGAACCTCAAGAAGCGATCCTCGCACTCGTTGCCGGTGCCGTGCCTGACGCCGCCGCCGGTGAGCCTGTTGTAACCTCGTCCGAGAGGAGCTCGCAGGGTCGAGCGAATGGACCCTTCCACCGTCGGGTTGTCCTTCATGTGCCTTGCGATCCGCGCGCGATCGTACCCGGCGTCCACCAGGGAGCGAACCAGCTCCTTGACCACCGATTTGTACACCGGCGTGAAGTCCCCCACCGCGAGCCTGCATCCGATGGCGGCGGCTAGATCCCGGGCCTGCCGAGTCTGGCGCGGATCGGTATGGATGATGGTGTGACAGAGTGTGACCCGCTCGGGTCCGAGCGCCGAGCTGAGAAGTCCCGCCATGACTGCCGAGTCAATCCCCCCGGAGACGTCGAGCTGGGCCCTGTCGACACCGATCTCCGCGTGGTAGCGCGCGATGGCCGCGACCCGTTCGTCGATCAGGGCTTGTGGATTGACAACGGGCATGCAGGCCTCCTCGTTGTTCTATCTTGAACTCAAGAGGCGGGGATGTCGATACGTTCTATCTCCACTGCGCATCCGGTGGACGGATCGGCAATGATCTCCACGGCCTGGAAACGCGCCCCGCTCTTGGCCGGCTTGAAGGACTGGGGCATGCCTGTTCTGAAGCGCTCCAGCACCAGCTCCGTGCGCATCCCGATCACCGAATCGTGGGGTCCGGTCATCCCGACGTCGGTGATGTAGGCGGTGCCGCCTTTCAGGATCTGATCGTCCGCCGTCTGAACATGGGTATGGGTCCCCAAGACGGCAGTGACTCGCCCGTCAAGGTGAAATCCCATGGCGCGTTTCTCGCTGGTGGCTTCCGCGTGGATATCCACGAGAATGATCTTTGCTTCGCCAAGATCCTTGAGCGCCTCGTCTGCGGCCACGAAAGGATTGTCCGCCGGATCCATGAACACCTGGCCGATGAGGTTGACCACCCCGACGGGAACGTCCGCGACGGTTCTGAAAAGGCCATAACCCGCCCCGGGCTGACCCCTTGTGAAGTTGAGCGGACGCAGCAACCGAGGCTCCGAGTCGATGTAATCCTTGAGCTCCCTCTGTCGCCAGACGTGGTTGCCGGTAGTGACAACATGGACGCCCGCCGAGAAAAGCTCCTGCGCGAGATCCCGCGTGATGCCCACTCCGCCGGCCATGTTCTCCCCGTTGGCTACCACGAAATCCAATTCGCGATTGGCCACGAGACGCGGCAGTTGCCGCTTGAGGGCGATCAGACCGGCCTTTCCCGCGATATCACCGATGAAGAGCAATTTGAGTAACGACATGGCCGGATCCTATTTTGCAGTCGCCTGTGCTCGGGTTTCGCGGATGACCGTTACCTTGATCTGCCCCGGATAGGTCAACTCGCTCTCAATTCGCGCGGCGATATCCTTCGAGAGCATCACGGCGTCGTTGTCGTTGATGCGCGCGCTTTCAACGAGCACTCGCACCTCCCGACCGGCCTGAATGGCGTATGATTTGTCAACGCCGTTGAAGCTCCTGCATATTTTTTCGAGATCCTCCAGGCGCCGAACGTACGATTCGAGCATCTCCCGCCGAGCGCCCGGGCGAGCTCCGGAGAGGGCGTCCGCTGCGGCGACCAGGTGCGCGATGACGCTGGTGGCAGGCTCGTCCTCGTGGTGGGAGCCGATGGCGTTTACGATCAGGTCCTCCTCACCGTGCTTCTTTGCAAAC
Source organism: Deltaproteobacteria bacterium (assembly GCA_030621515.1). Classification (GTDB taxonomy): domain Bacteria; phylum Myxococcota_A; class Polyangia; order JAAYKL01; family JAAYKL01; genus JAUVAN01. Next base: position 18,360 of record JAUXHN010000068.1, on the reverse strand, counting down.
TGAGCCCCGATCACCGCGTGGGAGCCCTCCACCTCGTGGGTCATCGCCTTGCCGATGTCATGAAGAAGGCCGGCTCTGCGAGCCTTCCGCTGATTGAGACCAAGCTCGGCGGCCATCATCCCGGCGATGAAACCACACTCCACCGAGTGGCGCAGCACGTTCTGGGCGTAACTGTAACGGTACTTGAGCCGACCGAGGAGCCTGACCATTTCCGGATGCACGCGAGCCAGTCCCAGCTCCAGGATTGCCTGCTCCCCGGCTTCCTTGACGGATGCGTTGACATCGTTGCGCGCCTTGTTGACCACCTCCTCGATCCTGGTGGGGTGAATTCGTCCATCCTGGATCAGACGCTCGAGGGCCAACCGGGTAGTCTCCCTGCGGATGGGGTCGAATCCGGAGATGACCACGGTCTCGGGAGTGTCGTCGACGATGAGGTCAATGCCGGTCGCGGCCTCAAGGGCCCTGATGTTTCTTCCCTCGCGACCGATTATGCGGCCCTTCATCTCGTCCGACGGCAGGTGAATCACCGAAACGGCGCGTTCCTGAACGTGCTCGCCGGAATAACGCTGGATGGCCATGCCGATGATCCTCTTGGCCTGTGTTTCCGCCTCGTCCTTCGCCTCTTCCTCGATCTGACGAACCATGATGGCCGCAGACCGTTTGGCGTCGTCCGTGATGCGCTGGACGAGCTCTTTCTTGGCCTCGTCACGGGTCATGCCCGACTTGCGCTCCACAACCGTCTGGGCCTCTTCAATCTTCTCATCGAGCTGGCGTTTCTTGTCCAACAGACCGCGCTCGTTTCGCTCGGTCTGGGCCTCCCGCCTGGAGAGATCGATTTCCTTGGTGGTGAGCAGATCCTTCTTTTTTTCGAAAATCTCTTCGCGTCGCCGGATGTTGTCGTCGTGTTTCTTGATCTCCGCCTTGAGCTGCTTGCTCTCCTTCTCCACTTCGGCCAGGCGTTCGAGCTTCTCCTCACGCGCAGCTACCCTGGAGTCCTTTATAAGGTTCTTCGCCTCACGTTCGGCCTCCTCCTTGATCTCCCTCGCCTTGGCACGGGTATCATCTGCGTCGGCTGCAGCGCGTTTCGACTTTGCAACACGCATCACCATGTAGCCCAGCGAGAAACCGACAACCAGCGACGCGCCCGCGAACAATATGAAATTGAGTAAATTGAATTCCATGGCTTCCCACTCCTTATCTTCAACGCGTCGCGGGCGTTGCGATCACGCCCTCGTCGCGGTCGAAACACGTGGCAATCATGCACGCGTCTTGAACAGCCTTACATATGCCGGTTCGGGAAAAGAGGATTCCAAGGCCAGGCGACGTTGTCTTCCGCTGGTGAAATGCAGCAAAAGATCCGGTCGCAACTGTGCGCCCCCGCTTGTTATTTCAAATTGCTCTCGCGGGAGCGACTATGTGAACCTGCTTCGCAGGGGCAATAAAAAATGCCCAACTAGGTCGGGTACACTGTCCTTGAGACCCGAAATATCTTTCAACATCCCCCGAAACCGGGAATGATCGCGATCACTATTATCGTGAAATGCTAAAAACGCAAGGAAAATCGGTAAGCTATGACGTTTCGTCTTCGAGGATTGCATCGATTCTGGCGATCATCTTCTCCGCGAATTCCCGGGCCTGTTTTCTCAAGTTGTCGCGGCTGTCGATCATCGATTCGAGATCTTCGAGAAGAACGATGGCGACCATTGCCATGGCGCGGAATTCCTGGCTGGCGCGCGGTCCTTTTTTGTCCACGGCCCTGTAGCGTTCGGTCACTTCTCGCGCAAGATTCTTGACGTGATCTTCGTCCGCGTCGGACCGGATCTGGAAAGTCTGGTCGCCGACCTTGATTGTGTAGGTTTGCATTCGAGGTGAGTTTACCTGCGTATGGATTCGTGGTCAATGCACTCCACAGGGAGTAGGCTGTACCAATGAATGTCCTTTCCATCCTCGACAAGCTCGAAACGACCACCCCCGATCCGGTTTACCTGCTTCACGGTCCGCAGCGGTTCCTGATCGACAGGCTGGTAGCGCGGCTCAAGGAGCTGGTGGTCGATGGGCCCATGGCCGAATTCAACATCAGCAGGCAAAAGACGGGCAATATCACCGGATCCGAGATTGTGGCGGAGGCCCGGGCCGTGCCCATGATGGCTACGCGCAGGCTGGTTATCGTGGAAGATGTCCACAAGATGAAGGTTACGGACATGGAAGTCCTCGATCCGTACCTGGCAAAGCCCGTGAACGAGACTTGCCTTGTTCTGGTGGGCGAGAAGTTCGACCTGCGCCGCGGTATGTTCTCGAGGGCCAACAAGAGGGGCCAGGTGCACAAGGCGGAGGCGCTCGCCGAGCGGGAGATTGTGCCATTCATCAAGCGGCAGGCAAGGGAGAGGGGTGTGAGACTTACCGGTGGGGCACAGGCCGCCATATGTGCGGCGGTGGGCCCGGACTGTGCCGCTCTGGATGACGCGGTAGAGCGGTCGGGTCTCTATGCCGGGCCCGGCGGCACCGTTTCACAGGAGGACGTGGCGCAGGTCATTTCTTCCATCAGACAGCACACGGTCTTCGAGCTTGTCGATGCTATCGGGAATCGCCGGCGGGCGAATGCCCTGGCGCTCCTCGCACGGCTGCTTTCGAATCGCGAGGAACCGCTGCGATTGAGTGCCATGTTGTCCCGCCACATCCGTCAGCTCATCGGCGCGCGGGTGCTGACCCACAACGGGACCGACGATCGGGGCATGGCCTCCGTCCTGGGTGTGCCTCCGTTCGTGGCGCGCAAGCTGTCCGAGCAGGCCGGCCGCTTCCGTGGCGCAGAGCTGGAGTCGGCCCTGGCCCGCCTGGCGCGGACGGACGTGGATCTCAAGTCGAGTCGCAGATCCGGTGGGTTGATCCTCGAGGAAACGGTGATGGATCTCTGCTAGCCTAGTTTATTAACTGCGATGGTAAGGCGAGAGATAGTTCGAGAAGCGGTGGCGCGCTTGAGAATACCTTTGGTGACAGCCTTGTCGAGATGACGGATCGCCGTTTTCAGCGCCTCCTGGGCTTCGTTCTTTTCGCTTGCCTCGATAGCCGTGAGCACTCGCTTCATATGGGTGCGAAAGCCCGTGCGGAAATGCCGGTTCCGGGCGGTGATCTTTAGCCTCTGACGATTCCTCTTTTTTGCCTGTGGATTATTGGCCACTTAATGATCCTCCTAAAAAATCAGACGGATTCGCTTACCCTCGCACGGCGGCGTTGTCAAGTGCGGGCATTGGGAAGGCTAGATCTCGGTTATTTCCTTTTCCTTGGCCTCGATGGTCTTGTCCACTTCCGCGACGGCCGTGTCGGTCATTTCCTGGATTGTTTTCAGGGCGCGCGCCACATCGTCCTTGGAGGCGTCCCCGTCCGATTCCATATCCTTCAACATGCTGTTGCAATCCCTGCGATGATTGCGCACGGCGACCTTTCCTTCCTCCCTGTGTTTGCGAACTACTTTGACCAGCTCCTTGCGGCGCTCCTCGGTCAAGGGCGGAATCGGTATGCGGATGATCTCCCCGTCACTGTTGGGGTTGAGGCCCAGGTCGGAGGATTGTATAGCCTTCTCGACGCCGGATACGGAGCTGCGATCGAAGGGCTTGACCATGATAAGGCGCGGCTCCGGCGTGGAGATGGAAGCCATCTGGTTCAGCGGCGTCCTGGTGCCGTAGTAGTCGACGCGGATGGAATCGAGCAGCGCGGAGTTGGCGCGTCCGGTGCGGATCCGGCTCAGGGTGTTGCGCAGCGCCTCGTGGGATTTGGAAACCGCATCCTTCATCATATCGTAGACATCGTCGATCATGATTCAATCCTTCCTCACGCGGCCGCGCGCGAGTTTGATCCGTCTGTTAAAACGAAATTGTACCCGCGCAAGGGGGCGTTGTCGATGGGATAGAGGTGAGTTGGGGATGCTTCCGGTTTACGCTTGCGCAAATGCACATCGCGGGCATACCCTGGCGAAATTCGATTTTGGGGATTTTTCAAAGGAGCCCGATTATGAGCGCCAACGAGGCCCCCCCGGTCGCCCAGGACGCAACCTCCAAACCCGGCCCGCCGTCGATCTTCAGGTGGGTGGTGCTTGTGGTCATCAGCGGGGCCATGTTCGCCAACTACTACGTTTACGATTCCATCGCCCCCATCGCGGACATGCTCAAGAGCAGCCTGGGGTTCAGCGACGAGAACATCGGCAGCCTGTACTCCGTGTACAGCATCGCGGCGGTATTTGTGCTCATCCCCGGGGGACTGTTCATCGACCGGCACGGCACCGCAAAGGCCACTATCTTTTTCGGAGCCCTGGCCACCATGGCCGCAGCGCTCAACGCGGTTACCTCGGATCTTTACGTGATGCTCGGCGCCCGCGTGTTGCTGGGGTTGGGATCGGAGCTGCTCATCGTGGCCGTTACGTGCGCGCTCGCAAAATGGTTCAAGGGCAAGGAGCTAGGATTTGCCTTCGGGATCAACCTGACCATCGCGCGATTGGGATCGGTGGCTGCCGACAACTCACCCACGTGGGCGTCTGATGCATACGCCACCTGGCAGGGGCCGTTGGTGATCGCCGCGTTCATCGGCGTGCTGTGCCTGGCCTGCCCCATCGCATACGGGTTGTTGGAGAAATACGCCGCCGGAAAATGGGATCTGGGCAAGGCCGCGGAGACCGACAAGTTCGTGCTGTCCGACCTGTTCAAGTTCGGCTGGTCGTTCTGGTTTGTGGTTCTCTTGTGCGTGACGTTCTATTCGGCCATCTTTCCGTTTCGCAGCTTTGCCATCAAGTTCTTCATCGAGGCCCACGAGCAGAGCCGCGAGTCCGCGGGCTTCATCAACAGTATTTTGCCGTTCTCCACGATGTTCGCCACGCCCATTTTCGGGATGATGGTGGACAGAGTGGGTCGTCGCTCCCTGTTTATGGCCATAGGCGCGTTCCTGCTCATGCCCGTGTACGTGATCATGGCGTACAAGATCTTCCCCCTGGGTGTTCCCATTGCGATGATGGGAGTGGCGTTCTCGCTCATCCCGGCCATCATGTGGCCCTCCGTGGCGTACCTGGTTCCCGAGAAGCGCCTGGGCACCGCCTACGCGGTGATGACCCTCATCCAGCAGGGGGGCGTGGCGGGAATGAACTGGCTCATCGGCCGCACCAACGACGCCTTTCAGGCCGGCGCGGCGAACGCCGAGGGCTACACGCCGGGAATGTGGATCTTCTCCTCCTTAGGTTTTCTGGCCCTGCTATTTGCCATATTGCTGCGCCGAGCGGAGACCGGGCCGAACGCAAAGGGATTGGAGACGATCACCGTGTCCAACCCCGCGAAATAGAACTGCGCAATACTTCGCGATCGTTCAATATCGTTATCCCTCTTCGCGCCAGCACCGCGGAAGTGAATCCCGCGGCCAGAAATGAAGAATATAGAAGGCCCGAGGCCTTGAGCAAGTCTTCATCCTCCCTTTTCGGGGGTCCGTCCCTCCCCTCCCGGGGGAGGGTGCCGCTTAGCGGCGGGAGGGGGTGCCAGCATACGCGCTAACTTGAGTTGGGGTATATGGGGATCCATTCATACTGTAATGGATTTCTTCAAATATCCATTTATCCATCCATATCCATCCATTTACGCCGTGGTTTTGAAATCTTTGCCGAGCCAGGGTTTCGCGATGATGAGCAGAATCGTCGAGCAGATCGCGATGCAGGCGAAGATCAGCCACATTGACTCGGTGTCCTTGGACCCCGCCTCCGGGCAGTAGCGGTCCATCATCCAGCCGGAGTAGAGTAGCGGTACGAGCATCTTGGTCAGAAACCACGGCATCTGGGCCACGCCCATGTACATGCCGGTCTGCCCCTCGGGCGCGATCTCTGCGGCGTATTGCAGGAAGCGCGGCTGCCACATCGCTTCGCCAACGGTCATGATTACGATATAGGCAGTGAGGGTCCAGGGGTGGGGCCCGATCGCAAGCAGGAACGCCGGTGCGGCCATCACGAACGTGCCCGCGATCATCATATTGTAGACGCTGCGTTTCAGTGTTGCCGCCGCTACGATCGGCGCGAGGATGAAGATCAATAGTGGATTGGCATTGGAAAAGATCTCGAAGTACTCGCCGATCCAACCGTCGAAGGAACGCTTGATATAGGGCGGTAGGACCAACCAATTGTAAGTGAACAGCGTCTGCACCGGGATCAGGGCGAAAATGAAGAAAAAGAACTTGCCGTTGGCCAGTGGGTGGCGCGCAAGGAAGCCTCCCGTCTTGGGAAGCAACGCGCAGACGGTCCAGGCGACCCCGATGACGCCCATCGCGAGGTAGCTCCACGGTTCTGGCACTCGCCAGTAGATCGCCCCGAGGATCGCGGCGACGAAGATCCACAGGTGCACCGGGGGATGGTGGTACGTCGTCGGCGGCTGCTCGTCCTCGGCCGTTTCGTCCGCCTGCTCGTCTTTGTCCCCGCTTTCGGCCTTGATCTGGGCGGTTTCTTTCCTTGCTTGCTCGATCGCTTCCTGGATGGTTTTGCGCGTGAGAATGAAGAACGTCAGCACCAGCGCCAGCGCTGTGAAACCGGTATAGACCCAGAAGACCCCGGGGATTCCAATCCCCAGGAAGTCTTCGTCTCGCAACAAGAACGCGAAGCTCGGGAACCAGCCACCGAGGTTCATCACTGCGTAGATCATCGCGAACCCGATCGCCGCAGTTTTTGGCGTCGTAAACTTGCGCACAGCCGCGTAGGCGCCTGGCTGGAACATGCCGTAGCCGAGCAGGATCAGCACGATGCCGCTCATGGTTACCAGGTGCAGTGGCGACCACATTCCCGCCGGCTGGAGGCCTAGGATCGTTGGCGCGGCGGAAATTAGAATGCGGCCGGACACCAGCAGCATGAAGGCTGTAACCAACGCGAATCGAACACCGCGCTTGTCCACCACCGAACCAAGGAAGAACATCGAAAATGTGATCCCAGCGGTCAACACGCCAACCATGAGTTGGGCCGGCTCGTTGGGGTTCTCAACGCCCTGGAATATGTAGTCCGAGAAGTGCAGCGCCAGGTAGCCCAGCACGCCGAAGTAAACCATCCCCTCGAAGAACTGGGCAAGGTTGACTCCCCACAGGGCCCTGGGTGCGCGGATCAAATCCTTGAACGGCTGGATGATCTCACTCAGAGGGCTCTTTTGTTCTTGTTCTTTGTTGTTTTCGTCGTTCATCGCGTCACTCTAGCAGAAAAAGGTGAAGGGGGGTCAAGGGCTCGCTACTCGCCGAATGCTTTATCCCACACGCGCACCTGGTTGCGGCCGCCCTCCTTGGCCGCGTAGAGCGCCGCGTCGGCGCGTTTGAGCAGATCCTCCTGGGATCTGGCGTGTATCGGCAGGGTGGCCACGCCCATGGAGATGGTACACTTCAGATCGCCCTTGTCCGTGTGGAAGACCTGGCCCTCCAGGTCCCTTCGGATCTTCTCGGCCAGCTTGACGGCGCCCGAAGTGCCTGTGCCCGCGCAGATTATCGTGAACTCCTCGCCCCCGTAACGTGCGGGCAGGTCCGTGTCGCGAACCACGTTGCGGCGCAGGGTATCGCCGAAGGCCTTGAGAACCTGGTCGCCCACCGGATGGCCGAATGTATCGTTCACGTTCTTGAACTTGTCCACGTCGCAGAGGATCACCGACGTTTCGGTGTTGAAGCGAGTGGACTGGGCTGTCTGGCGGTTCAGTTCCTCCTGGAAGATTCGGCGATTGGGCAGGCCGGTGAGCCCGTCGGTGGTCGCCATTTCCTCGAGATGTTTGACCATCATCGCATTCTGAAGAGCGGTGCCCAGTTGATTGATCATCACCTGGATCGTCGTGCGGACATTATCGGTGTAGGCGGTGGGTGCGGCTGTCGCCAGGGTGAGGGTTCCGAGCATCTCCTCTCCGGCGATGAGCGGCAGCACCAGCACGGACCGCATCCTCCCGAAGACCTTCTGCGTCTTCTTGCTGAAGATCACTTGCTGTTTGGGGTCGAAGACGCCCTTGTAAGGTAGATAGTGGCGGTTCTTCTGAACCGAAGCTGCCAGGCTTCCGTTGTCGCCGATCACCTCGCCCTCCAGAGCGATAGTGTCTTCGCCGATAGCCTTTGCGACTACCTGGCGACCCTTTTCGTCGAGGGTGGTGATAACGGCGATGTCATAGCTTGCGATCCTGCCGGCCGCCTGCAAGGCTGCGTCGATTACCTCGTCCTGGGCCAGAGCCCTGGTGAGGGATTCGGATGCGTCGAGGAGTTTTCCCTGCTCGAACTTGGCCCGCCGGAGTTGCGAGAATATACGCTCGTTGGAGATGATCTGTAGAATGCTCTCGACTGCGGCGTTGAGGTTCTCCTTCTCCACATCCCCGAACGGACGGTTATCATTGCGGTCGGCGCACAGGACGCCGCGAAGAGATTCCCCCTCGATGATCGGCACCCCGAGGAAGTCGGTGACGGCGCTGTCCCCTTCGTAATACGGAATTCCGGAATACCCCGGGCGCAGGCCCTTGAGACAGATGGGCGCCCGGTTGCGGAGCACAGCCCCGATCACGCCTTCGCCGCGATCGACCTTTCGCGAAGAAATGTCGGTTGCATCGGTCACGCACTCCAGTCGACGGAGGGTGCCCCCGTTTCCCTCGATCCACATGAGGAGGCAGGTATGCAGTCCCATGGTGCGCTTGAGCAGGTCCACGTGGTGATACATCGATCTCCTCACCTCGCCCACGGTGCAGTGAGACAGGCGGGCCTCCTCCTTTGCGCGGTTGCCCGACTTTCTGCGATCGCTCGCGGCCGAGGTGAGCCTGAAGTCGCGCGCGTCGTCAGCCATGTTGCTCCTGGTGTTCTCTATCTGGCGGCGTGCCGCCCGACGCATCCGGGAGATTTCCGTGCGGGTGAAGACAAGGTTTATTAGCGCGAAGCACACGATGAAAACAGCGTTCAGGAGGCCCCTGATCAGGTCGGCGTCGGAGGCGCCGACGACGGCAAGGGACATCTCCAGGCCAATGGTCAGGGCCACCAGCGTGAAGCCGACCCACTGCTGGGTGTAGACCACCAGGAAAGCCACGAGCACGAACACCAGGGGTTGCAACGGGGAGCCGAGCCCCCCCGCCACTTGCAGACATGCGTGGACGGCGACGACGAGGAGCATTCCGATTTCAAGTTCCTCGCGGCCGGTGATCGCATGGGTTTTCGATTTGCCTGAGCGAAGATAGCGGTGAACCTTGAGGCCGAAAACCAGGGCCCACAATCCGAGCGCGAACATCGCCGGGATCTTGAGAGAGGAGCGCGACATGTCGGCGAACAACCCCGCAACCACCGCGGCGGCGAATGCTCCGGAGAACAGGAAAGTTCCCGTTACCCGCCAGCCCCTGCGAATGCCGTAGATTGTGTATTCGAGTGTCGACAACGTGATGACTCCGATCTCCAACGTACCTATCGGGCGTCGATCCGACAAAATAATGGCTAAAAGACGTAAGACTGACGAGCGGCGGCTAAAAGAACCCGAGCTTGACGCTCATCATCTTTTCTATCTTGGGAATGGCTCGTTTGGTGGCGAAGACGAACACGTTGTCGCCCGGCATTATCACGTCATCGCCGTCGGGTATGATGGTCTCTCCATCCCTCATGAGCGCGCCCACTATTGCGCCTTCGGGGAAGCGGAGATCCTTGAGGGGCTTGCCGACCGCGTCGGATGTATCGAGGGCCTCGAACTCGATGGCTTCGGCTTGCCCGGCGTCTCCGTAAGGGATGACGGCCTTTACTTTGCCCTTGCGGGCGTGGTGGAGCATTGTGCCGATGGCCAGGGCGCGCGGAGAGACGACGGCATCGATGCCGGCGTTTTCAATGATCGAGATATATGCGAGCTTGTTTGTGAGCGCTATTACCCGATGGGCGCCGAGTCGCTTTGCATTCAGCGCCGCCATGACGTTTGTCTCTTCTTCCGGGAGCGCCGCGATGAAGACGTCGCAATCTCGAATGTTTTCCTCGAGGAGGAGGCTCTCGTCCGTGGGGCTGCCCTGGAGCACCAGCACATTGTCGAACCCCTCCGCCAGATCCAGCGCCCTTTGATGATCGGCCTCGATGAGTTTGACGTTCCTGCGCCCCGCGGCCTCGAGACGTTTGGCAAGGAGGGCTCCGATACCGGTACCGCCCGCGATGGTAATCCTCTTGGCGGGGCGCCAGGGCAGTTCGAAGAGTCCGGCCATCTTTTCCAGATCCTCCGGGTGCACCACGACATAGAGCGTATCGCCTCCCCTCAAGTCGTCGGTTCCGCATGGAACTGTAGTCTCGCCCGCTCTGACGCGAGTGGTCGCCAGGATCCTGAGATCCGGTGCTTTTGCACGGAGCTGCGCGAGGGTCAGTCCGTCGAGTGGAGATCCATTGGGCAGGCGGATACCCACCAGCCTGAGGTTCTTTCCGCACAGGGCGACGTCGGAGGCGATGGGGACATCGAGGATGTCGGTAATGCGATCGGCGGCGACGAGCTCCGGGTTGATGGGATGGTCAACGTGGAAACCGCTTTTTCCCAGGATAGTGCTATCCTCGAGAAAGGATTTCTCCCGGATGCGGGCAACCTTTATGGCGAGGGGAGCCTTCATCCCCGCGATGGCGCTGGCCACCATGTTGACCTCGTCGGAATCGGTGACAGCCACTACGATGTCTGCGGACTCCACGCCCGCTTCGGCGAGGATCCTGGGAGTGGAACCCGACCCGCGGACGGTCTGTATATCGTGCCTATCCCGCAACTCCTTGAGCTTGTCCTCGCGCAGATCGATCACGACCACGTCTGCGTGCTCGGTGGCCATTGCGCCGGTAATGGCCGACCCCACCTGACCCGCGCCAATGACGATGATACGCATTGCTTTTTCCGTTACATCTTGAGGAGTTCTTTGACCTTGGATATCACCTGAGGAGCCTGGATTGGTTTGGTGATGTAGGAGTTGGCGCCCAGCTGGAGCGCGCGCTGGCGGTCTTCCTCCGCCCCTTCCGTGGTTATTATCATGATGGGCACGTCCTTGTGGATCGCGTCGGAACGAATGCGCTTGACCAGTTTGAGACCGTCCATAATCGGCATGTTGATGTCGGTGATTACGATGTCAAAGCGTCCCTGGGCCAGCTTCTTGAGGCCGTCGACGCCGTCATCGGCCTCCACAACGGAAAGGTTCTTGATCCTCGACAGCGCGAAGGTGATGAGTTGCCTCATCATCGGTGAATCCTCCACGACCAGACAGGTATATTCCGCCATCCTTGGGGTCCTCCGTGGCTTCTAAAGGCGTTTGTATTCGTTCAGGCTGGCGGCTATGCCGCCGGTCTGGGAAAAAAGCCCGGCGCCGATGATAGCCGATGCCGAGTGCAACGCCAGAAGTTTGAACAACTCGAAATCTATCTCGACAAATTTTTCTTTTTGCTCAAGAAGTCCGTAGATCACTATCACGCCCACGGTTTCGTTTCCGAGGACCATGGGAATGCACGCGAGGGGTTGGTCGTCTTCCCGCCTGATGGAGGGGTCTCCCACATAGTTGATCTGTGTGGCCGCCGACTCCCCGATGAGTCCTTCGTTCCAGAGAACAGTGGTTCCCTGGACATTGTTGCAATGGAACGCGTGAACAGGGATCAGCTGATCCTCACCGTCGCCGGGTTGCCGCAGGAAAATGGCGAAGCTGGCAGCGCCCACAAATTGCATGAGCATCTGATCCAGAACACTCAATACTCCCTCGGGCGCAAGGGTACTGTGGAGTTGAAATGATGCAACGTAGAGGTTGGCCATGGCGTCGAGTTCGGCCTCTACCACCGTGTACCGGTCGATGTAGTTGCGGTTTTCGTCGTCGGCGTCTTTCATGCGGGTCCGCAGCTTGTGTTTGTCTTCTTCGAGTTTCTCGATCTTGACCAGCAGGTCTTTGATCGCGTCGTCGGAGGCCAGGTGAATCTGCAGGTTGGCGTTCTCTTCCGAGAGGTTGGACACTTTCTTGCGCAGGGAGTCGATCTCTCCGAGAAGCTCCGCCGTGAAATGCGCGCCCCTCTTGAAGAAGTTGTCGAGAAACTCTTCGCGCTTGGCGGTCAGGTTCAGCAGGTCTTCTGGTTTGCCATCTTGCTTGTTGTCTTCCGTCATCTGAATTCCTCTTGATAACGTTCTTTGAGCCAGTAAACCTACCATGTAATCCGAGAATGGATCAATCGCGACTGACCCTGGATGTGTCATCTCTCCTCAAGCCGAGGGTCTTGATTTTCTTGTGCAGATTCGTTCGTTCGATGCCCAGGATCTGCGCCGTCCTGGAGATGTTCCACTCGTTTTCCTCGAGGGTATCGAGCACGAACCTGCGCTCCGTCGCCTCCCTGAAATCTCTCAGGGTCGGGCGGGGTCCCTGGAATTTGGGGGCCTCGGGCGCCGGGCGGACCCCGGCGATGCTCTCGGGAAGATCCTCCAGACCGATTGCCTCGCCGCTCATGATGACCAGCCGCTCGGCTATGTTCTTGAGCTCCCGTACATTGCCGGGCCATGAATACGAGGTGAGCCGGCGAAGGGCGTCGTCGCTCACAACTTTTTTCGTGTAGCCGTTTTCCTTGCAGAAATCCGTGATGAACGATTCGAGCAAGAGGGGTACGTCGGAGAGCCGATCGCGCAGCGGTGGTGTGTGGAGTGGGACGACATTGAGCCTGAAGAAGAGATCTTCGCGGAAGGAACCCTCCTTGATTGCGAGTTCGAGGTCGCGGTTGGTCGCGGCGAGAACGCGAACGTCCACCGTGGTGGTTCGCTGGCCGCCCACCCGGGTGATCTCGCCGGACTGCAGGAAGCGCAGCACCTTGGCCTGGGCCGAGAGGCTCATGTCCCCGATCTCGTCGAGGAAGAGAGTTCCGTCGTGCGCGAGCTCGAACTGGCCCGGCTTGCGACCGTGAGCCCCCGTGAAGGCTCCCTTTTCATATCCGAAAAGTTCGCTCTCGATGAGCTCATTGGGTATCGCGGCGCAGTTGACCTTGATGAAGGTGTTGTCTTTTCTCGGAGACATGGCGTGCAACGCACGCGCGATCAGCTCCTTCCCGGTACCCGATTCGCCGGTGATGAGCACCCGGCTCTTGGTGGGGGATACCTTGGTGAGCTGCTTGATGATGTTTTTCATCGCGGACGATTCTCCGAGCATCTCATGACGCTCGTCGACCGCGGCGCGAAGCTCTTTCACCTCGTTGGCCAGCCGTGTCTGCTTGAGGCAGTTGGCGACCCTTATGAGGATCCCGTTCCTGTCCAGGGGCTTTTCGAAGAAGTCGGTTGCGCCGTGCTTCACGGTGTCCACGGCCTCGGCCAGAGATGCGTGGCCGGAGATCATAATTACCGGTATGTCCCGGTAGTCGGAGTTGCTCTGCCGGATCTTCCGGAGCGCCTCGACGCCGTTCATCCCCGGGAGCTTGATGTCCAGGATCACGAGATCCGAGGGCTCCGAATCAAGGTGCTTGAGCCCCTCCTCCGCTGTGGCGAAGGCGGCGACCTCATACCCCTCGCCCTCGAGAACGAGGCCCAGGGTGCGCCTGATGTTCTTTTCGTCGTCGATGATTACGATGCTTGGAGGGAGCATCAGGTTTCCTCCTCATTCTTCTATGAATGCCTTGTGAAAAGCAGTGACCGCCTTGTCCAGGAACTGCTCGCTCGTGATGAAGGATATGCGGAAGCCCGATGTGGACAGGGCGTGAACGGGAGCGTCCAGATCGTGAAGGATGCGGGTAGCCTTCATCACGTTTGCCGTGTCCCTGTTTATACCGACGCCTATGAGGGACAGGGCGCCCAGATCGTCGTCTATCTCCAGGTTGTCGCCCCCTGCTTCGATCAGGCGCGCCCGGGTTTCGGGCCAGTCCGGCAGGGAAGAGGTGGAGACAACGAAAGACCCGCGCGCCCACGATTTGGGCCCGTCGGGGCACTGGAACCGGAGCTCCTTGATGGTGGTCAGACCGGATTCAGCAGCATCGATGATATTCCAGAAATCCTCGGTCACGGCCTTCCCGAGGAAGGTCACGAGGGATACCTGGCGCTCCGAGACCACGGCCCGTACGCCGTGGTGCTCTGCCGGGATGTCCTTGCGCACCACCGTTTCTTGCCCCCGGGCGAAAGAGGACCTGGTATAGATGGCGATTCCGGCCCGCTTGGCAAACTCCACAGCGTCGGCCTTGAGCACTTTGGCGCCGGCGACGGCCATCTCCTGCATCTCCTCGTAAGAGATCTCGGGAAGATGCCGGGCGCCCTTCACCAGGTTGGGATCGGAGGAATAGACGCCGTCAACGTCCGAGTATATCTCGCAGCGCTCGGCGTCGAGAGCGGCCGCCAGGGCGACGGCGGTAGTGTCGGATCCGCCGCGACCCAGAGTGGTTATTTCCCGCTTGTAGCTCACCCCCTGAAAGCCGGCCACGATGACCACTTTTCCGGCGGCAAGCTCGTCCTCCACCCGCACGGGTCGAACCTCGATGATCCTGGCGTCAGAGTGGCGGTCGTTGGTGAGAATTCCGCACTGTGAACCGGTCAATGAGATCGCCTCGTATCCCAGATCGGCGATGGCGATGGAGAGCAGGGACGAGGTGATCCGCTCTCCTGCGGTGAGGAGCATGTCCATCTCGCGTCTCGGCGGGTTATTCGCCACCTCCCTGGCCATGGCGAGGAGGTCGTCGGTGGTCTTTCCCATGGCGGAGACAACGATGACGATGTCGTCGCCCGCTTCCTTGCAGGCACAAACTTGTCTTGCGACCTTGCGGATCATGTCGATATTTGCAACCGACGAGCCACCGTATTTTTGGACAATCACTGACATAACGATCCGGAAAGCTACCACACCCTTTTTAAAATGTCGCCAAGTCCGGATACATGTTATTTGATCGGTCATGGAACTCATGAAAAGACGTGATTTCCTGACGATCACCTCCACGGTCGGTGCGGCGGCGCTGGTGGGGTGCGCGGTGAGGCGCCCTCCGGTTCAAACGGGGACAGGCGGCGCGGTACCGACGGATCCCGCGGGTACAGATGTGCGCGTGGAGTGGGCGTGGGCAGACGAGGAGAGGTCCCTGCTGGAGGAGCAAGGGCCGTACTTCGAAGTAGTGGTACGAGGATGTTCCGATACGGACGTGCTCAGGCGCAGGGCGCGCCCGGTGCCGGCCCGGCTAGATCTAACCGCCGTGGCGGCTCGAATGGCCCGAACCATGGTCGATGCAAACGGGGTGGGAATTGCAGGGCCGCAGATCGGGCTCTCTCTTCGCGTGGCCACGTTGATGCTCGACTACAAGACCGACAAGCCACGCACGGTTTTTGTGAGAAACCCGGTCATCATCGAGCGTTCGGACGAGACCGTCGACGGCTATGAGGGGTGCCTCAGCATCCCCGGTGTGGGCGGCAAGGTGCGGCGCAATAGCTGGATCAAGGTGACGTACGAGAACGAGGAGGGCGAGAAAATCACCACCGAGGCGCACAAGCACAACGCGGTGCTGTGGCAACACGAGATCGATCACCTCGACGGCGTTCTTTACGTGGACAGGTTGCTCGGGGAGCTGATGTCCATGGAGGAGGTCAGGAGGAGGCGCAAGGAGCTGGACGAACTTCCCCCGGAGGGCTCCCACATCATCCCCGGTTCCGAGCGATTGTCCATCCGTGGGCGTCTCAATCGTATATGGCCAAGCATCCATCGCTGCTGATCGTCGTCGGCCTCCTGGTGCTCATCCCCTCTGTGAGCATCGCCGATGAAGCTCCGCACCACCTCTCCCTCACGGTCGCGCCCATCAACCTTGGAAAGTTCACCTTTTTCGATGACGGGGATCAGGCGTACGAACCGAATCTTCGTACGGCCATCGGGCTTTCCACCGGTTTTGAAAAGAGAATTCTCGAGCGCCTCACCATCGGCGCCAGGTTTCAGTATCTCCACACCATGGCTCCTTACGACGTGGGTTACTCAGAGCATGTCCAGGAGGGAACGCGGGGGTACGCAGATCTTTTGCGGCCGTCGTTCACCGTGGGCGGTCGCTGGTCCTCGCGGGACGAGAATCTGGATTTCACGGTCACCGCGTTGTTGGGCCCCACGTTCGTCATGTTCGAGGATTTGAGCATGGCCGGTTTCCACGTGGCCGCGAGCGCCGCCGCCGTCTTCTGGTTGAGTCGGATGGTGGGTCTTCGCACGGGGATTACACTGTTTTTTGATTACCTGCACACTTACAAGGCAACCGGGTGGGCGTCGGATAATTTCGAGAGCAGCCGGGCGACCACGCTGTTCTTCCTCGCCGACGTGGGTGTGGAGGTGCGGTTCTGATAAGGGCAACCCTCTTTGCGGAACAACGGAGGCCTTGACAATGCGTGGCGGTCACTTGATGATTCCCCCAATTATAAGAAAATCAAGGTAGCAAATTGGCGAAACAACACCTTCTTATTGTCGACTCCGATCCAAAGAGCCTCAGGGTTCTCGAGGTAAGCCTCAAGAAGGCCGGCTTCAGCGTCACAAAAGCCGTAAATGGCGCGGATGCCATCGAAAAGATCCAGATCTCCATTCCGGATCTGATCATCTCCGATACCACCATGCCGGAGATGGACGGATTCGCTCTCAACATCAAGATCAAAGAGAACCCCGAGTGGTCGGACATTCCTCTGATATTCCTCACAGCTCAGAAGTCCATAGAGGACAAGATCCGCGGGCTCGAGCAGGGGATCGAGGATTACCTTACCAAGCCGATCTTCATCAGGGAAATCCTGGCCCGTGTGGGGTTGGTGCTTCAGAGGAGACAGCGGGAGCGGTTGGAGAACCGCGGGTCCAAGACCAAGTTCTCTGGAGACCTGGAGGATATGGGGATCATCGACCTGATCCAGACCATCGATATCTCAAGGAAGTCGGGGGTCATCCACCTGGTGAGAGAGGACGACAAGGGCGAGATCTATTTTCGGGACGGCAAGGTCATAGACGCGGAGACGAACAACCGCAAGGCGGAAGACGCGGTCTACCGGATGCTGGTCTGGTCACGCGGAACTTTCGAGATCGAGTTTATTAATGTAGATCGCAAGGACAACATCACACTGTCCACCCAGGGCCTCCTGATGGAAGGGATGCGACGCCTCGACGAATGGGGGCGCCTGCTCGAGCAGTTGCCGCCGCTCGTTTCGATTTTCGACGTGGATGATGAAATGCTGGCCGAGCGTTTGAGCGAGATCCCCGACGAGATCAACACCTTGCTCAAGCACTTCGATGGAAAACGCTCGTTGATGAGCGTCGTGGACTGTTGCTCTCTGGGCGATCTCGAAGGTCTGACGGTGATCTCGAAGCTCTATTTTGAGGGTTTAATTTGCGAGGGTGGGCCCGATCCTCTCGATGACGACCTGAAAGACACAATGGTCTTTCCGAGTTTCGAAGAAACGGAAGAAGAAGACTACGATGACGAGAATCTTCCGGGTGAAGAGGAGAGCGGCCTCAAGGAGCTTCCTCTCCCCCCGGCAGCCGGCGACCGAGCCCCTCCACCGGTGATCGAGGAGATGGAGGAAGAGGTGGCTTCGCCAACCTTGAAGCTCCCGAGGATCGAAGCGGTCTCCAGGCCCGACAGATCCTCGCTGCATGCGCGGGGCGCGGGTTTTATCGCTGCGATTTCCCAGGCGCCACCCGATCCTGAGGAGCCCAGGCAGGTGCCGATCGTCTCTACGCCACAAGCTTCGGTGCAAGTTGCCAGGGTAGTGCTCGCCAAGAAGGCCGTGCCGATCGGTCCTTCGGACAGGCCCACCAAGTCGCCGCCTCCGATCGAAAAGAAGCCTGTAGAAATGCAGTCCGAGGAGGCGCAAGCAGACGAACGCGCCAGGATCAAGGAAGCGCTCGACGCAGCAGCACCGCCGCCACCTCCGGATCAAATGGTTACTCCGCCAGGTAACGGAGAGGAGCAGTATTATCACGGTGAGACCTATGCCAGGGAGTTCCGGGGCGGCGTTGCTCCCGAGCCGCCGCAGAGCTCAGAACCCGAGCCGATGCCCGAACCTGCGCTCGAGCCGGAGCTCGAGCCGATGCCCGAACCTGCGCCCGAGCCGGAGCCCGAACCTGTGCCCGAGCCGGAAGAACACGGCGATTCTGACGAATACGAAGAGGATGACGGCGACTCATGGGTGCCTGCACAGAGACCACCATCCAGATCCAGGCAGTTCGTCATCGCTTTCTTCGTGATCGCAGCTCTCGCGGGCGGCGCCTACGGAATCATGAAGTTGGGGATAATCGGTGGCGTAAAGGATTTTGAAGACGCACCCATTCTTCAACCGGACCTTGTAAAGAAGAAGGACGGCAAGAAATCTATAGCCGAGACCGAGCCTCTGGTTGCAACCGCTCCCGAGGCTATCGAGCCCGTAGAGGAGCCAGTCGCCGAGCCTTGAGCCATCCCGCATTGTATTCCCTGACGAAGGCCCCTATC
>JAUXHN010000190.1 GCA_030621515.1 Deltaproteobacteria bacterium | reverse complement strand
GCGACAACCTCGTGGGCCGCTCCTCCAACCATGCGCGGGTTTCCAAAAGCCACAGACGAGATCGGAGACTCTTTTGTAATCGCATGGATGGCCCTGCGACATGATATGGACACGCTGGCTCACGGCAGGGTGCATCCGGCCTTGCTGGATAGCTGGCTCTCTTTCGCCCCTCGCTTCGTTGCCATGGATTGTGCGCGTCTGTCCAGCGAGCCTCAGGTGATACTCGCGGCTGCCTCTCGGATTGCAATCGGTGCAGGCGATAACGATCGACTGTTTCTGAAGGATCTCGAGAAAGCTCATCGGGATTCGCCGCTCGCCCTCCACTTTCTGGCGCTCCGGATCAGGGCAAAAGATCGCGGCGCGACCCGTGACGCGCTCGACGATCTTGACGATCCGCTTCTACGGGTTCGAACCAGGGCTGCGGCGGCACTCCTGACAGCCGGCGATCGACGGGGAATCTCCGTCCTGAAAGATGCCCTGCGATCTGCCGGCATCGAGGAGATGAGCATGGCGGCGCGCGCCATCGGTCGATTTGCCGGTCACCGTGACGCGGACCTTCTCGAGGACGCCCTCGCCGACAGCCCGGGGAATTCGGTGCTCCTGGCGGCTCAAGGCGAGTTTTTCATGAGGCGGGTGTTTCCGAACCATCACCGCATGCTCGTGAGAAGGGATCCCAGGGGAGTGAGACTTGTCGTGACCGGTGGACTCTATGACGAATGGTTCGAGATCGTCCGCACGGCGATCGAGCAGGGAGTTGAGAGTCCGCAGGGCATGCTCTCGTTCATGCGTTCGCTGCGGCACGAAGCTCCCGCCGGAGACAAGGGTGAGGTCAGGCGTCGTCGTCTCAAGTCACTGGAGGATTTCTGGACAGGTGTCGATGGGCTGGTAATGGCGACAGGTCCGCGGCCACGTTGGCCGGCGACCTTCGAGGAGGCAATGTCGAGCATTCGAACCGGCGCCACGGCCAGGGCCGATCCCGATAGCTTCATAAGGAGGGTCTCCGCCACTATATCGGTGCTCTCCGAGGCGGGAAAACGCCTGGGTCACGATCGCCTGGGCGCCTTCGATCCCGAGCTGCGTGCGCTCTCGCCCAACGTGGGACGAGCCAACGACGGTAACCTGGCCACCAGCTGGATGGGGACGGTGGGACAACAGATGGTAGTCGAGATGGGCAGCACAAGACCGGTCAAGGAGATATGGCTCGCCAACTCCTGCGCAGATGAGCCGGGTCCACGGATTCGCCGGATCGAGATCATCGCCTCGGACGGCGTGAAGAAATGGAAGACAGAAAAAAAACTCGGTGCCAACACCCGCTATTTTCAGCGCGTCCGTCTCAAGGGACGATCGGCCAGGAGGCTGAGCATAACCATCTCCTCCATCGACGGAAACGGCCCCGCGTGTATCAGCGAGCTGAGGGTGAGGTAGGAAAGTTGGTCGGCGAAGGTCGTCGATCGTAGATCGATTATCCGCCCCGGTTGCTCATTGTGCGAACCTGCCTGGATTTCAGCAGACGTTTATCGGCGGTCACGAGAACAAGATCGTAGACCAGTGCAGTCGCGGCGATAAACCGGTCGGCGGGGTCTTGATGGATAATGTCGAGAGAGCGGCTCACAAGGGCCACCTCGTGATTCATTGGCGCTTCTTTGAGTGGAATTTCGGACAGCGCGTCTCTGATCCATTTTTCGCGGTTCTGGGAGTTGATTGAGATGCGACCCTTTTCGATCAGAATTGCGATTTCCCAGGTTGAAATAGGTGAGAGCCAGAGTTCGTTGTCAGTGTCAGACAGTTCATCGCGTACCTGTTTGGAAAGACGCTCCGGTTCAAGCAGGCTCCACAAGAGAATGTGAGTGTCGAGCAGGAGTTTCATTTTTTCAAGACCTCCCATTCGGATGCGTCCACGACCGGGGAAATGATGTCGCCGTTGATTTTCGCTTTGTCCGAGAGAGTGCCCAGCCAGGTTGTTATCCGAACGGGTGGTGGTGGAGGGACCACCATGGCAATCGGTTTGCCTCTTTTGGTGACGAGGATGGGAGTTCCGGTTCGATTCACCTGATCGAGCATTTTAAGACAAGTTGCCTTGAACTCTGAGATTGCAACGCTGTTCAGTTCGGATTTCATGATGGTTTTGTCCTCTCCGTTGTTGCTCTCAATATACCAGATGCAACAACCATGGTCAATGACTATGGTCAGAAATAAATATGGGAGCTAAAAATAGGATCTCAACTCCAAAAAGGTGGCAAAGGATGCCAATCCGAACTCGCTCTCAATTCGAGAGATCGGCACGCCCGATTCTGCGTTCGTGGTCGGCTTTTCTCCCCAGGGGATCATCGCGCCGAATATCAGATCCGTTTCATCGGACATATTGTACATCAGCGACAGAAAGCCCATTCCCGAGAGATCGTACGCGTTGAAAAGCGCCACGGCGTTCACCCTCAAGATGGGAAGAATGTCAAACCCGCCAGTGACGCCTACATAGTGCATGCCCATGAACAGCACATCGTCCGGATAGAATCTTGTCGCACGAGCCAGGTAGGAGCCGGGCTTTCCACCGTCGGAGACAAATTGGTATTCCATCCCGAGACTCGCGTTGCGCCACGGGAACAAATGATCAACTCCTCCGGCCAGGTGCGCATATGCGTCTCTGGGAGCCTGCCCGCCATTTTGCAAATCTCCCAACTGTCCGTCTCCGTTTGCATCTGGAAAACCAACATGCCCTTCGCCCCTGACTCCCACAGTTTTAATCTCGCCCTGAAAAGAAAACCCCGCCATCCAGCGCTCGGCCAATTTCCCGCCAAGAGCCGCCCACTCAAAGTCCCACAGAACCGTTCCCGCTCTCAGAACAACGGCGCTTTGCGCCCAGGACGGTTCATCCCCGGCGCTGTTCCCCATAACTCCCACAAGCTCGACGGTGGACAGCATTCCCGGCGACCACCCCGCCTTGATCGCGTCCACACCGGGTTTGTAAATCCGGTTGATCGCCGTGGCGGAAAAAGGCGCAAAAAAATCATTTGGAGTAAAAATATAGGTGACCGAGTGATTGACGGCGAACCGTCCGACGGTGAGATTGAAAGGATCCGCAAGCAAATGCAGGCTGATCCTGTCGAGCCCGGTGAACCCGCGGACGTCGTCTTCGCTGCCTGAGTCCCAGGAGAGATATGTGGTTCTGTATGGGGTTTGCGATGAACCCGCGTTTGAAAAAGAACCGCCGTCCAGCAACGGTTGCCTGGAAATACCTGCGAATGAGTTCAAGTGTAATGTCAGGTACTGCCCAAGCTCCCCATCCAACATGAAACGCAAAACCCCGTTTCCCAGACCATCGTTTCGTTCTGAATAGATTTCCTCAATACCCGGGTTTCGCAGGTACACGCCGGTAATCCTGGCGCTGCCGGTGGCTTCGAGGGAATAGTCCCCATCTTCGTTCTCCACGATTCCCAGTGAAAGAGCAGTTGAAGAAACCGTTGCCAGAAACGATACGAGAACAAATGTGCGAAGAGAACGACCCATCTATTCCCTGATTTCGTCGTTCGATATCTTTCCATCCACCAGGTGAATGATCCGGCGCGCCCTGTCCATCACCTTCTGATCGTGGGTGGAGAAAACAAAGGTTACATGCTGTTTTCGATTGAGCTTCTCCATGATTGAAAGAAGCTTCTCGGCGGTTGAAGAGTCCACATTCGCTGTCGGTTCGTCGGCCAGAACCACCGCCGGATTCGACGCGATGGCGCGCGCAATCGCGACTCTTTGCTGCTGGCCGCCGGACAACTGGTCCGGTCTGCGGTGCTCCATTCCTTCCAGCCCTACATCTGCCAGGAGCCCCATCACCCTTTCTCTCCGATCCTTTACAGCGACGCCCTGCAAGGCAAGCACGATCTCGGCGTTTTCAAACGCGGTGAGCACCGGTATCAAATTGTAAGCCTGAAAGACAAAACCGATGCGATCCCGCCGAAGCTTGCTCAGGGCGGAGCGGCTCAGCGAAGCCAGGTGGATTCCCTCGACGAAGACCTTTCCATCCGTAGGGTCATCGAGCGCACCGATAATGTTGAGTACGGTTGTTTTCCCCGAGCCGGACGGTCCACTGATGGCGGTGAACTCTCCTGATTTGATCTCCAGGTTCACGCCTCTGACGGCCGGAACTTCCAATTTGCCCTGGCGATAGATTTTGACCAGATTTTCGAGAACAATTATGGGTTTTGGATTCTCAGCATTCATTGAAACACCTCACACCAGTTTGATGGATTCCACGGGAACCACCTTGCCTGCGCGCCAGGCTGGATACAGGCCGGATAACAATGTTGCGCCAAAGACAGCCAGACAAATCACCAGGATGCTCTGGGGGTAGATGTCCGCATAAATTACGGGACTCATGGCAACACCTGCCACTTCCAGGCTCTGTTCGCCTCCGGTCATCTTCGAGACGTCAATTCCTTTTGTGGCCATCAGATAGTAGGGATACGCGGTAATTGCTGCTGCGGAAATCAGTCCTATGATGCCGATCCACAGGCTCTCCCACATGACCAGACTGAAGATCTTGGTCGGGCTGAAACCTATGGCCGACATGATTCCAAACTCCCGCATCCGCTCCATCACGCTCACGAAGATAGTGTTGAAGATTCCTGCGGCTATCAAAATGAGAATGAGAATTTCGAAAATTACCGTGCCCGACACCTTCATGCCGATGAATCCGGCCAGTGCCGGATTCGACTTGTCCCAGGTGAGCACCTGTGCGTTCTCGCCAATCGTTTTTTTCAGTCTCTGAGCGACCTTTTCGCTGTTTCGTTGATCGTACAGAAACACAGCCACCTGAGTGGCTTCGTCCGTGTCGAAACCGAGAGTTTTACGAACAGTGTCGATCGGCAAGATGCACAGGCCCGCGTCCACGCTCTGTGAACCGGTACGCAAAATACCTTTGACACGCGCCAGACCTGATACGATTTCTCCCGATTTGTCGGTAAGAGTGTAGACAACCTTGCGGCCCATCTTCGTGTCGAGATTCTGGGCGAGTTTGGCTCCCAGGATTATTCCCTTGTCCGCGCCACTTTCGAACATCGCTCCTTCGTCCACGCTGTCGAAAAGCGCGAACGTGTCCTTGTTCTCTTTTTGCGGATCGATCGCCAGCATTGCGGCGCCGTAACTCGCGGCAGAGGTGGCCAGAAGTACCTGACCGGTAATTCTGG
Organism: Deltaproteobacteria bacterium; assembly: GCA_030621515.1. Lineage (GTDB taxonomy): Bacteria > Myxococcota_A > Polyangia > JAAYKL01 > JAAYKL01 > JAUVAN01. Next base: position 3,866 of record JAUXHN010000190.1, on the reverse strand, counting down.
TGGAGATGCTCTTCACGTTTTCGTCCCGCGCGGCGAGCGCGCTGATTTTTGAAGTGCCGGTGACCGTTTTTGAAACCGACGGTGTGTCCAGATAGTCGCCGTGTTGAACGGTCACATGTCCCGTGCCCATACGGGCGGCCAGATCGATCATGTCCGCATAGCTGGAGTCGCCTATGCCGGTGAAGATGACCGCCAGCAATACTCCGAAGGATATTCCAAAGACAGTCAGCGCCGTTCTTCTCCGGTTTCGTCGAAGATTTCTCCACGCCATCGTAGCCATGCCTGTACTTCTCATTGCAAAGCTCCTATCGATGATGCATCGCGGCTACAGGCCTGATGAACGCTGCCTTCAGGGCCGGGTAAAGCGCCGCCATGAGAACAATGGCGGCCAGCATCACCACAGGACCTGTGAAAGTTTGCACGCTGAAAGACGATTTCCAGATGGGATCCCACGCTATACCCATGATTGAGGCTCCACTCATCGAACTGAGATTGATACCGTAAGTGCTCAGGTAGATGGCAGCCGGGATTGACAGAATTCCTCCTGCCGCAATGGCCAGGCCGGTTTGTATTATCGTCTCCGTGATGACTGTTTTAAAAACAACCCAGGGAGCCACGCCGATTGCCTTGAGAATACCAAACTCTCTGATGCGTTCGAATACAGCCATGAGCATTGCGTTCAAGATGACAATGGCGATGGCCAGGAACACAATCACGAACATGAAATACATGGCGCCGCGGCTGGAATCCAACATGGACGCCAGGGTGGGTGTGAGCTGCCTCCAGGATCGCGTGTCCGCGCCATCGGCAATGGAAGCAACTTCATCGGTGGCCTTGTCCAGCGGCACAGTGGGGGGCTTTCTCACGATTATCTGATGCACTCCATCCGGCACGACCATCAGTTCTCTGAACGTCTGGTCAATCATGTAGATGCCTCCGCGATCGACTTCTTCGCCAATGCTCTTGAGAACACCCTGAACCTTGAATAGGTCATTTGCCATGGAGCCGTCCGCAGCCTGGGACAGGACAACGACTTCATCTCCAACATCCACGTCGAGCGACAACGCCAGCCGCCTTCCTATGACAATTCCTGCCGGTTCTCCGACATCCAGCCATTCGCCGCGTAGAACGTGTTTGTAAACGTCGCTGACTGATGCGTCCTGTCCGGGATCCACACCTCGAAAGACTGCTCCGGCGCTCGAGTTTTCCCCCGCCGCCAGGCCGCCGCCTTTCAAACGTCCCGAAGCGTGATAACCCGCCGCCTCCAGCTTTTTGATCAGATCGCCCGGGTTCTCGATGCGGTTGTAGATGGAGGGTTTGTCCAGGTAGTCCGATGCAAAGATCTGGATGTCGCCCATCTCCAGATCCAGAATGTTTCGCTCCATGCCGTGCAGATAGCCGGTCATCAGACCCGAGTACTGAATCATGGAAAACAGAGCCAGACTCATTGCCGCGATGGTGACAATGGTTCTTCGGCGGTTTCTCCATACGTTTCTCCACGCCATCTTGAACACTCTCACGAGGCACCTCCGGAGACTATTTGGATTTGAGCCTTTGCAACGTGAAGAAGCTCTTGTTCAGCTTCACGTCGAAGTCGATTTCCTTCCAGACGATGCTGGTAAACTCACCTGACTTGTCCAGTGGTCTCATCGTCATTTTGGTGGGCATTGTCCGGCCGTTCACTTCCTTATGATTCGTGAACTCCAGCACCCGCGCCTCATGCCCGTCTTCGTCGTAGAAACGCTGCTCGAGCGGCTGCAGATCGGTTTGTCGAACGGTGATTTCAATCTTGCCCCACACCACCGGCGCATCCGGTCGAGGGACCAGAACCAGGCGGCACGTCTCGATGCCACCCTTCTTGCTCTCCCCTTCATACTCCACCACGTAGTCTTCGGCCATGCGTGAGCCCTTGACCAGATCGTCATTGGTGAAATGACTTCCCATCCACGAGCTGCCCATCATGCCGGATGTGATTTTTACCGTGCGGCCTGTCTTGTTCAGATACATGAAGAGGTCATCGTTGGCCTTGAGCGTGGCGGTGCCCTTTTCTTTGCTGGGTTTGAGGATTCTGACCAGGGAGTACTTCGTTCCAAGAGACCAGCTCTCGGCCTCCATGCTCCTGTTCCAGTGTTTGGTCTTTATCTCCATTGCCATGACGCCGCGGCTACTTGTGCCGCGATAGAGATCGTCGATCTTGTTGAGAATATACGCGGCGAAACCGTCGCTCCCCGGCTTCGGCGCCTCCGCGTCTATCTGTTCCTGTGACAGCGCCATGGGTGAAAACACCAGAGTAGCAGCCATTATCAGGCTAACTCCCGCCAACCAAATTTGTGCTTTGTGTTTCATAATTGTCCTCCCAAGTTTTTCTGACCGGCTATTCCATCGACGAGCTGGTTCGCCAGGGATTTAGATCTCGCCGATGGACTTGATGTAGGAGTCGAGAGTTTCGCGGTTGTGACATTCGGTCACGGCGACGAGGAAGGAGTCGTCCATTGTCGGGTCGAAGCGCCCGAGATCCACTCCGGCGAGCAGGCACTTCTCCTCGAGGGCGGCCAGGACATCTGCGGCTTTTCTTCCCTCGCATTTCACGGTGAACTCGTTGAAGGTGGGGCCGCTGTACTTGATTGAGAATCCCTTGACGTCCGAGATGCCCTTCTTGAGGTATGCCGTGCGCGCGAGGCAGTCCCTTGCGACTTGTTGGAAACCGGACTTGCCGAGCAGGCTCATATTGACCCCCACGGCCAGAGCGCACAGCCCGTGATTGGTGCAGATGTTGGACGTAGCCTTCTCCCTGCGGATGTGCTGCTCGCGGGTGGCCAGGGTGAGCACGTAGCCGGTCTTTCCCTCCACGTCCACGGTCTGGCCGACCAATCTTCCGGGCATCTGTCGCAACAGTTTTTTGTCTTCACGAACCGAGAACAGTCCGAGACCGGGTCCGCCGAAGCCTATCGACACGCCCAGGGCCTGTCCTTCACCGGTCGCGATGTCGACCCCGAGGTCCCCGGGGGACGCGATAACGCCCAGTGCGTACGGGTCCATGGTGGCGGTGATCGTGAGCGCCCCGGCGTCCCTTGCCATCGCGGAGATCTCGTCCACTCGCTCCACCACTCCAAAGAAGTTGGGGTATCCGACGATCACGCATGCGGTTTCCCCGTCCAGCGTCTCGCGGAGTTTCTGTAGATCCGTGGCGCCGGCTTCAGGATCGATGTCGACAATAACCATACGGGGTTCGTTGTCGTCGGTCGCCCGGAGATATGTTTCCAGAACTTCAAGGTACTCGGGGTGCACTCCTCCCGAAACGACGATCTTGTTTCGCCTGGTCACCCGCCGGGCCATGAGGGCCGCTTCGGTGGCCGCGGTCGCGCCATCGTACATGGACGCGTTTGAGACGCTCGTTCCGAAGATACGGCATATCATGGTCTGAAATTCGAAGATCGACTGGAGCGTGCCCTGGCTCACCTCGGGCTGGTATGGCGTGTAGGCCGTGTAGAACTCCGAACGAAGGAGAATCTGATCGACTGCAACCGAAACGTGGTGCGCGTACAGGCCGGCGCCCATGAAGGAGACCAGGCCGCCCGCCGGCATGAGACCGACCAGGTTGTTCATGTGGGCCATGAGCTCCGATTCGGACATGGGGGGAGGAAGATCGAGTTCCTTCCTGAACCTCAGTGGCTCGGGGATCTGCTCGAAGAGCTCTTCCACTGTGTCGGCGCCTATCTTTTCGAGCATCTGGGAGATGTCGGCGTCGGAATGAGGGATGTATCTCACGATCGTCTCCTTGATTGAAAGAGCATGTCAGTCGTCGATGGTGGACAAATGATCCTTGTAACCGGCACTGTCGAACAGCGCCTCCACCTCGGCGGGGT
>JAUXHN010000051.1 GCA_030621515.1 Deltaproteobacteria bacterium | reverse complement strand
CCCCGGAAATGACCTCAAAATTACTCTGCCCCCCTACCCCTCGTTCAGGATCCACCCGGTGCGGACAATCCACGCGGTTTCGATGGCGTCCCCAAGGAAAGGTCGCAGCACCTCAGCAGGCCTCGCCCCGCCGGATCCCGGCACCTCGAGGATGATCTCCACGGCCACGCGCTCGCCGGTTGGACCGAGTCGAAGATCGGTCGGTATCCGGTCGAGCACCCGCGCGTTTCGAACGAAGGGCCGAACGTCGATCTTCTTTCTCTTGTTCTTGCGAGTTCGCTCGACCTCGATGCTTTCGGAGGCAATGATCTTGTCGACAGCGGCCTCGGCATCCGCACGGATCGCATCCACGAGCACAACGTACCGCGCCGCCTCGAGGGCCTTTGCGAGTTTTTTCTCACCGTCGGCCAGTCGCCTGATGGAGGTTACCTCCATGTCCGGTGGGACGGCGTGACGCAACAAGTCGAGGATCTCCTCGTCCCGTGGAGGACCCTCCAGATGGAGATCCATGAGCTCCGCGAGGCCGGATGTTCCAAGGGGCAACGGCGGCGCCGTCTCTATCTTGGGTTTCGGGTGAAATCCACGGGTGTACAGAACCTTGAGGCCCGCCCTGCGAAGGCTTCTGGTGAAGTGGCGCATCATATCGAGGTGCCCGATGAAGGCCTGCCTGCCCCACGTTGCCAGGGTCATGCGAACCCTCACGGACTCCACGTCCGTACCAGGCAGCGGCTTCGGGCGGGGAGTTCCCCTGAGCCCGGGTGCGGGACGCTCCGCCGGCATGACACTAGGCTCGCGCTTCGTCCTCAGGGGAACGTCTTCCGGCCGACACCGCAGCCCACAGGTGTGACACACGAACTCCGACGCCTGCCCCATCTCCCCGCTGTATCTCCCGCACGGTCGGGTGGTGAGGGCTTCCCGCGCTCTTTTTCGCTCGGCGTTCAGGAAGTCGGCCGTCAAACCTACATCCACGTGATTCCACGGCAAGGCCGCATCGTTGGGAATCTCTTCGAGAAATGTGTCCACGTGATGACCGTCGAACACCTTCTCCCAGACCTTCTCCTTGAACATTTCACCCCACCCGTCGAAACGAGCGCCGAGATCCACGGCGCGCTCCAGATGGTCGCTGAGGCTCACGTCGCCTCGGGAGAAGATACCCTCCAGCCTGGACAGGCGGGGGTCGTGCAGCCGAAGATCCAGCTTGTGCCCTCTACCGAGCCTGGTGAGAAGCGCCTGGCGCCTGCGGATCTCGTCTATTCCGATCATCTCCTCCCGCTCAAATGGGGTGAATGGCTTGGGCACGAACGTGGAGACCGACACCACGATCTGTGTCCTGCGCCCGGAGAGCCTGCTCATGCCCATCTTCCGAATGGACGCCGCAAGCTCGATGATCCCCTCCAGATCCTCGTCGGTTTCGGAGGGGAGGCCGAGCATGAAGTAAAGCTTGATCCTGTTGAACCCGCGGTCGAAGAACCGGGCGGCGGCGCTCATCAGGTCGGCCTCGTTCACGTTCTTGTTGATCGCATCACGAAGGCGCTGGCTCCCCGCCTCCGGCGCCAGGGTCACCCCGGAGGCCCGCAATCTCCCGACAACCTCGATGAGCTCTTCGCGAAGACCGTACGCGCGCAGCGACGGGACGGAAATGGAGACGCGCTCCTGCGTAAAACGCTCTCCCAACCCGCAGACGATGTCCTCGATTCGACTGTGGTCGGCGGATGAAAGTGCGGCCAGGGTGATCTCGTCGAAGCCCAGACAGTTCACGCCCCGATCGACGGCGGCGAAGGCCTCCTTCGGGGATCGCTCGCGAACCGGTCGGTACAGGAAACCAGCCTGGCAAAACCGGCAACCCTCGGCGCACCCGCGGGCGATCTCCAGGCTGAATCGATCGAAGACCGCGCTGATCATGGGCACCGGTCCGTTGCCGAAAGGCTGAGCGTCCAGGGATGAGATCGTCGCCCTCATGGCAGACGGACCGTCATCGCACACCACCACTTGTCGATGAGAGGTCTCGTCAAGGCGTCTTTCGAGGAGGCCCGGCGAATACACAAATGGCAGGTTGTGCAGCCTGGCGATGGTTTCCGCTCGTCCGATTCCGTCGTCCACACACAGGGCGAGAGCGTTCAGCAGCTCCGGAAGGGCTTCCTCCCCGTCGCCCACGAGGACCAGGTCCAGGAAGGGAGCGAGGGGTTCGCAGTGGCACGCCAGGGGACCGCCCGCCAGAACGATGGGATGTCCCTGTGACCGCTGTGCGGCGCGCCGGGGAACGCCTCCCAGATCGAGCATGGCAATGAGGTTGGTGTAAGTGAGATCGTACTGGAGGGAGAACCCCAAAAGATCGAACTCCACGAGCGGGCGCGCAGACTCCAGGGATAGCAGGGGCAACCCCCGGGAGCGGAGCTGTGCTTCCATGTCCGGCCAGGGCATGAATACCCTCTCGGCAGACATTCCCTCCATGCGGTTCACCACCTGGTACAGCACCGACAGTCCGATGTGGCTCATTCCTATTTCGTAGGCGTCCGGAAACGCGAGCGCCATTCGGATCCTGGCGTGCTCCGGCGCCTCGACGCCCCCGTACTCACCACCCAAATATCTGCCTGGACGTTCGACCTTCCCCAGCAAGTGGGCGTATGGATGATCCAACATTGTTGCAGGATATTACTTCAGGTTGGGTTGCAGTGAAAAATCCGGATCGACAATTGCTTGTTTGAGACGAAGGGCCCTCACCCGATACTGACCGTCGGGATGCTCGGACAGGTACTCCTTGATCATTCTGAGGGAGCCGCGCTTGTCGTCCGCGTGATATCTTCCCAGAGCGACCCTGTACCGGGCCTCCTCGGCTCGGGGGTGCCTCGGCTTTGCCTGGATGAACGCCATGAGGTCCCGCTCCGCGTCCGCCCACCGCTTTAACACATCCTGATAAAGGGCGCCGCGCCACAGCCGCGCGTTGGGCTCGTGGTAACCGCCGGGGAAGGTCCTCAGGAAGTTGTTGAAGCAGTGAAGCGCTTCCCGGTGGGATCCCTCACGTCCGTCGAGCTCGCACAGGGAGAAGTAGGCAGCCTCCTTGAGATCACCCTCCAGGGGTGATGCCAGGTAGGCGGTGAAGGCGGCCCTGGCCCGGCCGAAATCGCCGAGCCGATCCATGGACAGGCGCCCGACCTCGTAGTGCGAGTTCTGGGCGATCTTGGTTCCCATGACCAGTCCGGAGACGCGATCGAAGGTGTCGGCGGCGTCCTTGAAGCGACCGACGGACGAGTAACACTCTGCCAGCAGTGAGAGGCCGTTGACCAGCCGATCGCCACTGGATGCCACGGTCGCCCGCTCGAGGAGATCGATGGCGAAGGGGATGTCGCCTGCGGTCATAGCCGCGTGCGCCCTCTCGATCAGGCCCCAACGTTTATGAGGGGTTGCCCTGGTAAGGGCGGATCGTTTGCTCTTCTTTCCAGATTCGTCCCGATCGCCGTCGGCGGTCACCACCGGCTGATAGTTGGTGGCAGGAGCCAGCTCAAAGGATACGTTCTCTCCCACTTGCTCGTGGGCCAGCCTGGATTCCAACGGCTCCATGCCCGGCGAAGAGAGACGATATTGTACCGGTCCGTCCGGGAGCCTCACCGTCAGAGGTGAGTATCCGAGAAGTCGACCTTCGACCTCCACTTTTACACGTCGCGGACTTCCGTCGAAATGCACCAGCCTTCCGGCGGTGGCCACGAAGCTGTCCTCCAGGTCGATTATCTCGCCGGCCAGTGCTCGCTGTCCGTCCCCGATATCCACGACACCCTCCTGCGAGAAGGGGATGGATACGAGCTTGCCCCCGGTCAACTCGACTGTCCTGTTGGTTCCACGAAGTGAAACCACGTCGACGCGCCCTTCGAAAACGCTGACCTGCGTGCCGCCGTTGGGAACGACCTCCACCATGAACATGGTTCCCCGAACCCGCACGATGGAGTCGGGGGTGCGGATGTCAAGCATCTGTCCGCCGCTGCCGTCGAACTCGACGGCGATGCGCCCCATATCCAGCTCCATCTCCATGAGGTCCTCGGTGATATTGCTGATCCTCCATCGCGTGTCCCCGACAAGGGCCACCCGCGCGACATGTCCTATGCGGAAATTGAACCTCCCACCATCGTTGACGGCTATCTCGGTGCCGAGGCGAACCGCGAAAGAACTGTCCTTCCCACCGACCTTGCGACCATCGACTATGGCCGTACCCTCGCATCGATCCATGGTCGCGTTATGGGTTATCTCCAAAATGGTCTGATCCGCCTGAACCGCGCCGGGATCAGTAACCTCCTGGGAATCCGGGAGGAGACCTACTACCAACACCACCGCCGCAACGGCGGCCGCCGCAGCGTAGAGCCCGAAGATCGGGGTGACCACACGGGCCGGTTTTTTCCTGGCAGACGCAAGATCGACGGCGATCTCATGAACTGCGGGGATGAGGCGGTCGTAGATCCTGCGGCTGTGGATATCCTCGATGGGTTGCATCTTGGGCCTGGCGCTCGTGATGACGGTCAGGCCCTCGGCGGCGGCGCGGCACATATCGCACCGACGCAAGTGCAGCTCCAGACGCCCCCGGCGCACAGCGTCGAGGCTGTCTTGTCTCAGGAAATCGCGCATGGCGCGACCACACTCGCTTCTTCGCCTGCTCATCTCTTCTTCTCGCTCGCCATTATAGCGAGGATCTCCTTGCGTCCGGCCTGCAACCTCGACCCGATGGTAGACACCGACGATCCCAGCAGACGGGCTATCTCCTCAAGGGAATACCCCTCGTACATGTACAAAATAAACGTTTCCCTCTTCTTGGGGGAGAGCCTGTCCAGCACCCTGTAAATCTGCTGCCAGGTGGACAGGGATCCTTCCTGGTTCTGTTTCGTTCCGCTCCCCGCAACCTTGCTCACCTCGCATATGGCGGAGGACAGCCTCCGTCTGCGGCCCCGCATCCGGATTTCCTGGCGGGCCACGTTTATTGTGATCCTGAACAACCATGTCGAAAACGCCGACTTGCCTCTGAATCTTCCGATGGACTGATAGACGTTCAGAAAAACCAATTGAACCAGATCGTCCACATCTTCGTTGGGGCCGATCAACAACGAAAGATGACGGTGAACGCCCGCTACGTGTTTTTCGAACAATTGCCTGAACGCGGCGGGATCACCCTCCTTGGCGCTCGCAACGATATCGGCGACCGGATCGACCCTGGCCTTTCGCCTTACGACGATACCGATTTTTTCGATCACACCAACGGACATGGCTTTTCCCTCGCGAGATCGCTTTTTTCTTCTGCCATCCTTTTTGTTAGTCGCTGTCATTACTGTTGAATTATGAAAACACGTTGTAGTTGTAAAACTTTTTTTCAATTCCTCTTCATAACCATAATTGTATACCAATATCGAAGATGGGGACAATCCACCCGCGTTCATATACAATTTGGTTCTGATTTTTGAGCACGTCACGCACGAACGGCAGCGCCACACCGCCGTCCGCGTAAATTGTCCAGGGTCCGTAAATGTGGAAGATTGCCCTCATGAGAACTTGCCCGGAAGGCTCGAAAAGCAGGTCGAGGCGTTCCCTTTGCGGCCCTGATGTCTTGTACACGGCAAAGCCCACGGATACCCCGGCCAACATGGCGAGCTCCGCCATCCGACCGGGAAGGATGGCATAGCCGAACAGAATGTCGATGGGAACAAGACTCTGGGATCCATCCACGTCATGGGCATGGAAGTCGGACCATCCGGCCCACGCGATCGACACGGAGGCTGTCACCCTATTGGAGAACGCTCCTTCCAGCATGAACCGGGGGCCGGCGATGAAATCACCCGTCTCCAGCACTGTATACATGGTCAGGGCGAGGCCCAGGCTCCTCATGTACGGATATTCCGTTTCCTCTATGGGATGCTCTTTCTTCACGCCGCCCACCGCCGGCGGCTCTATGATGGCCAGCCCGGCTCCGAGAGCGGCAGCAGCTCCTTTTTCCAGATATGGGGTAACTGCCTCCTCTACCACTATTGCCATGGTCCATGCCGTCGATCCGATACTCTCGGCCCGCCTGATCTCCCGGACCACGTCGTCCCCTTTCGAGGTGGCCCGGTTGTCCACTGCCAGCAGGATGAACTCCCCTGAGAGCTGCCTCAAATGGACGACCCAGAACCATTGTTTCTCTACGTCCCGCGCAGATCCATCCTTCTCCATTTCGTCGAGGGTGATCTCGGGATCTGTCGCGCCCGCCCCGATACGGACGGTCATATCGTATCGGGCGAGGCGAATGGCCAGCGCGTCCACGAGGGTGGCGGCCTCTCCTGCAAGCGACTCCTCGTACTCGACGATCAGGCATCTATCCACCGGGCACTCCACGGGTCTCGGCGCCGGTGTTTCAGTCTGAGCCCACACAGCGAGAGACAACAGCAGGCAGATCATCGCCTGGAACGCGCAAAACACGTTTTTAATGGGAAGATGGCAATTTCGATTGTAAAACATTGGAGTAATTATCGCCTATTTCATAAAGGTATCATGAATCCCGCAGGTACCAAAACCCCCGTGGACCTTCCCGTCGCTCTTGTCACGGGTGGCGCCGTGCGGGTCGGACGTTCGATCTGCGAACGCCTGGCCGGGGATTCCTTTCGCGTGGCCATTCACTACAACGGCTCGCGACAGGCGGCGGCCGATCTCGTCGAAAAGCTGGCCGACCTCGGCCTGAAAGCCGATTCGTTTTTCGCCGATCTCACAAGACCAGGCGCTATGGGCAAGCTCGTGGAAGAGGTGATCGAGACCACCGGACGCATCGATCTCCTGGTCAACAACGCGGCAACCTTTGTGTCGGACGACGGCGAGATGACCGACCTCGCAATAATGAAAGTCCTCAACGTAGACGCGCCGACCAGATTGTTAGAGATCGTGACTCCCTATCTTATCGAGAGCGGCGGCTCCATTGTGAATATCGCCGATCTGGCCGGCCTGGTGGAGTTTCCAAAGTTCAAAGCATATTCGCTTACGAAGAAGGCCCTCCTGTCGCTCACCTTGCGCAAGGCCCTGGAGCTCGCAACCCGGGGTGTGAGAGTGAACGCCGTATGCCCAGGAACCGTGCTCTTTCCCGAGTGGTACTCGCCGGAAAAGAGGCGTGAGGTGATCGATGGAATTCCCATGGGACGGGAGGGCACGCCAGAGGACATCGCAGGGGCGGTCGCGTACCTGGCGACGGCGCCGTTCGTAACGGGTCAGACGCTCTGCGTAGACGGCGGACGAATGACCGCGCTGATGAAAGAGCACGCTGATGAAAGAGCACGAGCTTCATCAAATATAGCGATGGCAATGGCGCCCTCAAGTAGGAGATAGGTTTCGCTGGATTACACAACATTTTCTGCGATATAGTGTCATCCAAAGTAGCAGAAATTGTTACAGACGGCAGGTCTCAGCCTTCCCGTCATGATGTGTATGCGCCGGCAGGCGATGGAGTAGTCATGAGATGGACAATGATAGTGTTGCTGGTGTTGTCATTTGCTGTCACCGGCACAGCCTCGGCGGACGAGGTGTCAGAAAAAGCAAAGACGGCTTTCTCGGAGGGTAGGAAACTGTTCAAGGCGAAAGACTTCAAAGGCGCAGCCGATGCCTTTCGCCTTGCCCACAAGTTTTCCCCCAATTGGAAGCTGCTCTACAACATCGGTCAGAGCGAGGCTGCGGCAAAGCGTTATGGATTGGCGCTGGAAGCATTCGAGAGGTACCTTGCCAAAGGTGGCGACGAGATCCAAAACGAACGACAGAAAGAAATTCTCGACGAGGTCGACAGGCTTCGCCGGATGGTGGGTTCGGTGGAGGTTACCGTACCCAGCGGATGTTTGATTATTATCGACGATGTTGAGAGGGGACGCGCACCTCTTTCCGGCTCCTTGATGATATCCGCCGGTGTGGAGCACAGGGTGGTCGTGAAGAAGGTCGATGAGATCCTCGTTGACAGGATAGTTCGGGTAAGCGGCGGCCAGAAGACGACCATTGAGGCAAAAGACAAGCCTTCCACCGAGCCCGCGCCTGACAAATTCGTCGAGGAACCGGAACAGACAATCAAAGAAGTAGCTCCTTCCGACGAGGAGTCGCGCAAGGAACGTTTAAAACTGTGGAAGGCCGGTTGGGCCGTAACCGCGGTGGGCGGCGCGGTACTGATAGGCGGCGGTATCGTCGGAGGTGCAATGCTTTCGTCGGACAGCGACCTGGTGAAGAAGTGCGACGATGGTTTTTGCGATCCAAAAGAACGCGATGCCCTCGATAAGCGCGATAACCTCGCCTTGACGGCTGACATACTATATGTCGTCGGCGGCGTGGCGGTTGTCGCCGGTGTTGTGCTGATCATTGTCGGAGCGAAGAATGGCGAAAAAGAAGAAAAAGGCGACGTCGCTTTTACACCATCGGCCGGGCCTGGATTTGTTGGCGCCGCCTTGAAGGGGAGGTTCTAGATGATACTCGAAAAACGAAAACCTCGCCGTGGCGTCCGTTCGTTTAAACGCGCGAAGGCTGGCCTCGTCTCGTTGCTCCTGCTTGCGATAATCCTGATTGTCGGTTGCAGCCTCATGAAGACCGACCTCAGCATCGGCGACGGAGGAAGCACGGATACAGATACGGATGCTGACTGTACGGCGGGTGTCTGTTGCGACACCTCGGCCGGCACATACCGTCCGTCCACGTATCCCTGCGACGTAACTACTTCATGCTCCTGCACGAGCACCGACTGCGGAGCCGACACCCAGGAACAGGACACGACCCAATACTGCAGCGGCACAAGCAAGATATGCAACGGAAGCACGGTAGTCGGCAGCTGGGCGACGACGGACGATTGCGCAACTGATGCAATCTGCGAGTATGACACAACCGATTCCTGGTGCACCACTTGTCTGTACGGTTGCTCGAATGGGGCGTGTGATGGATGCATTCCGACTTGGACCGAACACGCAGTGGATGGGGCATTCGATGGCGCCTCTTCTGTATACGCGGCGGACGTTGACGGCGACAGCGACATGGACGTGCTCGGCGCGGCAGGATTTGACGATACCATCGCCTGGTGGGAGAACACTGCGGGTGATGGTACCGCCTGGACCGAGCACACGGTGGATGGAACATTCGTGGGAGCCATTTCAGTATACGCGGCGGACATCGACGGAGACGGCGACATGGACGTGCTCGGCGCGGCGAATACTGACGATGCCATCACATGGTGGGAGAACGCCACAGGCGACGGTACCACCTGGACCGAGCACACGGTGGATGTGGCATTTGCCGGCGCCCATTCGGTATACGCGACGGACGTTGACGGAGACGGCGACATGGACGTGCTCGGCGCGGCAGCATCTGACCATGCCATCACATGGTGGGAGAACACTGCGAGTGATGGTACTGCATGGACCGAGCACACGATAGATGGGACATTCGACGGCGCCAGGTCAGTATACGCGGCAGACGTTGACGGCGACGGCGACATGGACGTGCTCGGCGCGGCTCTAGATGCCGATGCGATCACTTGGTGGGAAAACACTGCGGGCAACGGTACCGCATGGACCGAACACACGTTGAATGGGGCATTTGACCAGGCCTTTTCGGTATATGCCGCAGACGTGGACGTAGACGGCGACATGGACGTGCTAGGCGCGGCATTCGCCGATAATACCATCGCCTGGTGGGAGAACACTGCGGGCAATGGTACCGCCTGGGCCGAGCACATAGTTGATGGGGCATTTGACCAAGCCAGGTCGGTATACGCGGCGGACGTCGACGGGGACGGCGACATGGACGTACTCGGTGCGGCTATGAATACTGATGACATCACATGGTGGGAGAACACGGTGGGTGATGGGTCATCCTGGACCGAGCACACGGTGGATGGGGAATTCGATGGCGCCTATTCGGTATACGCGGCGGACGTGGACGGAGACGGCGATATGGACGTGCTCGGCGCAGCATTCGACGACGATGCCATCACATGGTGGGAGGGCGATTGTATTCCGTAGGTGAGAAGTTCAACGCATTCTCAAGTTCCCGTAATGCGCCATTTGGAGGAGTAAATGTTCATGCTGTTTTTGCGCACCCGCCCGCAAAGGGTAATGTGAAACTTCTCGGCCAGGAGGATCCCCTCAGCAGTAGCGGCGGCCGGTGAGATGACAATTGGGAATCCGGCCCTTGCGGCCTTTGCGACCATGTCGAACGGGAACCGCCCGGTGCACAGGAGCACCATCTCGGCCAGGTTGCGACCGTCCATGAACGCCGCGCCCACTGTCTTGTCCACAGCGTTGTGACGACCGAGATCTTCGTAAAAATACAGGATCCGCTCCCCGTCGCTCAGGGCCGCGGAGTGGACGCAGCGGGTCTCCTTGTACAGGCCGGGAAGGTTGTCGAACTCGTGACCGAGGGCCATCACCCTCTGCGCGTCCATGGTCATCGCCGGACCGGCCGGCTTCATGCGGTCCTGCGCCCCGCGCAGGCGATCCTCCGGCACGTTTGCGATCACATCCACAATCGTTTTCTCATCATCCACACGAACCGATGTGAGCTCCGCCGCCTGACGGAGGATCCCCTCGGACACCAGGTATCCCACCGCCATCCGGTTCAGATCCGACGGCATGCACTGGGCGTCCGCGAAACGCTCGCCGTTGAGACGTATCTCAACCGCCGCCTCACGGATGACCGGGATCTCCACTTCCGACGCATTGTCGCCCTCGATCCGCAAGGCCGCAATCTCCTCCACATACCGGGAACGCTTGTCATCCTTGTGGGGCAATACAGACTTCTTTCAGTTTCCGAAGAGCCCGGTGCTCTATCTGCGCCACCCGTTGCTTGGTGATCCCCATCTGCGCGCCGAGATCCTTCAATTGCACGGGCTCATCCGTGAGGTGGCGCTTGCGGACGATGTCCCGCTCCCGCTCGTCGAGATCCATGAGCGCCGACTCGATCATGGCGCTGCGATGGGCTTCCACCTCTAAGCGGGCGATCATGTCCTCCTGGTTTTCCTGGTCCGCCGGCATCAGCTCGATAAGTGAAGTACCGGTCTGGGCCACGGGCATGTCGAGAGATGCGTCCCGCCCGGTCAGGTGCCGATCCATTTCTTCAACTTCGTCTCTGTTCACATCGAGCTGTTCGCTGGCGATATCGAGCTGCTGATCCCGGTCGGTCATGCCCTTTGCGGAGAGCTTGCCCTTGAGGGATCGCAGCTTGAAGAAGAGCTTCCTGTGGGCCCGGGTAGTGCCGATCTTGATCATTCTCGCGGTGCTCATGAGAAACGAATGTATGTATGATCGAATCCAGAAAACGGCATACGTGATCAATCGATAACCCTTGTCCGGGTCGAACTTCTTGACGGCCATCATGAGGCCGATGCTTCCCTCCTGGACAAGGTCGAGGATCCGCGCGCCGTAGCCTCGATATTCGTTTGCAATCTTTACCACGAAACGGAGGTTGGCCGTGACCAGCGCGTGGGCGGCCTCGACGTCACCCGTGTCCCTCCACCGCAGGGCCAGATCCGTTTCCTGTTCACGGGAGATCACCGGGTATTTGCTTATCTGGGCCATGTATCGGTCCAGATCGCTGACTACCGCCAGTGCCTGCATTTGCTTCGCCATGCGTTACTTCCTCCATTAAACAACATAAGCACGGGTCCGAGCCGGTCAAGTCCCGGGTTGACAGATCCCCGGGACGCATACTATCGACCCGGGGTCGACATGTCGCACCTGTTCCACAAGCAGGTCAACGGAGGTTCACATGACTACCAGCAAAGAAATAATCGAAGTCACCGAGAAGTACGGCGCCCGCAACTACCATCCCCTGCCCATCGTCATCTCAAAGGCCGAGGGTTGTTGGGTGGAAGATCCGGAGGGCAACCGTTACATGGACATGCTCAGCGCGTACTCCGCGCTCAATCAGGGTCACCGCCATCCGCGCATCATCGCTGCCCTGAAAGAACAGGCCGATCGCGTCACGCTCACCAGCCGCGCATTTCACAACGACCAGCTCGGCGAGCTGTACAGGGATATCGCCAGTCTCACGGGTATGGACATGGTGTTGCCGATGAACACCGGCGCGGAGGCTGTGGAAACCGCAGTCAAGGCGGCCCGCAAGTGGGGTCATACAATCAAGAAGATCGCGCCGGAGACCGCCGAGATAATCGTGTGCGAGGGCAACTTCCACGGCCGCACAACAACCGTCATCAGTTTCTCGTCCGAAGACTCCTACAAGAAGGGCTTCGGCCCGCTCACCCCGGGCTTCAAGATCATCCCGTACGGGGACGCCGACGCACTGGAAAAGGCCATCACCCCCGCCACCTGCGCGTTCCTCGTGGAGCCCATCCAGGGCGAGGCCGGCGTGAGAATACCTCCTTTGGGATATCTCAAGAAGTGTCGCGAGATCTGTAACGAGAACAACGTTCTGCTCATGGTCGATGAGATCCAGACCGGCTTGGGGCGTACGGGCAAGATGTTCTGCGTGGATCACGAGGGCGTGATCCCGGACGCGTTCATCCTGGGCAAGGCGCTCTCCGGCGGCGTGCTGCCGGTGTCCGCGGTCGCGTCGAAAAAAGAGGTGCTCGGTGTGTTCAATCCCGGCGAGCACGGCTCCACCTTCGGAGGATCGCCCCTGGCCTGCGCGGTGGCACGGGCCGCAATCGCCGTCATGTTGGACGAGAAGCTCACAGAGCGCTCCGCCGAGCTCGGAGCGTATTTCAAGCAGCAGATCGTGGAAATGAACTCCCCCCACGTAAAGGAGATCCGGGGAAGCGGCCTGTTCATCGGCGTGGATCTCACGGACAAGGCCGGCCCGGCGCGTCCCTTCTGCGAGCGACTCAAGGAGGATGGAATACTCTGCAAGGAGACCCACGAGTCGGTCATCCGCTTCGCCCCGCCGCTGATCATATCGAAGGAAGACCTCGACTGGGCCATCGAGCGCATCCGAAAAGTGCTGACCTAAAAAAATTCCCTCACAAATTCGCGTAGGGCTTTTTCGATTTCGTCCCCGGAGTAGTAGAGAGCGTCGTTGTGCCCGCCGCCGATCTCGAGAAAACGCCTGGGCTCGGCGGCCGCCGCGAAGATCTTCTCTCCGTGGGCAAAGGAGATGATCTCGTCGTTGCGCCCGTGGATCACCATGATCGGCGAGGAGATCTTTTCCACGTTGTCGAGGGTCGGATAGGAGAACCTCGAGAGCAGTTTCACCGGCAGCCAGGGATAGACATCCTGCCCCTCCTGCGGGATGGACGTGAACGCGGACATGAGCACCACCGCGCCGGGTCTCTCCCGCGCCGCCAGATGCGACACGACGGCGCTTCCGAGGGATCTCCCGAACGCCAGGATCCGGTCGGGAGAGAAGTCTCGTTCCTCGATCAGATGTTTCCAGGCGGCGTCCGCGTCCAGATACGTTCCCTCCTCGCTCGGCGCGCCCGCACTCTTGCCGTATCCGCGGTAGTCGAAGATGAAGACGTTCAGGTCAATCCCGTGAAGAAGGCGGATCATCTCCAGTCTCCCGGAGATGTTGCCCGCGTTTCCGTGGCAGAAGAGCACGACGGGCCGCTCGTTCGACGAGGGAACGAACCAGCCGTGGATCTCAACGCCGTCCTCCGTGGTCATGTGCTCGTCTGTGTATTCGAGGCCGATGAGGCCGGGATCGCCTTGCATGTGCGGGGAGGGAAAGTAGATGAACGAGCTCTGAAACGCCCACATGGCCGCGCAGATTATCAGGTAGATTCCAGCGGGCACCAGGATCGCCCAGAGCAAGCTCTTCCTCCATCCGGAAGTACGGATCGATCTGTTCACTTCAGTTTCTTCACGACCTCCCGCAGAACGCGGGCGTCCTCCTGGTGACGGGGCCGGTCAATCCCGCTCTTGATCGCAAGCAGGGTTTTCAGATCGACCCAGTTGGCATTTGCGTTCCCGTATGGCCCCTCGACCCTCTTTTTCCAGGCCGCGTCAAACTGCACCCCTTCAATCCTCATCAGCAAATCGATTCTGTCCGGCGCGACCCCTATCTGCATGATTTCGTCGTCCCTGTCCTCTGACAGGAGCATGGACGTGCCGAATTCGGACAGAGCGTGGTTGACGCGCAGAATGTTTTCGGGCTCGAACTCCACCCAGAGGTCCATGTCCTTGGTGTAGCGGGGCTTTGCGTGAAAGATGAACGCCATTCCACCGACGATGAGGTACCTTGCCCGATGCTTCTGAAGCAGGGTCAGGAAGTCCTCGAAATCATGTATGACATCCATCTTGCTCAGTCCTCTTCCTGCGCGGGCCTGGCCTTTTCGCGAGCCCTTCTCACCATCTCGACATCCCTTCGAATAGCGACCAGGGCGGAGAGCCGCTCCTGTGGAGTCTGCGACAGCCAGAAATCCAGATCCCACATCTCGGCCTCGTCATGAGACCGCGCTCGATTGGTCACCATGCGCTTCGCGCGCAACCGGGATCTCTCTTCCATGCTCATGTTTGTAGCTTATCAGAACCGAACAGGAACACCAAAGAACTCAAAGGGGCCAGGCGATGAGAAAGGACAAGAGTTGTTTGACAAATTGAC
Source organism: Deltaproteobacteria bacterium (assembly GCA_030621515.1). Lineage (GTDB taxonomy): Bacteria > Myxococcota_A > Polyangia > JAAYKL01 > JAAYKL01 > JAUVAN01. The sequence goes on along the minus strand of JAUXHN010000051.1, from coordinate 9,853 downwards.
CATTGCATGGTCAAATATCAACCATGTTGCCGCGTAATATTGAAAGTTCGTTGCTCGAGTCACTGGCTCATTTTCCAGTGACTTTGCTCGTCGGAGCGCGTCAGGTGGGCAAGTCGACCCTGGTTCAGAAGGTATGTGCGAACTCGTGGGTCGCCAGGTATCTGAGCCTGGATGACCGGGTTGTACTCGATTCCGCTCTCGATAATCCGGACGGTCTGTTACGTGACCTCACGGGAAATATCGCCCTCGACGAGGTTCAAAAGGCGCCCGATCTCCTGCGCGCCGTGAAGTTGGTTGTGGACAGGGACAGGCGCCCCGGGCGCTTTCTGCTCACCGGATCGGCCAACGTGGCCACTTTGTCGGCTGTTTCCGAAACCCTCGCCGGGAGGGCGGCCGTATTGACGATTCATCCCTTCTCCATTCAGGAGTCGCGGGGGCTTGGGGGAGCAGGCACCCTGATCGATGAGCTGTTCTCTCTTCGGGATGCCGCCGCCGTCATCGATGCCGTTCCCGAAGGCGGCTCTTTGACCGACTCGGAGATCAAGCGATTCATTCTCTCGGGGGGATATCCCGATCCCTGCCTGATGGAGAGCGCGTCGGTACGCGATCGTTGGTTCGCGAGCTACAGGCAGACTTACGTGGAGAGAGATATCCGCGATGTGGCCGGGATCGGCCATGTTTCAGATTTTTCGCGTCTCCTTGCGATCCTGGCCCACAGGACCGGAACGATGCTTAACTCATCAGAGCTTTCGAGACAGGTGGGGCTACCGGTGACGACCCTTCGCCGGTACTTCGCAGTGATGACCCAGACGTATCAGGTTTTCACTCTGGCGCCTTTTAATACCAACTTCTCCAAACGCCTGGTCAAGACTCCAAAATTCTTTTTCAGCGACACCGGTTTTGCGTGTCATCTGGCCGGCCTGGACGATTGGAACCACCTGGAGAGGCAATCACGCGTCGGTCAGATGGTGGAGACCTGGATTGCTGCCGAACTGCGAGTGGCCCTGGCTCATACCGGGAAATCGACCGCCCTGAGCTACATGCGAACGGTATCCGGCAAGGAGGTGGATTTCGTACTGGAACGAGGAGATCGCGTCATCGGTATCGAGGTCAAGTGGGGAACCTCCATCGGCAGAAACGATCTTGCCGGACTCGTCCAACTCAAACAGGGCATCGGGGAGCGGTTCGCTTTCGGTATCGTGCTCTACCGGGGGGACGAGGTAGTCACCATGGCCGACGGCATTGTGGCCATTCCGTTTCACCGCTTTTTTTAGGTTTCACTACACCTTTACCCGGTTCTCGGCTTCATGCTCGAGAATGTCCGCGTAGCCGGCGAGGCGGGGTTCGACGACTTCGAAGAGAAAATCATCCACCTGCTCGACGGCCCTGCCGATGAAACGGGAGGCGTCCCGCGCCAGCCCGGACAGGTCGTTTGAGTCCAGGGGGATGCGGTCGTCAGCGGCGAGGCGGTCGAGGAGATCGTTGGGCCTCCCCGCCTCCTTGACCAGTCGCGCAACCTCCATCGAGTGCTCCCGAATAGCCTCGTGGGCAGCCTGGCGGGAGGCGCCCTTTTCCACCGCCGCCATCAGGATCTCCTCGGTGGCGAGGAATGGAAGATCCGCAGCCAGGCGCGCGTCGATGGCGAAACTGTTGGGAACCAGCCCCCCGCAGATATCCAGGAGAAGGCCGAGCACCGCGTCGGCAAGCAGGTAGGCCTGGGGTATATCCATGCGCCGGATGGCGGAGTCGTCGAGGGTCCGCTCCATCCACTGGTTGGCGTGGGTGGCGTGGAAATCGGCGGGCAGGTTCATCAGCTTGCGCGCAAGGGAGCACATCCGTTCTGAACGCATGGGGTTGCGTTTGTACGCCATGGCCGACGATCCCACCTGCTTCTTGCCAAATGGCTCGTCCATCTCCTTTTGCCCGGACATGAGGCGAATGTTCACGCCGATCCAGTGCGCGGACGCGCCGATGCCGGCGAGGGTCTCGGCGATCTTCGTGTCGAGCTTGCGCGGATATGTCTGGCCGGTGACGGGGTACGACGCCGTGAAGCCGAGCTTCCCGGCCACCGCTTCATCGAGCTGTTTTACTTTCTCGCCATCGCCGTCAAAGAGCTTGAGAAATGATGCCTGGGTTCCGGTGGTGCCCTTCGCGCCCCGGGCCTTCACCTGACTCATGACCCACTCCAGGGCGTCCAGATCCATGATGAGATCCTGTAGCGCGACGCTGAACCGTTTTCCCAACGTCGTCGGCTGGGCGGGCTGGAAGTGGGTTGCTCCCAGGACCGGAAGATCCTTGTGGCTCTTCACGGTGGCGGTCAGGCGGTGAATCGCCCGCACGAGGTCGGCGCGGATGAGCGCGAGGGCTTCCCGGTGCAGAATCAGATCGGTGTTGCAGACCACAAACTGGGACGTGGCCCCGAGGTGAATGATCCCCGCGGCGGCCGGGCACTGGGCTCCAAAGGCGTGCACGTGGGCCATGACGTCGTGTCTGAGCTCCTTCTCCTTCGCCTCGGCGACCTCGTAGTTGATGTCGTCTGCATGCGCCTTCATCTGCTCTACCGCCTCGGCACTTACAATGGAGTCGAGCCCCAGTTCCCTCTCCGACTCCGCGAGGGCTATCCAGCACCGGCGCCAGGTTCTGAACTTGGTATTCTCGCCGAAGAGCTCCTGCATGGCGCGGCTGGTGTAACGACTGACGAGCGGCTCGCGATAGGTTTCACGTTCCATTATGCTCCTCCTGGAACCTTGAGACTATTCAATGCGCCTCTCGTGAGCAAGGGAATGATGTTTTTGGGAGAATGTTGCGTCGCGCTGGAAGGACATCAATCGCAGGCGTACTCCTCGCAATTGAATTCTCTGAATGGGGATCCGTCATTCTAAGACATTCGCGCTTTTTTAAAGAGAATGCTTTTAGAAATGTTTCTTGCACTACGTCGTAAGATGAATAAATGCTCAAGCTGAACGACCCATTCAATGAACTAAAAAGAGAGGGAAAGAAAATGAAAGGCAAATTGTTATTGATGTCGCTGTGCGTACTCGCTCTGGTGTTCGCCACGTCCTGCGACGACAGCGATGACTCGAACAACGGGGGCTCGGACTCGGACAGCGACTCGGACTCCGACTCGGACAGCGACTCCGATAGCGACTCCGACAGCGACTCCGACAGCGACTCGGACTCCGACTCGGACAGCGACTCCGACAGCGACTCCGACAGCGACTCCGACAACGATTGGAATGCGCTTTGCCAGTACATATTCGACACCTGCGCCTACGACGAGGGGTGGGGAATCATGGAGGACTGCGTCAGTGACATGGAGCTGGATGCTTGCGCCGATGATCCCCAGTACTACGGCTGCCTGTGGGACAATGAATGCTGGATGGAAGCAACCTGCGATGACTATATGGATTGCGACGATGGTTGCTGGTTCGAATACTGCTAACAAGGCATTCGCCTAGCCTTTCAAGACCGTTCCTCCCCAAAAAAATGAGTCTCAGAGACATATCTTGCGCCCAGGGTGGTTTTCTTCCTTTTATGCGCGCCAAAAAGGTCTACAGTGCAAATTGTCGGAAAACGATGCGGCAGACCACGAACTGTAAATTTTCGAATTCACGGAGGAAACCATGGGCGGATTGTTCGGCGTTGCCACCAAAGATGACTGCATTCTCGACCTCTTCTACGGAACGGACTATCACTCCCATCTCGGCACCCGACGCGGCGGGCTCGTTGTGCAAAAGGAACACGGATTCAAGCGCAACATCCACGACATCACCAATGCGCCGTTCCGGTCAAAGTTCGAGGAGGATCTGCCAAAACTGAGCGGCCGCATGGGCATCGGGGTGATCAGCGACTACGAGGATCAACCAATGCTGATAGGTTCCCACCACGGCTCCTACGCACTGGTCACCGTGGGCAAGATAGACAACATCGAGGAGCTGTCCAGCGAGGCGCTCAAGCACAGGGGAACTCACTTCTCGGAGCTCAGCGGCAACGAGGTCAACCCCACCGAGCTGGTGGCGTCAATCATCGATCGGGAGGCCACCATCACGGACGGGATCCGCGCCGCCCAGGAAGCGATCGTCGGATCATGTTCCCTGCTGCTGCTCACCAAGGACGCCATCTACGCCGCTCGCGATCGGCTGGGCCGCACCCCGATTGTGGTGGGCAAGAAGGACGGAGCCTACGCTGTCACCCTGGAGACATGCGCGCTGCCCAACATGGGCTACGCCGTCGACAAGAACCTGGGTCCTTCCGAAATCGTGCGCATCACAGCTGAGGGCGTGGAGCAGGTTGCCCCCCCGGGAAAGGACATGCAGATCTGCGCGTTCCTCTGGGTCTACTATGGATATCCCGTGTCCACGTACGAGGGGATCAACACCGAGGAGGTCCGAAACCGTTGCGGCGCGGCCCTGGCCAGGGCGGATGACGTGAAGGCCGACCTCGTCGCGGGCATCCCCGATTCCGGCATCGGCCACGCCATCGGCTACGCCAACGAGTCCGGGATTCCCTATCGCCGTCCCTTCGTCAAGTACACACCCACATGGCCAAGGAGCTTCATGCCCCAGGATCAAAAGGTGCGCGATCTGGTGGCAAAGATGAAGCTGATCCCCATCGCCGAGATGATCAAGGGCAAGCGCCTGTTGTTCTGCGAGGATTCCATAGTCAGGGGGACCCAGCTGCGCGACATCATCAAGCGACTCTTCGGGTACGGCGCCCTGGAGCTGCACATGCGACCCGCCTGCCCGCCGCTGGTGTTCAGCTGCAAGTACCTCAACTTCTCGCGCTCCAAATCCGAACTCGATCTGGCCGCGCGAAAGGCGATCAAGGATCTCGAGGGCGACGCGGGAGCGCACCTGGACGAATATTCCAACCCCGACACGGATCGCTACCACGCGATGGTGGAGTGGATCGGGAAACACCTGGATCTCACCACCTGCAAGTACCAGCGTCTTCCCGACCTCATCGAAGCCATCGGCCTCCCGAGGGAAAAACTCTGCACCTTCTGCTGGAACGGCGAAGACCTTTACGGCAAGTGAGCAAAAAATCTCGCACAATCCACTTCCTCTCCCTCGGTTGCCCGAAAAACCGGGTGGACACGGAGGTGCTCGCGGGAATAGCGGCGCTCGAGGGATACAGCCTGGTGCCCGATCCATCCGACGCGGACGTGATAGTGGTCAACACCTGCGGGTTCATCGCGGACGCGAGGGAGGAGTCGGTGAACGCCCTTCTCGAAATGGGGCGTCATCGCACGGACGGTCGTTGCAAAAAGCTGGTTGCAGCCGGTTGCCTGTCTCAGAGGTACGCTCTCGAAGTGGCAAGGGAGATGCCGGAGATCGATTGTATCCTCGGCACCACGGCAGCGGATCATTTCGAGGACATACTTTCGGATTCGGGGCGCGTTGTCGAGGTGAGCGCGCCGGGGCATTTTCTGCAGGGTCCGGACACCCCCAGGTTTGTAGAATCGGGCGCCCCGTCGGCTTACGTGAAGGTGGCGGACGGCTGCTCCCGGAAGTGCGCTTTTTGTGCGATTCCGTCTATCCGGGGAAAGGCGAGAAGTCGACCCATCGCGCAGATAGTCGGCGAGGCCGTACAGCTCGCGAAAGGCGGGGTGGTGGAGATAAACCTGGTCTCGCAGGATACGTCCGCATACGGCGCGGACCTGGGTGACGGCAGCGATATCGTGGCTCTGGTGCACGCCCTGGACCGGGTGGAGGGGCTGCAGTGGGTTCGCGTTCACTACCTTTACCCGGACGGGGTTCCAGACGAGCTGTTGCACGCGATGGCAGATCTGAAAAAGCTGGTTCCGTACCTGGACATCCCCATTCAGCACGCAGCTGCGAAAATACTGAAGAGGATGAGACGCGGGCACGGTCCGCGCACGCTCACCAGCCTGATAAAGCGAGCGAGGCAAATTGTTCCCGACATCTTCCTTCGAACCACGGTGCTCGTGGGTCATCCCGGGGAGACCGCGGGCGACTTCGAGGAGCTGCTGGATTTTGTAAAATGGGCCAGGTTCGATCACCTCGGTGTTTTTCGGTACAGCGATGAGGAGGGGACTCCGTCCTTTCAAAAGGGGCCGGTGGTTTCGCGCAGGGATTCGTACAATCGCTTCAGAAAAGTGATGAAGGCGCAGCGCGTGATCGCGCGGAAGAACAACCTTGGGATGGTTGGCAAGATCGTACGCGTTCTGGTGGAGGACTCGGCCGACGAGGCCGGGTACGTCCTGGTCGGTCGGCATCGGGGACAGGCGCCGGAGGTGGACGGGAAGACATACCTCGTTTCGAGCGATGCCCGGGTGGGTGACATTGTGGACGCCCGCGTCGTAAGTAATAGCGATCACGATCTCCTGGCGGAGCCGATCTGACCTCATTTTCGTGATATTCTCTTGCGCGTAATGCGCATCTACCTGCTGTATCTTGCAGCGTTCTTCATCTTGCTCCGACCAGTGACGGCGCTCGCGCAGGATACGCTCACCCCGCCATCCCTCGTGGAATACGTGAAGGCCGACTATCCGAAGGAGGCATTCGACAGCGGAATCGAGGGGGTGGTGACGGCGCAGATCGACGTGGACGAGAACGGCCTGGTGACCCGGGTGGAGATCACGGAGGTCGCAGGGCACGGATTTGACGAGGTCGCGGTGGATGCCATGCACGGATTCGTCTTCTCCCCCGCCACAAGAGACGGCGAGCCGATCCCGGCTCGGGTCCTGTACAGGTATACGTTTTTCATCGAAGAAATAGAGCAGGAGATCGAGATCGAGCAGGCGCCGCCACCCGCGCAGGATGATGTCGAAGAAGAGGCCGATGAGGGAATTGAGGATCCTGTCTACGAAACAGTGGTCCGGGCTCGCAAGCCCCTGCGAGAGGTCACGAGGCGGGAGGTGACCATGCGGGAGATCACCCGGATACCCGGCACCGGGGGCGACGCTCTGCGGGCCGTACAGAATCTTCCGGGGATGGCCCGGGCGCCGATGATCTCCGGCGCACTTATCGTTCGGGGCAGCGCTCCGCAGGATACGGAGGTCTTCTTCGACTCCATCCCCATGCCCATGCTCTACCACTTCGGCGGACTCACCTCCGTGGTCAACTCGGACCTGCTCGAGCAGATCGATTTCTATCCGGGCAACTACTCCGTCAGGTACGGGGGCGCCACGGGCGGCATAGTCGACGTGTACCCCCGCGCCCCGAAGACCGATCGTTTTCACGGCTACGTCGACGCGGACATCTGGGATGTGGGCGCCCTTGTAGAGACGCCCATCGGTGAAAACTGGTCCGTCGCGGTGGCGGCCAGGCGCAGCTATATCGACGGGATCCTCAACGCGGTGCTCCCGAAGGACGGCGGGTTTACGCTGACGACCGCTCCGCGTTACTGGGACTACCAGGTCGCTGCCGACTATCACCCGGACAGGCACGATAACCTTCGACTGTTCCTGTACGGCTCGGACGACAAGCTGGTCTTTGTCATGGGCGACGACGTGGCGGACAACCCCAATCTCGGCGGCGCCGTCGATGTCCGTCTCATGTTTCACAATCTCCAGGGGAGATGGAATCACGTCTTTTCCCGGACCGTGTCAAACACGGTCAACGTGGGGTTCGGATACCAGATGAACCAGGGAAGCCTGGGAGAGTTCATCATGTTCGAAGAGCGCGATCTGCCGCTCCACTTGCGTGACGAGCTGGTCATCGATCCGGGAAAGGTCTTCATCCTGCGAACCGGCCTCGACGCGATGATGGGCCGGGTGAAGTGGAAGTTCAGGGCGCCTAGCGATTATCCCATGGAGGGAACTCAGTGGGATCCCATGGGGGCAAACACAGAGTGGGTAGAGGACGAGGGCGAGGTGTTCTACTACCGGCCCGGCTGGTACGGCGAGCTGGAGTTGACGGCGATACCCCGGTGGCGGCTGATCTACGGCCTGAGGGTGGACTACTTTGCACGGATCAATGACGTGGGGATCGATCCGCGCTTCGTCGCCCGGTACCAGATCTTCGACAAGACGACTCTCAAGGCGGGGTTCGGCCTGTTTCACCAGGCTCCGGACGGAGCGCAGGCCAACGAGGAGTACGGAAACCCGGACCTCCTCTACATCAACGCGATCCATTACGGACTGGGTGTGGAACAGCAAATCTTCACAAACATCGAGGTCGGTCTGGAGGGCTTCTACAAGGATATCTCGAACATGGTCGTGGACTCGGATCGGATGATCGAGCGCGACGGCGCCATGGTCCCGGAGGTCTACTCGAACGAGGGGGAAGGAGAGGTCTACGGCATGGAGGTGCTGGTCAAGCACTATCCTACGGATCGGTTCTTCGGCTGGATCTCGTACACCCTGATGAAGAGCAGCAGGGTAGATCACCCGGGTGACGACGCCCGCATGTTCGATCACGATCAGACGCACATTCTCACGGTGGTGGCGAGCGTTGTGCTCGGTCGCGGCTGGGAGGCAGGGCTACGGTTCAGGCTGGCGAGCGGGGACCCGTCCACGCCTGTCGTGGGATCCATCTACGACGCAGATTCGGACATCTACTGGCCCATCCACGGAGAGGTCAACTCCACCCGCCGACCCCTCTTTCACCAGCTCGATCTCAGGGTGGACAAGAACCTCATCGTCGAGGACGTGCTCAAGGTGGCGGTCTACATCGACGTGCAGAACGTGTACAACCACAAGAACGTGGAGGGGTTCCGCTACAGTTACGATTATTCCCAGAAGGCCTATTTTCACGGCCTTCCCGTCATTCCGAGCCTGGGGTTGAAAATCGAGTACTGACCGCGAAGATCTTCTTTGCCCGCCGGATTTGATCCCGGCACCCATGCTCTGCTACCATTCGCTGATCATGTCCAGACACTTTGCGAAGCTACTGTGTGCGGGAATCGGAGGGTTCGCCGCCTGGCAGGTGTATTTACAGATGGTCGATGTGTTCGCGCACGTCCGGTGGTTACCGCCGGTGAGCGCGGTGGTGGTAGTCCTGTTGGTCTTTGTTCTTCTCTACTTTCCCCTCGCGCGACCCGTGTTCGATATGATCGGGGATCGTCTCTCGGCCCTCAGGGCACGGACCAGGTCGACCCGCACGGGGACAGGCCTGGACGAGGTCCCCATGGAGCTGCGCAAGAGCACCGGGGCGAAACTGCGGGTTTGCAGATACTGCGGCGCCCCCGACCCCGACGGGCTGGTCTGCCCCATGTGCCGCGAGAAACTCGCCGCGAAGCGCGCACAACTCTAGTCTAGTACGCCACCAGGAATGCGCCGGCGGCGGCGAGGGAGATGGCCATGATGCGGCGCCTGGTGAGGGGTTCTTTCAGGAAGATCACGGCAAAAATGAAGATAAAAATGGCGGACATCTGATTCAACAGCGCCGACCGGTGCACGTCGATGTACTTCATCCCGCCGATCCAGACGATCATGGCCAGGTAGGTGCCGAACACGGCTGCTGGAAAAGCGCGGGTCCACGTCTTCGAAGAAAAAGCCGATTTGAAGAGGAGCCGTCTCCTGGGGTGGAAGATCATTATGGGAATGAGCGCGACGGTCGCCGCGGCTATTCGGACCGTTGTCGCCCACAGAATGGGCACGTCGGATAGAATACCCTTGATCATCACTATGCTGATCGCCATGAGGAAGATCCCCAGTACCCCCACGACGGTTCCCACGACGATGTCCCGGCGGGTCTTTCCCTTCTCGGGTCGCGCGGCCGAGCCCACGAGTAGCGCGCCCATGATGAGGACAGCTCCCACCAGGCTCTTGGGCGCCATGTCCTCCGAAAGGAAGAAGAAGGACATGGCCAGCATCAGGGGAGTATAGGTCGTGTCGACGACCGCAGTCAGCCCGGCCCCCAGCTTCTCGAGGGAGAAGAAGAACATG
>JAUXHN010000174.1 GCA_030621515.1 Deltaproteobacteria bacterium | reverse complement strand
GGGGGCGTTCACGAAAACCGTGACGCTCGAGCTGTCGCCGATTCCCTCGTGGGAGCATCTGCCGGATCACAAGCGCCAGGCGCTGTTTCGTCGACGGGTTCGCAAGGAAGAGCAGAGTTTTCGAGCCGTGCGCGAGAAGGAAGGTCGAAAAGAGATGGGGCCGGAGAAGCTGGCAAAGATTGACCCACGGGACCGCCCCAAAACGAAGAATCCACGGACCCGTCAGCCGCTGTGTCACGCTTCGAGTATTGAAGCGAAAAACGAGTACAAGGAGAGCTGGCGGTCATTTCTCGACCTTTTCTTGTATGCATCCGGAATGTGGCTGGAAGGAGCGAGAGACGTGGAATTCCCACCGGGCTCCTTCAGGCCGCCGCTAGTGCAACTCTGCTGACCTGGCGAGCCCTACGGCTTGTCTGACCACCGACCTTTCCCGCAAGAACCTCTCTTGAAATGGACCGTTGCGTCTGAAATCCCCGCTTTCGCTCAAAGAAAACTATCCGAGCTCAACAAGCACCCCAGAACGCATGGATTTTCCATTCCGTTGACAGTTTCATCGACCATTATCGGCCAATAATGCCCTTCGGTGCCCTTCAACGAAAAGGGGGAGCTAAAGACTGGGACTCTTGGAGCCCCCCCCTTCGCCCAAGTGCACCGTGAACTCCGCAACGGATCTTTTCTCCAGCGCGAGCGATTTGCGGGCTCCTCGAATTCGTGCCAAAACCGGATCTCAAAAAAAAGTTCACAGCGCGAACGGCTCTCAGATTGACTTCGACCGCGCATGGTGCCTACATTGATATTCTGAATAGACACCCTATAAGCCGCCCTCGAGAGGAATTCGAAATGTCAGACAAAATGATCATCGTCAACGACGCAAACTTTTCCTCCGAGGTAGAACAATCCAGTCTCCCGGTGCTCGTGGATTTCGGTGCCACCTGGTGCGGACCGTGCAAGGCTCTCGGCGCCACGCTCGATGGAATGATTGACGGCTACGAGGGCCGGGCCAAGTTCTGCTACGTGGACATTCAGGAGGCGCCGACCGCAGCCATGAAGTTCGGCATCCGCTCCGTTCCCACCGTCATAGTCTTCAAGAACGGCACGCCGGCGGGGTCGTTGCTCGGAGCCGTCTCCAAACCAAAGATCGAAGATCTGCTGTCAGTAGTCGTCTAGGAACCCCATCCCGGCCAGCTTTAGTCGTCGTTATTGCCACGGGCTTGGTGTGATCTTTTATCGACCGCGGGCACAGGAGCCTTGGCAGCCGGACGACGCGAAGGAGGCGGGGTAGACGGAGACACCTTGTGAACACCGCGCTGCTGGTTGCGCGGAAATCCTATGACCTCCGACGACCTCGCAACGACCGGCGGCACGATGAACGAGATAACAGAGTCCTCCTTGCTGGTGCCGATGCGCTTCCTCCAATCCTCGTCGGACGTCTCGGCCTCAAGTTCCATTGTCTCGTGCAGCCCCGTGATCGGGACATCGCTGATCTTGGCATCCTCGAGCTTGGCGGCGGCCCGGAGGAACCTGGGATTGATCCCCTCTTCATCGCCGGCATGTTCTTTGAGAACCTTGTCGGCCATCCTGGAATCCCCCCCCCGTTTCTCCACCTCCAGCTTGTGCGCGGCCCGAACGAACCTCGGATTCACACCTTCGAGACGATCCGCATGTTTTACGAGTTCCTCGGTGGATTCCCTCTCCGCCCGCCTGGTCTTGGACACCAGTTTTGCGGCTACATCTTCCAGCGTCGGTACTTCCTCCATCTGGAGCATGCTCGCATCGATCTCCTGGGTCACCTCACGACGCGGCGGGATCTCCTCCATGGCTTCTATGGCATCGATGTCGATCTCCTGGGTCACCTCCCTGGACGGTGCTGCCCTCCCGGGAGCCGACGAAGACCTCTTCCCCACGGAGGTGGATTCATCGTCATCGATATTCACCGGCATGTTGAGCCGCTCGACCTTCGGCGGCGCCGCACGTCGCGCAGGAGCTGGCGGAGGCACCGATTCTATCGGGGACGGCCTCCTCGGCGCAATGGGATCGCTCTTCACGATCGAATCGTCGATAGGCGGAAAGTCATCCGGCAAGAACGCCGGCGCCCGGTGGGGTTGGCGAGCGGGCAGGCTGCCAACCTTCTTCGTCATGGGAGGTGGAGGTAATGTGGCCCTTCTACCTGGGGGGGGCGGCGGCGGAATGCTGCTCACTCGCCTCGGAAGCGGAGCGACCTTCGATTTCCGAGCCTCCTCCAGGCTGTCCATGTGTGCGCGAATGACATCCTCCATCGAAACCTGCACCGTCGCATCGGGAACACCCCGAATGCCGAACTTCAAACCGGAACCGGTCTTCCTTTTGGGCGAGGTCCTCCTGGGCTGTGGAGCTCTTACCGGCGGGCTACCTGGTGCGGTCTGGTGCTTGTTGAAAGTAGGAGGGGGGAGACCGGCGAGTTCCGAGATGTCGCTCAGCAGCTCCTCGGTATCGATGAATCTTCCTCTCGGATCGATCAGGAGGGCCCTCATCAGTATCGAGTCGATTTCTTCGGGCAGGTCGGCGTCAACTTCGCGGAACATCCCCGGGCGGCCGTCGAAGGGCGCCTGTGTCAGCATCTCCCCCAACAGGACACCTATCGTGTACACGTCCGATCTTGCGCTGACGGATTTCCCCTTCCTGATCTCCGGAGCAACGTATCTGCCGGCCTCCTGCCCTCTACTCAATCGATGACCAACCGCAGCGATGGGCAAGCTCGTTGCCTGTCCGGCGTCCAGTACCTTGAGGGTCTGTGGCAGGATCCAGACATTATCCGGCGACAGGGAACCGTGAGACTCGACTCCGCTCTCAATCAGGAAGGCCACAATCTGACGCACTATCGTGTGAATCTCGTTTACGGTGAAGCTCCTGCCCTGAGCGCAGCGATTGTCGATGAGATCCCTCAACGGCACCCCTTCGAGCAACTCGCTCACAACGAAATACCGCCCCTCGCTGCGGCCCACATCGAGGATCGGGGTCATGACCGGGTGGTCAATAGCCATGAGCGGGCGCATCCCATTGAGAAACTCCCCGCCGATCCCATCGTCGGGGATCAGTCCCGGGTGAATCACCTTGACCGCCACATGATGGCCGGACTCCCGATCGTTTGCGATAAACACGGCCCCGAGCCGTCCTTCCCCCAGGAAATTGCCCAACTCATATCGACCGGCGAGTGTGACGGATTTCAGAGCCGCAGGATTCACCTTCGCATCAACGTGCCAGCCGCACCGGCCGCACGCCTCACCCAACGATTCAAGATGTGTACCGCACTGGATGCAGTCCAACCCCGCGCCTCCGTTCAACGACGCGTTTTCACGCCGCCGGGATTCTAGCATAACAATAGTATTAGACCATATGTGAGCTAAAAGATCTGACGAAGAGACCGTTGGCTAACTTCTGCTCCTGCCGCCGCCCCTCGGAGGACCGGAGCGATCACGATCTCTTCCCCCGTCCCGACCGCGTCCGCCGTCGCGCCTGCCGCGTCCGCCGTCGCGCCCGCCACCGCCACTACGGCTGGGGGGGGGACGATCCACCCATCCCTCAGGCTTCTCGAGCAGGGCCCGCCGAGACAGGCGTATCTTGCCGGAGGCTCTGTCCATATCGATGACCTTCACCTTCATGGTGTCACCCTCGGCGCAGATATCCTCCACCCGATCGATACGCTCATAGGCCATCTCGGAGATGTGCACCAGTCCGTCGATGTTGGGCAGGATGGTGACGAAGGCGCCGAAATCGACGATCCTGGCGACCGTGCCCTCGTACTCCTCGCCGACCACGGGCTCTCGCACGAGCCCCTCAATGATGGCGATAGCCTTGGCGGAAGCCTCGCCGTCCGGCGACGCGATGAGAACCGTTCCGTCGTCCTCCACGTTGATGTCCACGCCGGTCTGCTCCACGATCCCTCGGATCATCTTGCCGCCGGGGCCGATGATGATCCGTATCTGGTCGGGGCGCACCTTGATGGTTGTGATCCTCGGCGCGTACTTGGACAGCTCCTCCCGCGGCTCGTTGATGGTGGACAGCATCCGTTCGAGGATGTGCTGCCTGCCGTCCCGGGCCTGATCGAGCGCCTTTACGAGGATATCTCGCGAAAGCCCCTTGATCTTGATGTCCATCTGAATCGCCGTGACGCCCTTTGCCGTGCCGGTCACCTTGAAGTCCATGTCGCCCAGATGATCCTCGTCACCCAGGATGTCCGACAGGATGACCGTCCTCTCACCGTCGGTGATGAGACCCATGGCTATTCCCGCCACCGGCGCCTTGATGGGCACGCCGCAATCCATGAGGGACAGGCACCCTCCACAGACGGTGGCCATGGACGACGATCCGTTCGACTCGGTAACTTCCGATACGATCCTGATCGTGTACGGAAAATCCTCGTGGGACGGCAATATTCCCGTCAGCGCCCTCTCCGCAAGCGCGCCGTGGCCGATCTCCCTGCGAGACGTTCCGCGCAGGAACCTGGCCTCTCCCACCGAGAAGGGTGGGAAGTTGTAATGAAGCATGAACTTCTTGAACTGCTCGGTGTACAGGCCGTCCAGGCGTTGCTCATCGGACGTGGTTCCCAGGGTGGTTGTCACGATTGCCTGGGTCTCGCCGCGGGTGAAGAGCCCGGTGCCGTGAACCCGAGGCAACATACCCACCTCGCACGTGATCGTCCGGATGTCAGTGCCGGATCTGCCGTCGATCCGCTCGCCGGTGCCAAGAACCCGCTCCCTGACGATGTTCTTCTTGAGGTCGCCAATGGCCTCGCCGATCTCATCACGGCTTTCAGGAAACTCCTCATCGAGCTGCTCTCTGGCCTCGGCCTTGATCTCGTCGAGGCGCAGGTATCGTTCAAGCTTGACCTTGATGCGCGTGGCCTCGTCCATCTTGTCGGAATAGTCCTTCTCCACGCGGGCATACAGAGCCTCGTTCTTCACGGGCGGAACCACTTCCCACTTGGGTTTGCCCACACTCTCCCGCATGGCCTCCTGAAGGTCGAGAAGCGGGATGATGGATTTGTGTCCGAACTCCAGGGCATCGATCAGGTCCTTCTCGAGGAGCTCGTCACCGCCGCCCTCCACCATCAAGATGGCATCCCTGGTGGCTGCCATCACGATGTCCATGTCACTTTCCTCCAACTCATCCATCGTGGGATACGGGACGAACTGCCCGTCGATACGACCCACGCGAATGCCGGCCAGCGGCCCGAAGAACGGGATGTCCGAGATGTGGAGCGCCGTTGACGCGCCGGTCAGGGCCAGCATGTCGGGTTTGTTTTGTCGATCCGAGCTCAACAGGGTCGCAATGAGCTGAGTCTCGTTCATGAACCCATCGGGGAACATGGGTCTCAGGGGACGATCCATGATCCTGCAGATCAGGACCTCGTCCTCTCTTGGACGCCCCTCGCGCTTGAAGAACCCACCGGGGATCTTGCCGCCCGCGTACTGTCTCTCGGTGAAGTCACAGGTCAACGGAAAGAAGGACTGCCCCTCGCGCGCTTTCCTGGAGGCCACCGCAGTGACGAGGGCGACTGTTTCACCCTGGGTCATGAGCACGGCCCCGTTCGCCTGCTTGGCGATGCGACCGGTTTCGATGGTGATCTCTCGACCACCGATATTAACGCTCTCTTTGATGATCATGGCTTGATGCCTTTCCGCCGGCTTTTTCCGGCATACGCCATGTATCGTGGATTCGCTCTCGCTGTGAGCCCTGGTCTCTGTCTGCGTTCGCTCAATCTTCCCTCAAGGAACGCGTACACAGAACAAGACTACAACACCGGCGAAATCATGACACATGGATTGAGTTATTCGAGCGACCGTCTACTTACGGATTCCGAGCTCCCGTATGATGGTGCGATAGCGCTCGACGTCCTTGTCTTTGAGGTAGTCGAGCATGTGCCGCCTCTTGCTTACCAGTTTAAGAAGGCCACGACGCGAATGGTGGTCCTTCTTGTGTGTCTTGAAATGGTCCGTCAGATACGTTATCCGCTCGGACACCAGCGCGATCTGGACCTCCGGTGAACCGGTGTCGCCATCGTGCTGCTTGAACCTGGAGATTATCTCCTGTTTCTTTTCCGTGTGAAGCGCCGACATATCAGTAACCTTTTATCTCCTTTCCGACCCTCCCAAACATAGTTTAACCCAAAATTGGGACGTCGCGACCATAGTTGGTACGCTTATAAACATGAGAAATCCATTTTCGTCGAGTAGAAAATGCCCTATCTGCGGAATATTGTTCGTGGTCATCGCATTTCTGCTCGTCGCCTCATCGTCTCTGGCGGACCCGCCGGCCGGATCCAATGCCCTGGATTCCGTCTCGGTTGGTTTGCCGATGAACGGCAGCCTGCACCGCGGTGAGGTGCTCCCCAGGAAGGGCACAGGTTATGTGCTGATAAAATCCGCCCGCGAACGCAAGGCCCGTTTCGGGGTTCTGGAACTCGTCATGTTGATAAAGGACGCCGCCTACAAGGTGAGCCGAAAACACAAGGGCAGCATACTCCGGGTGGCTGATCTGTCCACGCGCAAGGGCGGAAAGATCGATCATCACGGCTCGCACCAGAACGGCAGAGACGTCGATTTCGCCTTCTTCATGGTGGACAGGCAGGGGACCCAGGCGGTCTCCGACGTCTTTGTTCCTTTTGACGCCAACGGCTTCTCGGTGGATCCGCCCCTGGAGTACAGGTTCGATACCAGACGGAACTGGGCCCTCATGGAAGCTCTCATCAGATCCCGAAGGGCAACGGTCCAGTGGATCTTCGTGGCGGATCATCTCAAAAAGCTGATGATCAAGTATGGAGAGACACACGGAGCAAAGAAAAACGTACTTCGCATGGCCGAACAGATCATTCACCAGCCGGGCAAGAAATCGCACTGGGATCACTTTCACGTGCGCATCTACTGCCCCTCGAGCGACCGTCCCGAATGCAGGGACGTGGGACCCAGATGGGCATGGGTAAAGTAGTTAAGAATCTTTGGTCACCAGGATATCGCCCACCACGAGAGCGTCCAGCCCGGTGGTGAACAAACACTTGAGAGCATCCTCCACCGTGTTGACGATGGGCTCCGATCGAATATTGAAGGAGGTGTTGAGGACTACCGGAACACCGGTGATCTTTCCGAGTTCGACGATGAGTCGGTGGTACCGGGGGTTCTGTTCCACGCTGACCGTCTGGACACGAGCGGAACCGTCCACGTGGGTGACGGCGCCAAGAGCGTCCCTCCTGTTCTCCAGGGTCTTGTAGGCACGCAGCATGTACGGCGAAGGAACCGAACTGGAGAAATAGTTTCCGCACTCCTCCTGGATCACCGACGGCGCGTACGGCCTGAATGATTCGCGGAACTTGACCTTCGAGTTCAGCAGATCCTTCATGCCCGCGCGGCCCGGATCCGCGAGGATGGACCTGTTGCCCAGCGCCCGTGGGCCGAGTTCGCTCCTCCCCTGGAACCAGCCGATAATGAGACCATCCGCGATCATGCGCGCGGCGGTTACCTCCGGCTCCGCGAGCTCCCTATACGACGCCCCCGCCTTGTCGAGCGCGAGGATGACCTGCTCCCTCGAATACTCCGGGCCCAGGTACTCCGAAGCCACGACCCGCGAGCGCTCCTTGTGGTGGATGCCATGGTACGCCAGCAGCGCCGCGCCGACGGAGGTGCCCGCATCCCCGGCGGACGGATAGAAGAAGTACTCGGAAAACTCCGCCTCCATCATGATCCGTCCGTTCGCCACACAGTTCAGCCCCACGCCGCCGGCAACGCAAAGGGCTCCGGCGCCGGTCTTCTCGCGGGCGAGTCGAGCCAGGTGAAGCAGGGCTTCCTCGGTGACGGCCTGAAGACCCCACGCGATATCCATGTGCCGCTGATCCAGCGGAGTTTCCGGCTCCCTGCACGGTCCCAGCAGGTCCACCAGTTTCCGGGCGTACCGGGCGGGCCTGTCGTGAAAGAACTCGAAATACGAGAGGTCGAGCTCGAACCCCTCTGCTGTGAGATTGACCATCTTTTTGATGGCCCCGGCCACCTCGCTGTGTTTCCCGTATGAGGCCAGGCCCATCACCTTTCCCTCTCCACTGTTGGCCCGAAACCCCAGATACTGGGTGAACGCCGCATAGAGCGCACCGATGGAGTGGGGAAAATCCACCGACAGGACGGGCGTGATATCCGTCCCGCGACCGTGGAAGATCCCGGTAGCCTGACGCTCGCCGTAGCCGTCGACCGTCAGGATCGCCGCTTCCTCGAAGGGCGAGGTGTAGAAAGCAGCGGCCGCGTGACACATGTGATGCGTCATGTAGTTGATGGTCAGGCTCTTCCCGGACGAGAGCCTGATCACCTGATCCATGCCGGTGACATCCACACCCGGCAACCTCCCTAGAAGGTGCGTGGGCACACTGTGAAGAAACTCGAGCTGATGTCTCGGATAAGCGGTGAACCTCCGGGTGGGCGCCTGTGCGTGAATGCCCGGGTTCCAGAAGAAGGCCACCGAGTCCACGGACTCCAATCCCCCGCCCGCCACGGAGAGACAATAGTCGATCGCCCGATCGGGGAAACGGGGATCGTGCTTGATGCGGGAGAACCGCTCCTCCTGGCTCGCGGCGATCACCACGCCGTCCTCCACCAGAGCTGCGGCGGAGTCGCAAGAGAAATTGATACCGAGGATCTTCATGCGGTTTCAGAGCCTATCCCAGGAGGCCGGACCGAGCAAGGCCATGACCAGTCCTTCTTCACCTCATTTTTCCCCCCGCGCGGTCTATGATGTATGTTAAAAAAATGACGTCGGTGTTCGAACGATTGGTGGTTCGCATCTCCCGGATAGGAGCGTTCGCCGTCCCTCTGGCCATGGGCATCCTCGCGGCATCCCCCGAGCCGTACTGGCTCGACTCTCCCGAGTTCACGGCCGCGGCCCAGACACTCGGCGTGCCGCATCCCCCCGGGCATCCACTCTACGTGATGCTGGTCAAGCCGTTCACCCTGTTACCTCTGGGATCGATCGCGCTTCGGGTCTCCATCGCCTCCGCCCTCTTCGGCGCCGTCGCCGCCTTCCTGCTCTTCGAGATGGTCTCCGCCATCCTGAAGCGGGTCACGCCGACGCTCCCGGAGGGGCTCGCGGCGATCATCTCCCTGGCGGCCGCATTAACGGCGGCAGCCGCGCCCGGCTGGTGGTTCCAGTGCGTTCGCGCGGAGGTCTACTCCCTCCAGATTCTCCTGGTTCTGGCGGCCCTCTATCCTCTTGTTTCCTACTGCCTGGACGAGAACAAAGATCGCCTCGGACGCCTCTACCTGTCCGCGTTCTTCTTCGGTCTGGGACTCGCAAATCACCACTTCATCATGCTCGCGGCGCTCCCGGCGGCGATTCCGGCATTGGTCTTTCTCGCCGTCGATCGCGGCGGCAAGGGCGCCATGCTCGTCACCGCAAGGCTCATGGGCATTGCGGGCACAGGACTGCTTCCCTACCTTTTCCTCCCGTTGCGATCGGCGGCGGGCTCCCCCATCTCCCTGGGCGGGGTCCACACCGTGCGAGACTTCTTCTGGGTGGTCTCGGCGAGGGTGTACCAGAAATCCATGGCCCAGGAGCACCTGGAGAGCCTGGACGAGAGATCCCTCAACGCCGTGTTCACCATGATGAACGAGATCGGACCCGTGCTCGTGGTGGCCTCGCTGGCCGGTTTCTACTACCTTCTGCGCCGTCCGCATACCCGCATCACCGGGCTGG
>JAUXHN010000220.1 GCA_030621515.1 Deltaproteobacteria bacterium | reverse complement strand
AAGTAAGAGAGATCGATCGAGCAAAACAAAGACTGCACGGCATACTCTCAGGCATCTCGATTGACTACGAGTTGAGCGACACAGAGATCGGAGAATTGCAACAGTGGCTCGGTCTGCATGAGCACCTGCATTCGGTCGAACCTTTTCGCAGTGTCGTTTCGATGCTCAATCGCTACCTCGAAGATCAAGTCATCGACGCAGACGAGCGAGAAGAACTCCTTGAGTGGAGCCTGCAGCTTATCGACGATGAGCCTCGTCCGCCGATCCTGTCGAGCTTCATCCGACGCTTCCACGGCATATTGCAAGGCATCGCGATAGATAGAAAAATTACCGACGAAGAAATCACCGGTATAAACGACTGGCTACTGGATAACGAAGACCTCCGAACGCAATGGCCGTTCAGCGACGCGTTCGAGCTAGTGGACAGGATTTTGGATGACGGTGTCGTGTCCGATCAAGAGAGAGCCGAGTTTATGGAGTTCTGTCGGAACTTTTCGGAGGAACCGATCGACTACCCCGTGATCCATGATGAAGAATATCTCAACGAATTCATGAGAACTGACTCGCCCATTTGCAAGCCGATCACCTACATCTGCGATCGGGAATCAGTGATCGTCTTCGAAGGTAAAAGTTTTTGTTTCACCGGCCCCGCCAAGGCCGGTCCAAGAAAACTTTTCCGAGGAATTGTCGAGAAGCTCGGAGGTATTTTTAAAAATTCCATCACGAAAGATCTCAACTACCTTGTGATTGGCGCGCAGAGCAGCCCGTCCTGGTACTACACGACCTACGGACGGAAAATCGAAACTGTTATGGAGGAGCGAAAAGATGGGCGGCAAACAACTATTCTTTTCGAGGACGACTTTCTTTTCCAGGCAGAGGCGTTTCTCAAGTCCCTTTAGGTAAACTTTTTCAGGTAAACCAATCTACGGACAGCTAGCCGGAACCGGCGTGCATGCGTCGTCGAGGTTGTCGTAGACCGCTATCGGAGTGGGTCCAGTAGTGAGCTGGTCCAGCACATCGCACGCCTCGCAATCGGGCAGGGTGTAATTGTCGTGGATGGTCAAATCCCAGCCCACCGAGTTGAGGGAGTTCAACCCGTCAAGGTTTGTAAGGGCGGAATTCTCGAAGATTATCAACCCATGGCCCACCGAGGTTACCCCACCAAGTCCGTCAAGATTGGTGAGGGCGGGGTTATTGAGGATCCCCAAGCTGCCGGGCACCGAGGTGATGGCGCTCAACCCGTCCAGGTCGGTGAGGGCGGCGTTTGTACTGACACTCATGTTTGCACCTACCCAGGTGAGGGCGCCAAGGCCGTCCAGGTTGGTGAGGGCGGCGTTATTGAGGATGTGCAATTCCCAGCCCACCGAGGTGAGGGCGCTCAGCCCGTCCAGGTTGGTGAGGGCGCTGTTGTTTCTGACAGTCAATCTCCCGCCCACCGAGGTGAGGCAAACCAACTCGCTCAGGTCGGTGCATGAGGGGCAGCTGATATACAGGTATCCAGAGATCGATGTATACCCCGCGAGGGTTGCGACATCCGATGGTGTGCCGATAACAAAATTGCCGCTATACCCCCCTTGAGTGCACTCGTTCGGACCGGTGTCTGTGCCCGTGTCTGTGCCCGTGTCTGTGTCCGAGTCGGAATCAGCGTCGGTATCCGGCCCGGCATCTCCCTTAAGGCCACCGACGTGATGACAACCAATTATCAGCGCCGTTACAAGCCCGATTAGAATCACGTACCGCATGCTCTGCCTTCCCAATTCGCTCGTGCTATATGTATACCAAACGAAACCATTGAATACTTGTCTACCACTTGATGAGAGTATATCTTTCATACGGTCAAGATAGACAAAAGGAGCCTACAGATGCTTTCACAAGCAGCAAGCATCCCCCTCTTTGGCATGCCGGGCCTCTGGGAGTGGATCATTATCATAGGGATCATACTTCTCCTCTTTGGAGCCACGAAGCTTCCCAAGCTGGGCAAGGGACTCGGCGAGGGAATCCGGAACTTCAAATCCGGGCTCACCGGAGAGGATGACGAGAAAGACGAAACGGCAGGCAAAGACAAGGAAGACAAGTAGGTCGTCCCCACCCGTCAGAACCAGGTCTATCTGATCTTTCCCTTTACCACCTTCACCAGCGGTTTGAGCGCCTTGAACTTGGAGAGCCTCGCTTCCACGTCCTGCACTACTTCCTCATTGCCGGTCAGTTTTGCGACCCCGTCGATCACCGCCCTCACGTCGCCGTGAGCCGCCGAAGCGAGTGTGTCCAATGCCGTGCGGACCTTGGTGTCCTTGGGGGCGAGCTTCGCTGCCGCGTCCAGGAACCCCCTGGGATCGCGAGAGATGACCGCCTTTGCCACGTCGAAGACGGCCTTGGCGAAACCGAGATCTCCCATGAGCTCATCCACCAGCTCCTTGGGATCGGGCAGCGCGCGAGCCACCACGCCGAACTCCTCCGCGGTGGCAGCCTGTGGAATATTGCCTCCGCGAACGATGGCCGCGTCACATAGCGAATCCAGTTCGTCGAGGACGCCTTCGTGGGCGTACTGGGCTGCCAGCGCGGTTGCCACGAGCACCTCCGCCCTCGACTGCTGGACCGTCCTGTCAAAAGCGGCGATGACCGAGAGGCTGAGATCCACGTCGGCGAGGCTCTCCTCCACAGGGCGATTCGGATCGAAATAATCGATCTGGCGCTCCCCGGCCTTGAGCTTCTCGGCCATGGCGATACGGGCGAAAGCCATCCCGTGCATCGCCTCCAGGGAGACGTTCAGGGCGACCATCATGTTGGCCATCGCGTACAATCCCATGTGGGCCGACCGGACCTGTTCGAGGGGCAACCCTGTCGCCTTTGCCATCCTGGCGACGTGGGCCTCGAACTCCTCCGGCTCGCCGGTCGTTGCGGTCGCCCTCACCTCTTTGCCGCCCTTCTTGAGGTATATAAGGTCGACATCGTAAACAATTGTCTGGCCGATCAGCTTTTCGTTGACCTCGATCCGGAAGTCGATCTTTTGCTCCCGCGCGGCTCGCAAGAATGGGATGACATCGGCCTTGACCACACGCATTGTCTGTTGCCACTGCATCAACGCGCTGGTCTCGAAGGTTCGAGCGAAGGCCGCAGTCTGGTAGGCGAGCGGCCGGGAGCCCTCCTGTAGAATGCTCCTGTTCAAGATCTGCCCTGCGCCCCCACCGTGGGCGCAACCGAGCGACACCAATGCTATTGTTGAGAATACGACGAACGATCTGATGCAGTGCATCTGTCCCCCTATTTCTTCTTTTTTCCCTTCTTGGGCGCCTTCTTCTTGGGGGTCTTCTTCTTGGGCGCCTTCTTCTTGGGCGTCTTCTTCTTGGGCGTCACCTTGACGGGCTTGGAAACGATCCCTTTTCGTTTGGCCCGCTTGCACGACGGATCCACGCCGGTGGGATACCCGCTGATCTTGAGCACTATGAACTCGACCCGCCGGTTTTGCTCCCATGCCTCCTCGGTGTGACCCTGCTTGAGGGGACAGTATTCCCCGTATCCGACCGACCGGATCATCTTTTTCGGCAACCCCTTCTTTACCAGATAGCGCTTCACGGCGGCGGCGCGCTTCTTGGTGAGCTGTAGATTGTAGCGCTCCGCTCCGCGCTCGTCCGCGTGCCCCTGCACCTCGATGAGTTCTATCTGAGGATTGGCCTTGATGGCCGCGGTCACCTTGTTGAGGATCTTGAAAGACACCTTCTTGATGACGTCGGAATTGTACTCGAAATAAATTTTCTTGAGGGTCTTGATGACGCCGGAGGTGAGCTCCACGTCGCCCTTGTCCGGGCACCCGTCTTCGTCGTCCAGGCCGTTGTAGGTCTCCGGATCGTCGGGACACTTGTCGACAACGTCCGGTATTCGATCGCCGTCCCTGTCGTCGGTCGGATCGGCCGGATCCTCCGGGCACCCATCCTCGTCCCTGTCCCCGTCCATGTCCTCGGGAACCAGCGGACAGGCGTCCTCGACATCGGGGATACCGTCCCCGTCGTTGTCGGGATCCGGACATCCGTCCGAATCCTGGAAGCCGTCCCTGTCCTCCGGGTCGTTGGGGCATTGATCGTCGGCGTCCCCGATGCCGTCCCCGTCTCGATCCGGGATGGATGGCTCGAAGGCGAACCCCAGGAACATCCTGTGTTCCATGCTCTGATAACCGTAGCCCGAATCCGTTTTCCCCGTCGGGATCCCGTGGGCGTATCCGACCATCAGATAGGAGCTCTCCTGCATGTAGAACTTGAACCCCAGGTTGGCTTCCAGTGATGTGTACGCGGCATTTCCGAACTCCGAGGCGAGCTGGTTCCCGTAGAATTCCAGCACGAAATCCATGAGCCCCGGCCACATCACGAAGCTCTGGCCGAGCCCGAAGTTGAGGGTCGAGCCGTACTTGAAGAGCAATATCTGCCCCGGCACGTTTTCATTATGCAGGTAGTTGTCCTCCTCCGCCTTGATGGGATGCCTGGCCCCGACGTTGATGGCCATTCGATATCTGCTGGCCGGCTCGATGTCGAAGATCAGCTTCCCGGAAACCGCGCCGCCCGGATCGCCGCCCAACAACCGCGGCTTGCCCGAGGGGGCCTCGTACTGGATCACCGCGCCGATTCCTACGAGGTGCAAGTTCGCCCGGGTGATGTGCATCTTGGCGTGAAAGGCGATATCGCCGAACGCTCCCTTGCTGGACCACCCAGCCTTTTGCGGATCGCCCGCAGCGTTGACACCGTCGTACATGTCGCCGCCGGGGATGATTATCGGAATCTGCGCGCCGATCACCAATCTGTCGAACAGTCCTACGTTGAATAACAACCTCGTCGAGATGTACTTGTCGACAGTCGTCCTGTCATATGGTGCGAGGCCGTCCTGCTCCACCGCAAGCCACTCGTGGAACCCGAAATCCAGCACCATGCCGAGGGAAATGGCCAGGTGCGGAAGGACAGGCGTGCTGTCAACCGTGAAGTGTCCCTTTGTGTCCACGGCAGGCCGAAAAAGGCTCGGCGCCATACCCTGGCCTTCTTGCAGAAGCGGCGTATCCTCTGCAGATGCGTTGGCCGCTGTCAATGCAACGGTTACGATCGCGACCGCGAACAAGATGTATTTACTATAACCCCTCATCAGCACCATCCTTTTCATGTCCGGCGATTGATTATGCACTCATGCATGGTTTCATTAAATCATGATCTCGATAATACTACACTCGCAAAGCGCACGGTTGCGTTCCAAAAAGGCCGGGATGGAGTATAAAAAAGGCACACTCCCGCTTAAGGCTCTCCAGCGAGGCTCGTGAAGGCGTTTGGGGATTCTTCAACCGGTTTTACAAGGCTCACGGATGCCTCTTCGTGACTCGGAGACCTTCGATCCAGGTTCCAGACTCATTTTCGAGGAGAAGGTAAGGCTTATCGCCCCGCTTCACTCAATCGGGTTGATGTTGACGTAGACTATGTACATCCCGTCTTGGTAGTCCTGCTGGCCTTCCGAGGCTACGGAGATAGCTACGGCGAAAATCTCATCGTCAATGGCCACAATATCGCAGGAGGACATGCGGCCTACCGGATTGGGTATCGGGGCAAAAAGAGAAACGGGATCGCGCAGGAGAACCCCGTCTTCATCGAGCAACATGAACTTGTATGTGTCCAGCGGATCCCGGTAGCACGCGCCGAAGTATAGACCGTTCCATGCGGCCATATCATTGTCACTGGTAGCCGCACTGATGCCCTCGTACGCCACCAGGGGAGTGGGTCCGGAAAGCACCTGGCCGTCCATGCTCAGGATGTGCGAAACGAGTTCCAGCGGATAGGGATCCGTATTCTGGTCCCCGTCTTCATTGTAGTGAAGACTGGAGATAACCAGAAACGAGCCGTCGTGTTGTGAATAGAAGCGGTAACCGGTTTGAGGAGAATTACTATTAGTCGGATCGAAGGGTTGCATGACGATTTGGGGTTCCATAATCACATCGCCGTTGTGCGTGCCCTGGGCGAGAATAAGATGACCCCATTTGGAGACAACTACTGTTGTCAGCACTCCGCTCCATTCGAAGGTGTTCGTACCTCCGAAATTCGAAAAGACATGGCCCGTGTCCAGAACGTGATCGTTCCAGGGGTAGTTCTGGCCGAGCACTAGTTGAGGAGGATCTCCGGGGCAATACCTGTAAATCTGGTACACTAGCTCCGCCAAGATGGGATCGTCACAGTCCTTACATTTGACATTTCCCGCCGTGACGCAACCAGTGCTGTCCTGGGGGCCGGTTGGATTCATGGCGTTGTATAATTCGTCCGGGTACAAGTTGTAGTAGGCCTGTGGGCCGTAGGATATCGAAGCACCCAGATCCCATTCGCTCAGCACCACTTGACATCCAAATTCGTAGTCGGATGTACTACCGGTCGTGATCAGAAAGAACCCTTCTTCAGTTGGAAAAGGCTTGGATGCCGGAGCATTCCAGGTAACCAGTCTACAAGCCGGAGGTTCTTCGGGGAACATGCCATGTTGGGCATTCCATGGCATATCCCACGGGAAAACAAACAAGAAAACGTGGCTAACCTGGTCATCAATGTCCATAATGCCCATCGACCACGACAAGGCGAGGTTCTCTCCATCAAATGAAAGAGACTGACAAGGGCCATTGTTAGCCTTGTACTCGTGTAATATGAACGGTTCGGTCAGATCGAAATCATTTCCAGGAATCCATACCAACCCGGTGTCGGAGTCGGTTTCGGTATCCGTACCACTGTCCTGGCCGATCTTCTCACTCGGGCGTTTCCCCGATGAGCAGGATATAAGTGCCGATAAACAACACAGGCCGAATGCTAAAACGACTTGAGATTTCAATGTGATCAGAGCGGGAATCATGCGTTTTTTCAATCCTATTTCAAACCATGGGCTACCTTATGGATTGCAGGATGGGCCTAAGGTTTCACAATTTGTCAAATGGCAAAAGTCGTCGTCGGCCTGCCCGTAACAACGATCACTAGTACCGACTTCTCCATAAAGATAATCTTCACCGTCTCCCCCATACAGCAAGTCGTTGCCAACGCCGCCACGCATTGTATCACCTCCGTCTTCCCCCCACATTCTGTCATTTCCATCGTCTCCCCACATATGGTCGTCGCCGATTCCTCCATATATTAAGTCGCCGTCATCGCCCCCGTAAAGGTAATCTGAGCATTCGTTTCCTTCGATATAGTCACCCCCGCTTCCGCCCCAAATATGATCCACTCCGTCGCCCCCGTAGAGATCGTCGTTGTCATCACCACCGTACAGAAAGTCGTCCCCTCCATACCCATGGATTTCGTCGTCTTCACCCTCTCCATACAGGTATTCTTTAGTATGATCGCTACCAAAGATTGTATCGTCTTCCTCATCTCCATATATCGCGTAACCTTCGATGAACCAGGCGGCAGGAATTCCAGTTACCTCAGATGATGATGCCTCATCGCAATCCAGGGTTGTTGCAGTATTTCTTACCACTTCTATAGTCGGTGTACTGGGAAGTATTGTTGTCGCAAACGATGTCGCTTCCCACTGTCGCACAGATGTCCGCCATCGCCGCCTGGCTCATCATCATGATTGTCATACTCATCACAAGTGCTTTCAGTAGTCTCATTGTACTACT
>JAUXHN010000320.1 GCA_030621515.1 Deltaproteobacteria bacterium | reverse complement strand
TATCCTCCGGGGTATTACAACGTGACACCGGCGCGGGATACGCTATTTTATCGGCAGGCTGGCGAATTATGCAGGTTAGGGATATAGAATTATTCCATGAAGATCGTGCTCGTGCATCCAGCCGGTTCCAACTGGTTTCCAGGACAGAAAGACGCCACCGTGGTGGCGAATCGCATGGCGCCCATCGGCCTCCTGTCGATGGCGGCGTACATCATCTCCACCGGGCGGCACGAGGTGGCCGTACACGACTGTCTCGGTCCCAAAGCCAGGCCGGGGCCGCAGGCCAACGTAAAACAGATTCTCGCGCACCGGCCCGACATTGTGGGCTTCACCGCTACTACTTCGGCTTTCCCGGACGCCAACGACATGGCCTCGCTGATCAAAGAAGCAAAACCCGACATCAAGATCATCGTCGGAGGTGTCCACTCCTCGGCCATCGGCGCACAGCTGCTCGAGCGGTTCGATTCCATTGACTATCTCTGCCTTGGCGAGGGGGAGGAAACCCTCCTCGAGCTGGCGGACGGCGAGAATCTCGGAAGCATCAACGGGCTGGTCTGGCGCGACGGGGAACAGGCTGTCACAAACCCGCCCAGGATACATATCAAGCACCTGGACGAGCTGCCGTTCCCGGCCTACGATCTACTGCCCAGGTTCCCAAAAGGATACTATCTACCTCCGCTCAGCTACATACACGTCCCGGGCGCCACCATGATCACGAGCCGCGGGTGCATCTACAATTGCTCGTACTGCGATCGTTCTGTCTTCAAAAAGGGCTTTCGATCCAACACAGCCGACTACATCTACAACCACATGAAGATGCTCCAGGAGCGCTTCAATGTGCGCCACATCAACGTGTACGACGATCTCTTCACCACCAACCGAAACCGGATCACCCAGATCTGCGAACAGCTCATCGACAGGCCTCTGGGAATACAGTTCAACTGCGCGGTTCACGCGGGGCATGCGGACGACGAACTCCTTCGGATGCTCAAGGACGCCGGCTGTCTGATGATCTCGGTGGGTATCGAGTCCGGGGATGCCACGCTCCTCACGCGTCACAAGGCGCGCGTCACCCTCGATCAGGTCCGCGACACGGTCGCCAGGATCCAGAAGAACGGCATCCGCGCAAAGGGGCTCTTCATGATGGGCCTGCCCGGGGAGACGCCCGAGTCAATCAGAAAGACGAGCGACTTCATCATCTCCCTCGGTCTGGACGACATGAACATGTCCAAGTTCACACCGTTCCCGGGCGCGCCCTGCTGGCCGACCATCCACAACGACGGAACGTTCAACAACGAGTGGAAGCTGATGAACTGCCTCAACTTCGTCTTCGTACCCGAAGCGTTCGAATCCAGGGAAGAGATCGACGAACTCTACAACCGGCACATCAAACGCTTCTACCACGACAAGATCTGGTTGAAGACCAAGTTTAAAAAGAGACTCTGGCAGCACCGGCACACCCTCTGGCGCTTCATTGCCAATATGCCTTCTTTCCTCGCAGCGAAACGCTCTTTCGAGCCCAAATCGCTCACCCCTTCTCCACCCGCAGCCGCCGGACGTTCTCCAGAATAATCGCCTCGCGCATCATCCTCCTCACGCCCTCCTCGTACTTGCGGTAGACAAAGACGTACGGAACAAGCAAGACGAGCAACAAGGCCTGCGCCCCGGCGAGAATAAGGAAGTAGTCCTCAAGGAACAACGTCGCGGGAAGAAGGATGATGAACGCCAGCCCCACCAGGGCGAAGGCGCCGAAATGCATTCGCCGCTCCTCTCGAAAGAAGTCCAGGTGACGATCGTGTATGTGCTGCAGCCAGTCCAGATCCTCAACGGAGAACCGATCCAGATCCCTGAAACCACCGACGGTGATCTCCTCGTAGGCCGCCAACAGCTCCGACCTGGGCTCCGGCCCCCCCCTTGAAAACAGCTTTCCGTTGCTATCCATCTTGCTTCTCCATCATTGCGCGAGATCTATCAGGGCGCGGTGCCCTGAAGATCCCGCCAGCCGTTGATCGGTGGTCACCAACGGGACGTCAAGCGCCTCTGCCAGCGCCACGTATGACGCATCATACGCAGTCAGGTTCTCCCGAAGCTGCCATACCCTCGGCAACAGGAGCCTGTGTTCACACGCCTCCAGATCGAGATTTCGAAGGTCTTCTACAGCGGCCGAGCCGCGCAGTTCATCCATATCCCCCAGGCGCACGAATTTCCTTATCACCTGGGCAACCTCCAGATACAGGAGCGCTGGAGCGTGAAGGGAATCACCCTGGAACAGGATACGCTCGCCGATTCGTCGCCCGCAGGATGTGTTCAGAAGCAATTCCACAACAGCCGAAGCATCGATCACAATCATTCGTCATCCCGGTCTTCCCTGACCAGATCGGCTGGGCTTCTGGACAACTCAACGGGCGGGTATCGGTACAACCGCTCAAGAAGCTCTTCCGTGGTGGGACGCTCCAGCGCCTTCTTCAGCTCCCGCAAAATGTACTCGGACATTGTGAGGCCGCACATGGCGGCCCTGGCTTTTGTCCTGCGGTGTACTTCCTCGGGTACATTGCGGATTTGAATCATCGCTGACATGTTACTAACATGTTAGCATCTTTTCCACATGTCAAGTGGTTTTCGACAGTTTTCGACAGCGCGTCCGAAAGTCATTCATCGAGAATCATCCCCATGAGTGTCTCCTCATCGATGACCTCGGTTCCGCCGGCGCGCGCCTTTTCTATCTTTGACTTGCCGACCTTTTCACCGGTGACCAGGTAACCGGTGCCCTTCTTGACCGCCGAGTGAACTTCCCCTCCAGCCGCGCGAATCCGCTCCTGGATCCTGGCTCGCGGCTCGAAGAGCTTGCCCGTCAGGCAGAACGACATCCCGGTGAGGGATCCTTTCTCACTCTCACCCCTGGCCACGGGATCTACTCCCAGATCGAGCAACCTTTTCACGACCCCCATGAATCGCTCGTCTTCCAGAGAGTTCGCGATGGAATCGGCTATCTTGTCACCGATGCCGTGAATGGCGGCAAGCTCCTCGCGCTGTACCGCCGGTATCGCTTTGAAAAAACCTGACAGGCTCCCATACCTGGACGCCAGCTGTACGGCCGCAACCTCCCCTACCAACGGGATCCCCAGCCCGGTTATGAGTCGATCCAGCGTTTTTCCCCGGCTCCTGTCGATAGCTGCGATCAGGTTGCGCGCGCTCTTTTCCGCCATGCGATCCAGCCCTTCCACCTGCTCCACGGTCAGGGAGAACAGATCCGCCGGATCTCGCACCAGCTCGTTCGTGACAAGCTGATCGATGAGCGATGGTCCGAGATGCTCGATATCCATCGCCGATCTCAGCGCGAAGTGGCGCAGGGCCGCCTTGAGCTGCCCGGGGCAAGCCAGCCGGTTTGTGCATCTCCACCTGGCCTCGCCTTCCTCTCGCCCGGTGGATCCCCCGCAGACCGGGCAGGTCGTGGGCATCACGAACGGATCTCCTCTCTTCGTGCCCCGCTCGCGTACTACC
>JAUXHN010000044.1 GCA_030621515.1 Deltaproteobacteria bacterium | reverse complement strand
CCGAGTAGAAGACAAACTCCGGCTGCGGGAACAAGCCATACCCTGCCCCGCTTGAAGAGAGGCCAGAGGGTCGTTATTGCAATCGCCAGGAGGGCCAACCATGAGAGAAGAGGACCCGCGCCAAGGCCGTCCTTCATGAGAAAACCCACGAAGCCGAAGATGCCCGTGGCGTCCGGCCCCGTGTGCAGCGCCGGAGCGAGGGCGACGGCCCACGCCGTGACGACGACAGCAAGACAGACGGCGGGGCGTCGAACAACACCGAGAAAACCGGAGGATCGCGAGATGAGCGCGGTCATCCGAGAGGCGAGCCCCACACCCAGGAGGACGGCTACCACGGCGAGGAGAAGTGAGGATACCGAAAGGGCAAGGGCGGCGAGACCGTGGTGATGAAAACCGGTGAGGAAAAAGAAGATCATCCGGTAGTACATCGGGAATAACACGAGGGACCCCAGGCCGATAACGAGGACCCGACCGCCGACGCCGGCGTTGTCACGGGATGCGAGGGTGCGAATCCAGTCGGACGGCTTGTCGCCCTTTTGCGCGAGCGCGCGAAACAGCGCCAGGGCGAGACCCGTGGCGAGGCCCACGGGAAGGATCAGGCCAAACGCCACGGCAATTGATGCAAAAAGGGGGGCGCCCTCACCGAGCAGCGGCTCGATGATGGAGACGATCAACGCCCCGGTAGCTCCGGCAATCAGGCCGCCTGAGATCTCGCGCTTCATGAAGCGTTTCTAGCACGAAACCGTTTACGATTCGCGTTTCTTCGATGTTCTGGATATAGTGTTTTGCCGAAACGGAGGAAGCACCATGACTGACAAGACCTATTGGGTAAAATTCGATCGACTCGAGAGCTTCATGACGGATGTTTTCATTGGACTGGGAGTGCCTGCGGACGATGCGAAGGTGTGCGCGGACGTGCTCACGACCGCGGACAGGTACGGTATCGATTCCCACGGGATCTCCAGATGCAAGCCGATCTACTACGATCGGATCAACATCGGTATCCAGCAACCGGTCACGGAGTTCGAGGTTATCAAGGAAACACATACCACCGCATTGATCGATGGCCACCACGGGATGGGACACGTAGTTGCAAAACGCTCCATGCAGATGGCCATCGACAAGGCAAAAGAGTATGGGCTCGGGATGGTCGCGGTGCGCAACTCCACCCATTACGGAATAGCGGGGTACTACCCGCTGATGGCCATCGAGAACGGCATGGTAGGGATAACGGGCACCAACGCCCGCCCGTCCATCGCTCCCACCTTCGGCGTGGAGAACATGCTCGGCACCAACCCGCTCACCCTCGGTTGCCCCACGGACGATCCCTTCCCGTTCCTTCTGGACTGCGCCACATCCGTGAGCCAGCGCGGCAAGATCGAGGTGTACGCGCGGCAGGGCAAGCAGCTCCCGCCGGGGTGGGTCATCAACCGGGAGGGCGAGACGAGCACCGACTCGGTACAGATTCTGAAGGATCTGGTGGCAGGAACGGCGGCGCTGGTGCCGGTGGGGGGTATCGGCGAGGAGACAGCCGGGTTCAAGGGATACGGGTACGCCACCTTCATCGAGATCATGTGCGCGGCGCTTCAGGACGGATCGTACATGAAGCAGCTCATCGGTTTCGACGAGGATGGGAAAAAGGTCCCCTACAAGCTGGGCCATTTCTTTTTGGCCATCAACGTGGAGAGTTTCGTGCCCATCGAGACGTTCAAGCTCATCGCCGGCAACATCACCAGGAGTCTGCGCGCGTCGGACAAGGCGCCGCGCGCGGAGCGCATCTACACCGCCTGGGAGAAGGAGCACGAAAACTTCGTCTATCGCAAGGACCGGGGCGCTCCCATCAACGAGAGCCTGCGCGTGGAGATCGACACCATGCGCGAGGAGCTAAAGCTGACCGGCCATACCTTTCCCTGGGATTGATCCTGAAATCAGTCCCTTTCCCATCGATCCGCGTTCATCTCCAGCGCTCCGCGGGTCTGCTGGTAGATTTCTTTCATGTCGGCGAGTTTGTCCGGGTGCGATCGGGAGAGGTCTATTTTCTCCCCGGGGTCGGTCTCCAGGTTGAATAACAGGTAGCGGTTTCCCACGACGGTGTGGATGAGCTTGTATCCACCGTCGATGACGGCGTACATCTCCGGCATGTACTCCCCGAGAGGCTGCTCCAGGAAGATGCGGCGATCGCCCTCTTCTTTCCCGATCATCATGGGAACCAGGCTTTTACTTCGCACATGCGCCGGGGGTTTCACCCCTAGCAGGTCGTACACGGTGGCCGCCAGATCCACCTGAGAGACACGCCCCTTCACGCGCCTGCTCTCGAAACCGGGCACCACCCACACCCACGGAACCCGCACAACCTCCTCCCACAGGCGACGGCCGTGAAAAAGGATGTCGTGTTCCATGAACGCCTCCCCGTGATCGGAGGAGATCATGATGACGGTGCGATCGGCCAGGCCGAGTTTCTTCAACGTGTCGATGATGAGTCCGACATGGTGATCGACGAAAGCTACCTCGCCGTCGTACCTGCCCCGGTTCGTGTCGCCAAAACTCGCAAAACCCTTGTGGGGCAAGTACGCCTTGTGGAGGTCCATCATGTGGGCCCACAAGAAGAACCGGCTGCCCGTGAACTCGTCGTCCTCGAGGATATCAATCAACCTGTCCGTAATCGCCGGGCTGGTTATCTTCTGGTCCTGGGCCTTGTCCCCGGGTGGGATGACCATCTCCCAGCGATCGAAACCCTGCTCCAGACCCGAGCGTTTGAAGTACGGGTGAGCCTGGACTCCGCCGGTCCTGAACCCGGCGGCCTTCAGGGTCTCCGCCATCATCTCGTTCTTTTTATAGTAGACCCCCAGATGATTCGCGCTGCAGAAGGCCTCCGACGGGTATTGTCCGATCAGGCTCGGCCCGATGGACCGCCCGGTGAACGAGGAGAGCGCGTAAGATCTCTCGAACGCGATGCCCCTGCTCGCGAGTTCGTCGATATTGGGAGTGATGGGCCGCTCGTACCCCATGTAGCCCACATCCCACCGAAGAGCGTCCACCGTGATCATGATGAGTGAGAGCCCTTCCGGAATGGCGACCCCGGCGTCATCCTCGCGGATGGATCCGTCGGGCTCTGGATCCACGGGTGGCGGCAGAACCGCATCTTTTCCGGAGCAGTCCTCGTCGATGCCGTTGCCCGGCCGGTCGATGGCTCCCGGCCAGCGCTCCGGATCGTCGTCGTCGCAATCGCCTCCCCAGAAGAGGGCCGACGCCCCGTCACCGTCACCGTCGAACATGCCTCTTGCGTATGGGAGGATCCGGCCGCCAAGAGCCGTATCGGTCTCCACGGCGGCACAGGCGTCGACTCCCGAATCGAATTGAAGCGCGGCCATGAAGGCGCCGGCAAGCCCCGCTCCCGTTATCAGCGAGACGACGGGGATGAGCCGGCGGGCGCTTCTGCTGGAGGTCAATACGAACGCCGCGCCGGCGGCGAGGACGGGAACGAACATGAGAAGGACGTGACCGATCTCGAGCTCATCCCGTTTGACCAGGCCCAGGAATCCGAACCATCCGGATCCATCCACGGGTGAGAGGACAACAATGCCTGTCAACAATATGGGCGCAAGAAAGATGGAAGCCACGGCAAGGATCCGCATGGCACTCCCCGGTACGATCCGCGCGAGCATGGGGGCCACAGCGCGACACAGGGCCTGTGATACGACGAAGATGCAAAGACCAAGGCCGATCAGACCGACTGTCAGAAGGAGCGCAGCCAAGCCCATGTGGTGGAAGGTCGCAAACGAGATGCGCCCCGCGTGAAATGCCGCAGTGAGCCACACGAACCCGGCGAGCTGGGCAATGATCGATCGGGTGGTGAACAGGGCGGCGAAATCGGGATCGGTCGCGAGGCGTTTTTGAATTTCCTTCAACCGCCGCATGGGATCCGCACCTGCCAGCAGAAAAATACCTGCGGCCGCAAGAAGGCCCGCGATCAATCCGGGGACGGTGACCAGCCCCGCGTCCAGGGCGCCGGCCGTCAGCCTGTCCCGGCAGTGGCATGCAAATCCTTCCCCAAAACCGATCGCCGCACCCGCCGCGCCGCCGGCCAATATCGATGTCGGCCAGCGCCAGGGTGACGGGTGGATCATTCCCCGGGATCCCCGTTCGGTTTCGTCTCCGTTTTTTTGAGGGGCCTATCCGAGAGGAACAGGGCGCTCCCCTTGTATTTTGCGACGGAATGAGCCACGAAAATCTTGATGACTGCGGTCGTGGGCACGGCCAGTAGTACCCCCAGGAAACCGAACAACTCTCCGCCGGCCATGAGTGCGATAATGATCCAGAGAGGCTGGAGTCCGAGCTTTCCGCCGAGAATCCTGGGAGTGATCAGTACGGCGTCGAGCAGCTGAACCACTCCGAACACTATGGAGACCCCGATGATCGAGCCCCATCCCTTCATCTCCAGGGCGGCCAGCAAGAGGGCGAGGACGAAACCCGAAGCGGCGCCCACGTACGGTATGAAACACAGCAGACCCGTCAGCAGGCCCACTCCGATCGCCACCGGGACGCCCACAATCGAGTAGCCGACGGAGTACAGGGTTCCGAGCACCATCATCACCGTGAACTGACCGTGCAGGAAAGCCGAGAGGCTCTTGTCCACGTCCTTTGCAAGGGAGTGGATGGTCTCGCGGTTCCTGCCCGGGATGAGCCGGTCCACCGCAGCTATTATCTTTGGAAAATCCTTGAGCAGGAAGAAGAGGAAGAGGGGGAACATGAGGGCGCCGATGATTGTGAAAAACGCGGAGAATGTTGTGCCGAACACCGTGGTGGCGACGCTGGCCGCCGGGGCGATCATCTCGGAGCCGCCCTTCTCAACTCTATTCAGCACATGGCCGAAAGCCTCGTTCCACGATCCGGGAACCTCCATGCCCAGATTGCTTTCCACCCAGGGTATCGCAGTGGTCTGAAACTTGTCGGCGAGGGCCGGGAGGCGGCCTATAAAGGCCCTGAACTCCTCGAACACCTCGGGGATGATAAAAAACAGGACCGCGAGAAATCCGACGGTGAGGCCGAACATGGTGATGACGGTGGCAGCGGCGCGTCCGATAAACTTTATCCTCGAGAGGCGCGTGACCAGCGGGTTGAGTACGTATGCCACGAGAAACGAGAGAATTGCGAGGGTGGCCAGGCGCTCCAGTTTCCACACGAGGATGAGGAAGATCACCAGGATGCCGAGACCCCACAGCCATCGTTTGATCAGTATTCTGGAATTGTCTTCCATGTTCGGTCGAGTCTATCGACGGGGGCGAGGGCTGGTCAAGTTCCACCTTGGTTCATTGCTTCAAGTAGTCGCAAACGTACAATGTGGGCTTCTTCACGTTCAGGTTAAGATCCTCGCCTGCCGGTATCAGCAGAATATCATACTGATTCGGCCTTTTTGTCGGGTTCTTCCCAAAACCCCAGTCTATTTCTCCAGACAGAAAATGCATTGTCTCCTGGTTACCCCCGACATTGAACACGAATTCGCCCACCGGCAGGTATCCGAACGTCGATGGAGATTCCTTGCCCTGGCCTTCAATTGAAGTGCTCATTACACCGTTGTCATAGCGGTTGATTTTGCCCGGGTTGGTGCCCTGGAAATATTCTTTTATACCGGGAAATGCCTCGGCCAGTACCCTGAAGTCTATGTTTTCATCAGAAAACATTTGCTTTACTTTTACGTCCATCGATTCCTCCATTTAGTAGATCTTCTTCCAGTTCATCTTGGGGTCAAATTCCAACTTCCATAGTACAGGACCGCTGGCGGCAGGGCCGGCCACGTAAAATTCATCGGCGGAAACTCCCCATATTGCGCGCAATCGATCCGGTGCTCCTTCGGGCACGCCAAATATGTGGTCGATGCAGGCATTGAAAGGATCAAAAACTTCCACGCCGTTGAAGCGAGGTGGGTGACCCATAGACGACGCACATGGCATCAGAATGTCGTTACCTTCACTCGTCCAGACGGCCTCGTAACATCCAGGGAACCCCCAAGCCTGACAACAGAAGGTTTGAAATACCGATGTGCCTTCGTCATCGACCGCTCTTCTGACGATACATCCATTGTCGGGGTCGCTCGACACATGAAACCACAACTCGCCTTCGCCCCGTCCGTTGAGATTTCTGATGGCAAATTCGAACTCAAATCCGGTCTCTTCGGCGAGCCACTGCGTTCCATCGAAATGGAGCAGCACGTCCTCGCCACCTACCCATACGGAGCCTGGATGTTCCCCCCAGACGGACAAGACAGACGGGATTACCAGCGACGCAGGATGCTTCCAGTCGTTGCCGTCGTATATGGCGATGATACCCGTGTTTGTATCCGTGTCTTTTCCAACCGCCACAACGAAATTCTCCGAGTCGGCCCAGACGTCCACAAACTCTGCGCCCGGCATCGAGAAAACCTGTTCCCAGCCGCCTGAAGATCGCTTCCACACGGCGTTCGCACCCACCGCAAATGCGACATCGTCGGAAATCACGTGAACCGCGTTCAGCTTGTCAGCCGGGGCCGGCTCCTCACTCCATTCGACGCCGTCAAAGTGCAAGACACAGCCACCCTCTCCAACCACCCGGACGTTTCCGGACCCCGTCCCATGAATATCCGCAATGTCCGAAAATTCGCACGAGAAGGGGACCGCACCGTCCCCGATTTCGTCTGCCCGCCAGTAAATATCGGATCTTCCGCAGCCGACCAGCAAGGTCACAAGCACCGCTACCAGCGCCAGTCGATCAATCACACCATGCTTCCAGGTCATTCGGGAACTTCGCGCAGGTTGATCTCCACGATCGTCACTTTGCCCTCTACCACCTCGATCAGCTTGAACTCCGAAAAGTGGTCCTTTGCGCTCAAGGTCACCCGGTGTTGGCCGGGACGCAGGAGCACCCCCGTCTTCTCGAACATCCTCACCGGGCCGAGCCTCGTCTCGTCCACCTCGAGCACCGCTTCCCCGGGCTCGCATTTGAATCTGACGGTACCCCTCGGCCCCGGATCGACCGGCGTTTGCGTCCCTCCGCAGGAAACAAGAAAGACCGAGACCAAAAAAAACAAGAGCGCCTGGGAGCCGGACGACATCACGGTTCCAGACGGTAGTTGGGCGCCTCTTCGGTGATGATGACATCGTGCACGTGGCTCTCGCGAAGACCCTGAGGAGTAGATCGGATCAGGCTGGTGCGGCGGGTGAGCATGGTGGCGATGTCCGGTGATCCGGTATAGCCCATGCCGGAGCGCAAGCCTCCGACGAGCTGGAAAAGTATATTCGCGAGCGGACCTCGGTACGGAACACGCCCCTCGATACCCTCGGGGACCAGCTTCTTGTTTTCGGATTCTGCCTGAAAGTACCGATCCTTGCTGCCGGCGCGCATGGCCCCGATGGAGCCCATGCCTCGGTATACCTTGTAGCTGCGACCCTGGTAGAAGACCATTTCCCCGGGTGACTCGTCGGTTCCGGCGAACATGCTGCCGATCATGATCGACTCGGCGCCCGCCGCCACTGCCTTGACGACATCGCCCGAGAACTTGATTCCCCCGTCGGCGATGACGGGAACACCAAGCTTCACGGCCACGTCGGCGCAGGCAATTATGGCGCCGATCTGGGGCACGCCCACCCCCGCCACGATGCGCGTGGTGCAGATGGAACCCGGTCCTATTCCGATCTTGATCCCGTCGGCGCCCGCGTCGATGAGCGCCTTGCAACCTTCCCCCGTCGCCACGTTACCGGCGATTATCTGTGTGCCCGGATACTCCTTTTTTGTTCGCCTGACGGCCTCGATCACCGCCTTGGTGTGACCGTGCGCCGTGTCAATAACGAGCACGTCCACGCCTTGCTCCACCAGCGCCGCAGACCTGCGCGCGCGGTCGGCCTCCAGCACGCCGATGGCCGCGCCCACCAGCAGCCGTCCCAGCTTGTCCTTCACGGCGTCGGGGTTCTGGTCGGCCCGCTGCAGATCCTTGATGGTGATGAGCCCGATGAGCTTGCCGTCATCGTCGACGACGAGGAGCTTTTCGATCCGGTGTTTGTGCAGGAGCTTCTTGCAATCCTCCAGGGGCAGGTGCTCCTTGGCGGTGATCAGCTTCCTTGTCATGAGGGCAGAGACCTTGAGGGAGAGGTTGGTCTCGAACCGTACGTCCCGATGGGTGATTATCCCCGCCAGCTTCCTCGTGCCGGGTTCCACCACGGGAAAGCCCGAGAAGCCGTACTTTCGCATGGCGTCATGCACGTTGGACAACGACTGGTCCGGCGTCACGGTGACCGGGTCGACGATCATGCCGGTCTCGGACTTCTTGACCTTGCGCACCTCCGCCGCCTGCTCCTCGGGCGAAAGGTTCTTGTGGATGATGCCGATGCCGCCGGCCCGCGCCATGGTCACAGCCGTTTCCGCCGCAGTCACTGTGTCCATGGCGGCGCTGACCAGCGGAATGTTGAGCTTGATCTCACGGGTCAGCCGAGTCGTCACGTCCACCTGAGCGGGCATGAC
Source organism: Deltaproteobacteria bacterium (assembly GCA_030621515.1). Lineage (GTDB taxonomy): Bacteria > Myxococcota_A > Polyangia > JAAYKL01 > JAAYKL01 > JAUVAN01. The sequence goes on along the minus strand of JAUXHN010000044.1, from coordinate 17,435 downwards.
CTCGCTGTAACAGGGCTTCAGCAGAACGTCGTCAAAAGTGAGACAGATTTCCGGTTCGATGACGCTCACGTTGCCTCCTCGCCTCGGGGCGTTTTGGGGAATGAGGAAATCCTATATGTCTTGTCGTGTTTGTAAAGGATCAATGGCGTGTGCATGGATACGCGTGCTAGGTTCCCTCTGAATTCATGATGACGAACGCAAAAGACAACACCTCTGACGCGACGTCCCTGTTGACGTCCAAGAGGGTTTCTTTGTGGCTCATGTGCGCGGCCATGATCTTCATCGTCGCCCTCAAGGAAGACCGGGTCGGCTGGCCCTTCTGGAATCTCTTCGGCTGGCCTCTCATGGGGGCGTCGTTGCTGCTCTCCAGGCGCTGTCCGGATCGTAACTGGTTCAGGACCTGCGTCCTCTTCGCGTACACGATGACGGTGCTCTGGTTCACCAGGGTCGACGGGGACACATCCAACACACACGTACTCGAACTGACCCTCACGCTCGGCGTCGGGATCCTGGTGGTGCCCGCCCTGCTCGCAAAATATTGGCTCAAGACACCGCTGGACTACAAGTGGTTCAACGGCCGATGGTCTCTTCAAATGTGGATATGGCTGCCTCTCGGCACCGCTCTGGCTTTCGTACTCCTGTGGGCCTATTTCTTCAAATGGACGCCGACCCTTCATCACGCCTGGCCGCTGCCCATGGAAAGCGACCGGACCGAGGGCCTGTGGCGTATATTCTGGGGTTGCAACATGGTCGGAATATGGGACGAGCTGGCGTGGATCAACTTTGCCTTCGTGCTCCTGCTGCGACACTTCAGCTTCCGCGAGGCAAACCTGGCCCAGGCGGTCTTCTTCACCGCCTTTCTCTACGACATGGCCTTCTTCGGGGTGGGTCCGATATTGATCTTCGCCTTTGCGCTGATTCAGGGCTACACGTACAAAAAAACCCAGTCGCTTGCTTACATCATCACCCTGCACCTGATGATCGACACCGTGCTCTTCTACATGATCGCGAATCGATGGTATCCTGGGTGGGGTTGGCATCCCTGAGGGAAAGGAATTAGTCGGTCATGCGCGAGCGTCTTCGGAATATGAAAACAGCCGTTCTCTTTTGTGCGCTGATGATCCCGGCTTCGGCCTTCGCCGACTCGAAGGGCGTCAACGTCACCATGCCCCTGGTGGAAAAGGCCCTGCGTTTCCTGCGGAACAAGGCCCTCGACCCACCGCCCGAGGCGACGCTGTTGCGCGCGGGGGTTGTGCGGGTGTGTGGTGAAGATCTTGCGGCGCCCGGATGCGTGATCCCCGGCATGTTCCCTCCAAGGAAGGGGGTGAGCGGATCGGACGCCAACCGGGCATGGCGCGGAATTCTGGAGTCCGCCCTGGCCGCTGCCAGCCTTTCACAGGAGGATTTCGACAAGACGGTCTTCCAGCGCTACGTGATGGACGCCATGGTCGAGGCAATGGGAGATCCCTCCGGGTTTTACATTCTGCCGTCCGTGTACAAAAAGATCGGCTCCATCCCGACGGATTTCGTCGGCTTCGGCTTGCGGGTCTGCCCCACGAGCGACGCCCTCGAGATCATCGCGGTTCACGAGGGCTCCCCGGCTTACGATGCGGGCCTGCTTCACGGGGACAGGATCATTCGGATCAACGGCAAGGGCGTTTCAGGAGTCAGGCGGCCCATTGCGCTCGCCGCTCTGTGGGGAGCGGACGGCCACAAGATCCGGGTCTCGGTCACCCGGAGGGGAGGCGTCACAAGGGACATCAAGATCTGTTATACGCCGTGGAGTTTCACACCCTTCTTCCTCGAACGCCACGGGGACCTGGTCTCTATTCGCGTGAGGTATTTCGGAAAGGGGCTGACAAAAACCGTCGCACGCGAGCTCGCCGGATCCTGCGGCGGGCTGGTGCTCGATCTGAGGAACGCTGCGGCGGGCGGCGAGGACGAGATGATCGCCCTGGCGGATCTGCTGCTCGATAAGGGATCCATCGGTTCGAAGGAAATGCGCGGGGATCTGGGCAGCCGAAAGTGGAAAGCCAAACCCGGGTCGCCCGGTGAGAGTCTCGACGTCCCCGTGGCCGTGGTGATCAACGGCGGGACCAGCGGCCTGGCAGAGATTTTCGCATCTGCCATTCGAAAGGCCGGGCGCGGCATTCTGATCGGTCGTCGCTCCGCCGGGGTCGACACCCAGGAAACCATTCACCCGTTCAAGGACGGTTCGGCTATTCAGATCACTTCCACGCGCCTGAAGGGGCCGAACGATACCTCCCTGGCCCACGGGGTGCTTCCCCACCTGGAGACCAGGCGCGCCGAGGTCGTCCGCTTAGGGGTTCGCGTTCTGGATCTCACCAGGGGATCCGAAATGAATGATCTCCTCGAGGCCGCGAGGCAGGCCATCGCTCTTCCCTGAGACCGACAGTGAAACGCTTCATCACATCGTTGAAAGTTACCCCGGCGGTCGCCTGCATCTGGGTTCTGGCAACCAACTCCATGGCCTCTTTTCCCGGAGACCGGCCCGGCACTGGGAAGGATCCGATCGAGGCATGGCTGGACCACGGGCGCGGTTGCCTCGACGGTGTGTTCAGTCTGGCGGCCGACTTCACCCAGGAGACAATCCACGTTCTGGGCGGCGATATGGAGGTGATGGAGGGCACGGTTCAGCTCCGTCGGGGTAAGAGAATCCGCCTCGAATACAAGAAGCCGCAGCGCCTGTTGGTGGTTTCAGATGGAAAGGTGGTCCGCGCCTGGAGACCGGAAACCAGGACCGTCATCGAGGGATCTTCACGCAAGGATATGGTCGCACTGGCATTCGGTTTTGTGCTCGGGGAGCAAGAGGAGGAAGCGTTCGACACCCGTTTTGTAGGAGGGGATGCGGAGCCGGTGGAAGGATCAAGAGGGGTTATCGAGCTGGTTCCACGGACGCCGATCCCGCTGGTGGAACGTATCCTCCTGACCATGGAGGGTTCCTGTCCATCGGTGAGCCGGGTCGTGCTTATCGACCGCGCGGGCACCGCCACCCGTTTCACCCTGACCAACGTCAAGACCAACACCGGCATCGGCCACAAGCGATTCATCTTCAAGCCCCCCAAAGGAGCCAAAATTATTCGGCCCTGAGCACCCTCATCCTTATCTTGATCACCGATACCATGGGAGTGTACCTTTGTTCAGCACTTCCATCCGGTCGGTCCGCAGTTGGTACCGGCCGTCCTGTTACAGAAAGTGTGCGAACGGTCGAATGTCACAAGAAAACATAATTGTCATCAACGTCGATTTCGGAGAAACCCGGGTGGCGGTGATCGAAGACGGAATGATCGTAGAACTGATGCTGGAACGCGCTGCGAATCGTTCCCTGGTGGGCAACATCTATAGGGGAAGAGTGAATCGCGTGCTTCCCGGGATGCAGGCGGCGTTCGTCGATATGGGCCTGGAAAAGCACGGCTTCCTGCACGTGTCCGACATCGTAACCAGTGACGAACTCGAACCGTTCACCGATACAAATTCGGGCGAGACGAACGATCGGGCGGACGGGGACAAGCCTCGCCGAAAATCGCGCCGCACCTCGATCAGGGAAATAGTCAAGGAAGGCGAGCCTCTCTGCGTTCAGATCTCCAAGGATCCGATCGGCACCAAGGGGTGCCGGATCACCGCCGAAGTGTCCCTGGCGGGGCGGCACCTTGTATACATGCCCTTCAGCGACAGGGGAGGCATCAGCAGGAAGATCTCCACGGAAGAGGAGCGCAAGAGGCTCTCCAAGATCCTCAAGCGCATCGCTCCCAAGAAGGGAGGCCTCATCGCCAGAACCGTTGCCGAATCCGCGAGCGCCGACGCCCTCGATGCGGACGCCGGGTACCTGAACGATACGTGGAACTCGATCCTGGAGCGCTACAAGAAGCGATCAAAACCCGGGCTGCTTTACGAGGAGTTGTCGCTTCCCCTGCGCGTTGCAAGAGATCGCCTCAACGATTCGGTGGGACGCATGGTGATCGACGACGCCCAGACTGCGGACAAGCTCAGGAATTTCGTAGACCGTCTGATGCCCGCCCGACTCGATTCGATCCGGGTCTACGACGGCGACGAACCCATCTTCGACGCGTTCGGTATCGAGGAGGAGATCAAGCGTGCCCTGGACCGGGTGGTGGAGCTTCCCTCCGGTGGATCCCTGGTCATCGACCAGGGTGAGGCGCTGACCGCCATCGACGTCAACACCGGGAAGTTCGTGGGCAAGGGGTCGAGGGATCAGGAGGAGACGATCCTGCGCACCAATCTCGAGGCCGTCAAGGAGATCGCCTACCAGGTACGGTTTCGCAACATCGGCGGGTTGATCGTGCTCGACCTCATCGACATGGACCGTCCCGCCAACCGGAACAAGGTCATGGAGATCCTGAAAGCGGCTCTCGAGAACGATCGGGCAAAGACGTCGGTTATCCAGATCTCGCGCTTCGGACTGGTGGAGATGACCAGAGAGCGCACCCGGGAGAGCCTCGGGCGCACCCTCCACGAAAGGTGCATATACTGCGACGGGACCGGAAACACCCTTTCCCGGGTGACGGTGGCCAATGAGGTGCTCCGGGAGGTCAGGCGACATCACGACGAGATTCGAAGTCCTCAGATCGAGATCAAGGCCCATCCGTTCGTGGCCGAGGTCTTCAAGGGCGAGGGCGCGCGCCCATTGAAAGCGCTCCAGAACAAGATCGGAAAAAAGGTGGTCGTCACGTCCGACAAGACGGTCCACCTGGAGGAATTCCAGGTTCGTGCCCGCCGCCCCAGCGCGGGCCAGGAGGAATCATGACTGATGTGAATAGAGACGAGGAACGAGTCACGATCAACAAGGAGTTCGAGAGCTTCGACGCGTTCATCCATGAGTACGTGACGAATATTTCGAGGAGCGGTGTTTTCATCAGGTCCAAGGTTCCGCTCAAGATCGGCACCTTCGTCAACCTGCGGTTCACGGTCATCATGGAGGACATCGAAACCATCGAGGGCACCGGCGAGGTGGTGCGCGTGGAGGACGATCCGCCGGGCATGGGCGTGGTCTTCACCGAACTCACCACCTACAGCCAGGGCCTGATTGAGCGGCTGCTTACACGCTCCATCGGCCACTAGAAGCTGGCCCCCATCATCTTCCCCTTCCCCTCGCAGGGGAAGGCCGGGATGGGGTCAGGGGAATGTGGGGTTGTTCCAGCTGAACGGCCCGGTCTCCACCCAGTAAGCCGACGACGTGGTCAGCACCGGGTCAATGACGCAGGTGTCGCTCCACACGCCGCCGGCCCATTCGATATCGGCGACCTTCCATCCGTCCCCACCGTCGTCCCATCCAGCGGTGTTGAAGCCGAGGACCTGCGGGCTCACGCCGAAGGTGGTCTTGCGTATTCCGCCGCAGTAGATATTGACCACCGGGTGCGTGGTGGTCGACGTACCGTAATAATGCACGAGCACTCGGAAGCTGTGACCCGGGCTCGGATTGTCGAGATTTATATTCTCCGGAATACCCGGCGTCCAGATGTTGTCGATATCGAGGCGCGGGTTCGCGTGGCCGCCGACGTCCGGATAACCCCAGTTGACGTCGTGCCAGAGGTCGTCTTTGCAGTTGTTGTACCCGCAATCCTCGTGGCCGAATGTGGTTGAAAACCAGTCGTTCGTGTAACTGGAATCCGTTCTGCCCAGCCTGAGGTCTATGTCCGCCGTTCCGGTGGTATCCCAGCACAGCTCAATACGAAGTCCCGGGGCGACCACGTTTATCACCCAGGTACATGTGAGGGTTCCATGAATCGCGGATACGATGGTGAGCGTCAACACGTGCGTTCCCGACAGATTGAAATAGAGATTGAGCGTTGACAGGCCCGCCCCCGAGACCGAGGTGACGGCGGATCCGTTCATGGTGAAGCTGTTACTCCCCAGCACGATATCGCACGGCCCCTGGGTGAGCGACCAGGTCCACATGGCGGTGTTCCAGTCGGACGCGTTGTAGATTCCCGGATACCCGGTGATCGTCTTGGTCACGAATGGCTGGGCGTCGCCCACGGGGTACGAGCAGTCGATGGGAGGTGAGCAACAGAGATCGTCGTCCACACACCCGTCGCAATCGTTGTCCACGTAATCGCAGACCTCGGGGGTTGGAGTTATACCGCCGGTGCACGGGCCCCATGTTCCGAATTCACCTATGGGCACACAGCTCTGCGACCCGTCCACGCACGCGCCCACGTTGTGATAGTTGGGGGGACCGAGGAAGCAGCTCTGAACCATCCCGATCTGACACGAGCAACCCTCGTCCACGGTGCCGTTGCAGTTGTTATCGAGGCCGTCGCAATGCGCCGCCTCGCTTACGAGCGAGTAGTTGCAGCCCGTGGGGGTTCCGCATTCGGGCACGAAAACACTGGTTCCGCAGGTCGAAGTATCCGTGTCGGTGGCCGTATCCGTGTCCGTATCCGTGCCCGTATCCGTGTCGGTGTCCGAGTCGGTCCCGGTCTCGTCGGTAAGTCCGTCGCAATCCTCGTCGATCAAGTTGCCGGGAATCTCGATCATGCCCGGGTTGATGGACGAATCTGTATCGTTGCAATCGAAGTCCTCGCACCACCAGTCCGAATCCATGTCGATGCACTCCGGGTCGGAATCCGTATCCGTGTCGGCGTCTGTGTCCGTATCCGAATCCGAATCGCTATCCGTATCCGAATCGCTATCCGTATCCGAATCCCCGTCTGTATCGCCATCCGTGTCGCCGTCCGTATCCGTGTCGTTCGTTCCCGAATCCATGAGCGTGGTCATCCCCGAACCTTCGCTGCAACTCGACCACAAGAAAACGAAACTGACCAAAACGAAAATGACAAACGCATTGATACGATTCATCACAACTCCTCTTTGAAAAGCGAAACTACCAATCCTAATTGATTAGAGTTCCATATCGGTAGATTTTTCTAAAAATATGGAAGTTTCGTCTCGGCAAATGCCGATCAGAACTTGCCGCCGATGATGTGGCAACCGAGGGTCGTGCGCCCCGTGCCGTCCATCGATATGATCGGTGCGATCATGGGGCCGTTGATCTTCACCGAGGCGGACGCTTTCTTGAATCTGGGCTCGGGTTTCTTGAAGATGGCGTAGGAAACGGCCTCCAGAGCCGGGGGTATCAGTATCGCGATCAGGTAAAGTGAAAACAATGTCATGGCCTCGTCGGGATCGTCCGGGTAGTCCTGCCTCATGACGTTGACCCATATCAATGCGTCCACTCCGAACGCCAGGCCGTTGCCGGCCACAGATCCGAGGAAACCGGCCCAAGGGGGAAAATTATAATAGTCGCTATTATTTCCGTACAACCACGTGACGACGCCTCCCGCTGCGGCGGATCCCAGGAAGTACAGTCCTCCGGCTGTGATGAGGGGCATGTTATTGCCATATCCGTAATGAACGGTGAGCCCGATGGCAATTCCCACGGCCTGGACGGCCACGCCCATGCCGTAGATTTTCATTGTGTGCCTTACGTCCGAAGACGGGATCGGGGGAAGGGGCGGGGTCGGCGGCGGCGTCAGGGATCCGGGCGGCGGCGGAGCGGTCGATCCCTGTATGGGCCGTGGCGGCGCCGTCGCGCCGGGCGCAAAGACCAGGGCTCCCTTGACGTCCATACCCGCCGGAACAGCCGGGATACTCCCGCCGGCGGCCGGCGTCATGTTGAACTCGACTATCTGGTGAGTCTGGGAAACAACGGTCACCGTCTTCTCGACGTCCTCATACCCGGCGAGAGACACGCGAATTCTGTGTTCCCCCGCGCCGATCACCAGCGGCTGACTCAGGGGTGTGGTCCCCACAACCTCTCCGTCAACCAGCACCGATGCCCCCGGAATGTTGGTATTGACCTCCACTTGCGCGATCATTTTATTTATAGAAGAGATGTTTTTCCTGACTTCCGATCGCATCTCGCCGCCAAGATCCGCGCCGAACTGTGTAAGGATCTTCCGAAAGACCTGCAGCGCCTGGGGATACTTGTGCATTGCCTTGAGGCACATGCCCAGGTTGAACATGGCGTTCTTGGTGGGAAATTTCGCAAGGGACGCCTCGAACTCCACCGCGGCGCCCGCAAAGTCCTCCAATTCCATCATGGCAAAACCGTTCTGGAAATGGGTCTTTGCATCTTCTTTTTCGTCCGCATCTACAACGACGGTAATCGCAATAAGGGCCAGACCGACCGTAAAAGCATGCGCCACGCACGAGAATCTCGATTTCATCTCACCTCCGTGAACGAAGTCTACTCGAATTTATCCGCCATCTTAGTCCCCTTTGCTCCTTTTTGCAGCGAGGATTTTTTCTTTGGCGGTTTTGTGGTCTTGGGTTCCGGAGCGGAAGTGGACGCGGGGGGCTGCGCAGCCGACGATTTGGATGTCTTCTTTTTCTTCTTCGGCCTGGATGAACTTTTTGCCGACCCGCTCTTTTCGGACGCGACACTCGAGGGCGAATCCGTCGATCCGGGCTTGAGAGACACAACTATCTTCTGATCGGCGTTCTGCATCACCGAGGCCACGAAGGGTTCGAAGCCATCCTTCTCGACGCGCAGAATGGCGTTCGAGTCGGCTCTTTTTACCGTGAAGGGATTTATGGTCACCAGCATGTCGTCGAAGAAGATGTGGGCACCATCGGGTGCTCCCTCGACACTGATGGTCACCGAAGTGGGCTGCGGTGCGGTGGGGGTCTCACCAGGTGCAATCGGTCCAGGAGTCGGCTCTGTACTGTTTCCCGAAACGAGCACGGCTGTGATCACGCCGCCGATTGTGATGATTGCGGCAGCCGCGATCACGAGCAGGAGCGTCCTGGTCTGGGATCCGGACGCGGGCTTAGTTTGCGTCCATCCGGCGGGAGTACCCTGGCGGGCCGCCACCTGGGACAGCACGTTGGCCGCGACCTGGCTGTCTTCGAGCGCCCCGCCAGAAGTATCCCCCAGGCTTCCACCGGCGAATGTGATCTTGTTGGCGGCCGCTGCGATCCGGGTGAGCTTGTCCTGACGGCCGTCGAACGCGGCGAGTCCCCTGAGGGCCTCTACAAACTCCAACGCGTTCTGATACCTGTCGGCGGGATCCTTGTTGAGCGAGCGAAGCAGCGCGTCCTGTGCCTCGACCGGGAATCCCTCGAAGGCCTCCAGGGGAGGAACCGGGTCCTCGGTGAGGATGCTGATGATGATCTCGGTGAAGTTGCTTCCGTTGAAGGGAAGCTTGGCGGTGAGCATCTCATAGAAAATGACGCCCATGGAGTAGATGTCGGCCCGGTGGTCGAGATCGGCGGAGCCACGGGCCTGCTCGGGGGCCATGTAGGCCGGCGTGCCCATGACGGAACCGGTCTGGGTGAGTTTTTCGCCACCCACTCCCTCGATGAATTTGGATATCCCGAAGTCGATGAGCTTGATCTTCGGGGGGGCATTTTCCTGGCGAACGATGAAGATGTTGTCGGGCTTGAGGTCCCTGTGCACTATTCCCTTGATATGAGCGGCGTTGAGGGCCAACAGGGCCGGCTCCATGATCGCGCAAGCCGCACCCAGCTCCATGGGACCTGTGCGGGCCAACATCTCGCCGAGGCTCTCCCCTTCCAGGTATTCCATGACCAGGTATGGTTCGCCCTTCGGAGAGATGCCCACGTCGAGCACATCGATGATGGCGTCGTGCCCGATAGCCGCGGCGGCCTGGGCCTCCCGGTAGAAACGTTTGACCACCTCCTCGTTCTGCGCGAGCTCCGAGTGCAGGAACTTGATCGCCACCGTCTTCCCGATGATGATGTGCTCTCCCTTGTACACAGAACCCATCCCGCCCTTGCCCAGGAGGGTGGTCAGACGATACTTCCCATCGAGGGTTTTTCCCGAATAAGTGTCCGCGCTCATTTTCGTTCCACGTTCCTTCTAAACGATATGCCTGTTTTAACAGTTCCTATGATAGAATACCCTTCACGGCTGCGGAAAGTTCAAAAAAAAACATATTCGTCATCGACAATGAATGTGACGAGGCCTGCCATGTGGCAACAGACAATGATTCGATACTTCGTAACCACGCTCGCATTGATCGGGCCGGTGTTCGGTTGTGTGGATACGACGGTCGAGACCAGCGGGGGCGGGGATTCCGATACGGACTCCGACACGGACTCCGATTCCGATACGGACTCCGATTCCGATACGGACTCCGATTCTGATACTGACTCCGATACCGAGTGCGCTGATCCGGTGGCCGGGGCGCCGTCAGTGACAAGCGACATCGCGCTGACACTGCAAGCGGTCGACACCTCGGGCACGTACCAGCTCACCTTCAGCGAGGACGTGGAGAACTTGGACGGCACCACTGTCACCTGGACCGCCACCTCCGGCGGATCGGGCGTGCTCGACTCGATTACTGAAATAGACGCAGCAACCTACGATATCGCGTTCTCGGGGGTCAACTGGGGCGAAACCTACACCATCGAGGTGAGCACCGCCGTGACCGACGTGTGCGGAACCCCCCTCGAAAACGCCTTCACCGCCGAACTGGAGTGGGCCACGCTAAGCTGCCCCCTGCCCAACAGCTACACCACGGGAATCCCCTACAACACGAACGGTTACAACGATTACGAGTATTGCACTCCATCGGACAGCGCCTACGAGCTGTGGGACTTGAGCGGTCTGGGAGCGGTGGCCCTGTGCATCACCGGCACCTACGACGTGGAGTCGTGCTGCGACGATTTCTACGTGAAGACCGGCTCGGGCAGCATCCTCTTCACCGGGACCTACAACGGCTCCTACGACCAGCTCGTCCAGGATGATCAGGCGATAACGTGTGTCGACAGCGACTTATCGATCACTTACAACGGGTACACGGTCACCGGCATCACCTGGATCTGAGCCCTATTCGTCAGTCGGCGAATTAAAGACCACGAGCGATGCGATATCCATCACCTCGAGGCGCTCATCCAGGTCCAGGGCCTTGACCGCATCCTCCAGCATCTGCTTGCAATAGGCGCAGCTGGTGACCACGGTTTCCGCCCCGGCCTCGATGGCCTGCTGGATCCTCATGTTGTTGATACGCTCGTCGCTCTTCAGGTCCATCCAGTAATGACCGCCGCCTCCGCCGCAACACATTGAGCGCCGCTGCGAGTCTTTCATCTCCAGGATCTGCGAGCTGGCAACCTTCTGGATGACCTTCCGCGGCGCGTCGTAAATGTTCTGATAGCGCCCCAGGTAGCACGGATCCTGGTAGGTGACTCGCCTGGTGATTGAAGACTCGGGCTGTAGCTTGCCGGACGAGATCAACTCTTGCAGAAACTCGGTGTAATGCACGACATTGTAATTGCCGCCGAACTGCGGATGCTCGTTCTTGAGGGTGTTGTAACAATGGGGGCATGAGGTAACCAACACACGGAACTCGCGCTTGTTGAGCAATTCGACCTGTTTGTCCACGACCTCCTGAAATATTCGCTCATCGCCGATGACCCGCGCCGGATCACCGCAACATATTTCATCCTTTCCCAGCACTCCAAACTCCACCCCGCACTGGGAAAGCAGCTTGCAGAAGTCCCGGGCGATCTGCTGCTTGGTCAGATCAAACGAGGTAAAACAACCGGGCCAGTAGATCACATCGCACTTCTCGCCGGCACCAACCACGCGGATGTCCAGATCTTTCATCCAATCCATCCGGTCGTCCTGATGGCCGAACGGGTTGCCCGTGGTGTCCATTGTTCGCAACGCGCGCGCGGCCTCGTCCGGCAGCTCTCCTTGTATCAGAACCTGATTGCGCCTCACCTCAATTATTGTATCCACATGGTCGATACAGGCCGGGCATACCTCCATACAGGCAGCGCAAGTCCGGCAGTACCAGATGAACTCCTCGCCCTCGAGCCCTTCGCCGACCAAAGTTGGAGGCTCCGTTTCACCGGCGTCCCCGCCGCTCGCGGGCTTCTTATCGAGAAAGTCCAGGCACGAGGTAATAAACTGCTTCGGAGAAAATATATTGCCGATGTCATACGCGGGACAGACCTCCTCACAGCGTCCGCAGGAGATGCATGCGTCAAAATCGAGCCGCTGCTTCCAGGTGAAATCCACCGCGGTTTCCACGCCGACTGAAAAGGTGTCTTCGTCGAAATCGTCGCTCTCCATGAGCTCTTCCAGGTTGATCCTGGAGAGTTCGCCGCGCGGTTTCAACTTGGCAAAAAAGATATTGGTGGGCAGGGCCAGCAAATGAAAAAACTTTGTGTATGGTATCAGGGCGATCCACGCCATGGAAAGAACAGTGTGTGTCCACCACAAGATCTTGTGCGCGCCGGCACCGGCCTGCTCAGAGAGCCCGCCGAACAACAGGCTGAGCCCCTGGCCCACCGGCGAAAGTACCGCCCAGTCGTCTCCCTTGGTAGAGATACGCAGCGCTTCAATGAGGAACCCGGTTACTATGATCGCGGCGATCAACAACAGGGGCCAAATATCGCTGAACCCGTTATCCAGGGTTTTGGGACGCTTCACGGTGCGGCGAATGATGGCGATTGTCACTCCGATGAGAATCAGGAGCCCGGCCAGCTCCGCGCCGATGGTCAGGGCCACGTAAAAGTATCCCCGAAATAGGCTGGTCCCGAAATCGCAGTCCAGGGCAACGATCGTCGTCGTGAAAACGAGAACCAGGAATGAGTAAAAAATCAAGCTGTGAAACAGACCCGGGAGCCAGGAGTCACGCGTGCGTTGTTGCAGTGCGAGCTCTTTGATGAGCAACCACAGACGCTTGCCCCAGTCGGAAAAGCGCTCGCCATCCGGCTTTCCTCTTCTCCACGAAGAAACCCGTCTGTACAAGCCCCAACAAAAGATTCCGAAGGCGATGAGGAACAACGTATACATGAGCCACACGGCGGAAATGTTCCAATATAGAGGTCGCGTTGCTTCTGATAGCTCAGGCATCTCTCTCTCCTTTTCCGAGTTGGATCAACTCGGCGGGATGATACCACACCGGACAAAGCTGTCACGACTCGAAGAAGCCGAGCGCGAACCCGGGACCCCTTTTGTAATCCCATGACGTCCTGTACAATATGACATTTGCTTCACAAGGAGGTCTTTCATGCGAATATCCGTAGCCCTACCTATATGCCTGCTGGTTGCGAGCTTATGTGTCACAGCCTGCGACTATGACGATGACGGCTACAACGAAGAATACGCGGGGCAACCATGTGAAGAGCCGGAGGATTGTTACCCGGAAGCGGACACGGACGCCATCGAGGGGGACATCGAGTGCCTGTCGGATCGCGTCGAGGGGGGATACTGCACCCACACCTGCCAGGACGACGGGAATTGCTGTGCCGTTGTCGGTGAATGTAAATCAGATCTCGACCAGGTGTGCGCGCCGCTGGAATCCGCACCTGATAATTACTGTTTTGTCACCTGCGAAGATGTGGAGGACGAGGGCACCTTCTGCGAGACCTACGTTCATCCCGAGTTCCATTGCCGCTCCACAGGCGGGGGAAGCAATAACCGCAAGGTGTGCCTGCCCAACTGAGAAAAAGGTTTACTGAGAGATCGAGGCAGCCGTGGCCTTCGCCTCTTCGTAGTTCTTCTTCTCCACAATAGCCCGCTCCTTGATCTCCCGAGGCACAGACTCGCCAAGCACGATCTTCCAGTTGCCGTCTACGAGACGCATCTTGATGCCGGCCCTCCCCGCCGCGACCTCGGCGCGGGATCCCTCCACCGTGACGAAAAGGCGTGCCTGGTGACTGGCGAGCACACCGAGCACGAAGCCGACGTAGATGTCAGCGATGAAGGGATCGTGCTCATCAAGATCCAGGATGAGCACCGCGAGCTTTGCCCTGTCCACCTCCACTTCCCGGTTTTCCTTCGTCCGCTCCTCGGGCAGTTTCCCTGCCAGGTTGTGCAGATCGAGCAGCTTCAAGACGGTATCGCCCGGGCTGGGGGCCTTCTGCGTCGAGCAGGCGAAACCGCCGACGAGCGCCAGGGCCGAAAATATAGCCGGGAGACGCCTGGTGTGCCTCGGCAGCCTCATTCTTCCTCCGCTTGTGACAGGATCGCCCTGCGCCCATCCACCCGAATGAGCCCCCGGGCAAAGGCGGCGACGGCTTTGGGGTAGATTCTACGCTCAGTTTCCTGGACACGGGCGGCCAGGGTATCCGCGGTGTCGTCCTCGCGCACCTCGACCGCCTCCTGCATGATGATAGGGCCTTGATCGTATTCGTTGTCAGCGAAGTGGACGGTCGCCCCCGACACCTTGACCCCGGCTTCCAGCACCGCCTCGTGCACGTGGTGACCGTAACAACCCTCACCGCCGAACATGGGCAAAAGAGCGGGGTGCACGTTCATGACCGGATAACGAGACAGCAGGGGTTCGGCCAGACGAGTCATGAAGCCGGCCATCACTACCAGGTCGGGGGAGTACTCCTCCAGCAGGTCGGCCAGCGCGGCCGAGTAGGCCTCAATATCGAAGCCCCCTTCCTTTCTGAAGCCCTTTCTGGTGAGTACTCTCGTCGGGATACCGAGGCCCTCCGCGCGCTCCAGCCCCTTAACTCCGCGCCGGCTGGAGACGACAACCTCGATGCGGGCGGGGACCTCGCCCCGTTTCATGTGCTCCTGCAGGTTGACCATGGTCGAGCCGGCCCCGGACAGAAGGACGGCCAGGCGGCATGTCTTCTCGTTCATCTGATGTCAGTCCTCAATACCCCACCTCGGGCTCCTTGAGGCCGAACTCGGTCTCGAGGGTGGTCAGGTCGGGGAGCTCCTTGAGGTTGGGCATCAACGCGATCGAGATCCGGCGGTTGCGGGCCTTGCCCTTGGCGCCCTTGTTGGACGCAACCGGGCGATAGCGGGAGTAACCGGCAGCCGAGAGGTTCTTGGGACCCACCCCCTGCTCGACCAAGTACTGCACCACAGACACGGCGCGGGCCGCGCTGAGATGCCAGTTGCTGCCAAATGGGTTGTCCTTGCCCAAAGGTACGTTGTCGGTGTGGCCGGCCACCTGGAATTCCCGATCTTTGATATCCTTGAGCACGGCGGCGACCTTGTCGAGGGTCTCCTTTCCCTTGTCGCTCAGGTCAGCCTCACCCGACTTGAACAGAATCGCGCTGGGTAGCTCGAGGACCATGCGCCCGCGCTTGATGCGCACCGTGAGATCGCCGGATTCGATCACGCCCTTGAGTTTTTCGAGGAGGTCCTTGAGAGTCTGCAACCGCTTGTCGGCCAGCTCCTCTCGCGCCTCCAGATCGTTCATTCGGCCCTCGGTGGAGTCGAGCTTTGACCTGGTCGCGGCGAGCTGTTGTTGCAGTTCCTCTATGCTCGCGACCTTGGCGCGCAAGTCTCTTACCTCGGAGACCCGCGAGATGTTGAGCTGCTCGAGCTCGGCGTTTCTGGCTTCGATCTCGTCGCAACAGCCTATTTGCAGCGCGGCAAAGACTGCGACGACGGCGAAACCGGCAAATGCGAAAAGAGGGTGGCGCAACGTCGATGGGATCATTAGATAACTCTCCTTTTCCCCACAGGGAATGGCGGTTTCGGTCAATTAAGCTCCAAGAGGTTTGTATCTGTCAACCGGAGAACATGATTCCATCTTGACACAATACCACTTGTTCGCTACGGATCTCCAAGATGCTTTGGTTTGACACATGCGCCCTAATTACGCCCCCCCCCCGATACATCTAGCGACAGATCTCACGCACGGCAAGCCGTCTTCTCCCGGCGCGCCTTTCCTACACCTCTCTTCCGATCCAACTCCCCACAACAGAACACAGCGACAACTTCTCCCGTTCTGCCAAGGTGACAAAAACCCGGTCGGATAAACCGGCCCAATAATCGCTCGCGTGAAAAAAAAGCGCGCGGGCAGAAGGTGTAGTACAATGAGACTACTGAAAGCATTGATAATGGGAATGGCGATCATGATGATGAGCCAGGCGGCGATGGCGACGGGCATCTGTTCGACGGCCTCAGACATAATCACGTGTACCAACACTCCAAGTTACACCAACTATAGAATCGGCAAGCTGGTGAGTGAGGAGAAGGACGCTATTGTCGTATGCGCGGAAATAAGCGGAACCTGGACCCAGGTGGGATTAGAGCCCTACGTTGTTGGAACGACAGTTTGGATGGATGTTATCGGTTGTAACGCTGGTGAAACGGTAGAAGTGGTATTGGATAACGAAACATTTATGGATTGCGATGAAGTAGCAGAAACGGAAGTGACCGGGATTCCTGACGAATGGTTCGAGGACGGTTACGAGATAGATACAGGCGAGGGAGAGGATCGAATTATTGGTAGCGATCATACATACGAATGGCTGTGTGGAGGATCTGAAACCGACCGCATTATGGGGAATGCAGGGTCAGACTACCTGGATGGTGGCAGTGGAGTGGACTACATCTGGGGCGGTGATGGTGACGATGACATTATTGGTGGCACTGGCGACGACTTTCTCTACGGAGGTGACGGTGACGATGAAATAATGGGCGAGGATGGGAACGACACCATCCAGGGAGACGCCGATGATGACTCTATCTGGGGTGGATATGGCATCGACGACATCGAGGGAAACGCCGGCAATGACTACATCCGTGGCGGTATCGGGACTGACTTTTTGTGGGGTGGCGATGGTGAAGATACAATATTTGGCGATCAAGATGACGATTTTCTACATGGCGGTAATGACAGAGACACACTAACCGGCGGGGGTGGCACCGATTCGTGCTGGGGTGATGAGAATGACTACGACTGGTGCAATTGCAATGTTGAATACCCTTGTTGTGAGTTGCCCTGACATATGATCATTTTTCCTCAAAAGCATATTGAACACCGCCCGGCAAAACGACGGTCTTGCGGGGTGGTTCTTTTTCTAATGATTCTGTTTACAGTGCTTTTCTGCTCCCCGGCGAAGCGCCCTGTGGACGAGCCGGACGACGCGGGCACGGACACCGACACCGAAACCGATTCCGACACCGGGCTGGTGTGGATACCGGGAGATGATTTCGATTTGACCGAACCGTTTTTATTCTACGCCTACGAATTCTTTTATAATCGAGGAACACACCCCGCGATCGGATTCGACGGAGAAAACCTGGCCGTTTCCTGGTCCAACCAGTGCATGGACTACTATGGCGGAGAATACGCTACCATGTTCTTCGCCTTTCCCTGGGACAGACCGGACCTGGCCAAGCGGGGATTGTTCCTCCAGGAACCCCCGATATGCGGCGAGGTATATTCCTGGAACGTGGCCGGCTCCCAGCCGTTCCCGACGCCCGGAGGTTTCTTGCTCGTCACAACGGCGGGAATTTGGAATGACGACTGCCAGGTGGTCCAGTCCGAGTGGAGCCTCGATGCGGATATCACCCACGGACCCTTCGCGCACCACGACCTGTACCCCCTTGAACTTTTCAACGCCATGAGCCCCACCGGACCGGTGGATTCTGAAGGTCGAGTGACGGCCGGCAACCTGAAGTGCGTTGACTGCGACGAGCCTGGGTCGGAGTATCTGGT
>JAUXHN010000120.1 GCA_030621515.1 Deltaproteobacteria bacterium | reverse complement strand
AGCCTGAGCCCAAGCCGAAGGCGAAGCCTGAGCCCAAGCCGAAGGCGAAACCAAAGCCGAAGCCAAAGCCGAAGCCAAAGCCGAAACCAAAGCCGAAGGCGAAACCAAAGCCGGCACCGAAGCCGAAACCAAAGCCGGCACCGAAGCCCGGACCTGATGATGAGCGGATGAAGGCCATATACCGGGCCTACATGTTTGCGCGAAAGAAGACATCCGAGTCCACGGAAAACATCAACTACGCCAAGGTGTCCAGGTTGCTCAAAAAGCAGATTGCCCAAAATGGCGCCGTGGATTTCAAGGTTGTTATCCGAAAAGGCAAGGCCGTCATCAAGGCGGTGAAAGAGTAACTACTTTATCTTCACCCACGAACCGGGTCCGGACATCTGCGGATGGAAGTTGGAGATAATATAGTCCGCGCGGCGGTTCCTCTCCTCGTCCACGCTGTCATCGGTCTCCACGGCCAGCACCTCCTCGCCGAACCCGCGCACGTACACCGAGATCTTGCGCTGCTTGAGCCCGTTATTGAGGAAGTACTGCGCAATGGCCCGTGCTCTCTTGCGGGACAGCTCCCTGTTGTCGGCGCGCGAGCCCACCGTGTCCGTAAATCCCGCCACATACAGCGCCCGATCGTTTTCGGAACAGGCCTTGAAACGCTCCAGCATCTCGATGATGTCGGGAATCACCTTGTCCAGCTTGGGTGACTCCTTGGAACGGATCTCCCATTTGCCCGATTCGAACACGACCTCCTCGTGGGGAATGGTTCCATGGAAGCGGCAGATGGACATACCCGCCCAGAACTCGTCCACATCGTGCATCTTGAGCTTGATGACGAAATTATCGGGATCGTCGATGAGCTTGGGCCAGGTGATCTTGAGATCGGTGCCCGCCGGAGCGCCCTCGTGCATCTCTACCTTTTCCTCGAGAAGATCCCCGTCGAGGTTGAAGATCTGGAGTTCCGTCATCTCCGCAGCGTTGTTGAGCTTGAACGTAATCGTCCGGGCGGCCAGATCCACGCTTTCCTTGTTCATGATCACCTTGAGCGCTTTTCTCCTCGCGTCGACTCCGTGAGCCGCCAGAAGAACGATCATCGCAGTGAGTATCACCATCGAAAAAACGCGCGTCATAACTTGCCTCCCAGAAAAGGTGTTCATGAGCATACCCATTCTTTTGACTTGTTTTACATGAAAAAGTTCATCGTGCAGACTCGAATCTCACCAGAAAGTTAGTGGACACGACAAAGAGGAATTCTCCGCTCGAGAGCCCGCTGGACCGAAAGGAAACCTGGCGAATCCGCGATAGTGACATCTCGTGATCGTCGCTGGCCAGGGGATCGTACATGCCGGCGGTGAATCGACCGGGGATGACAAAGTAACCGTCGTCGCGCATTCGGCACGTCAGGGACCACGGAAGCCCCATGCTGGTCCAGTTCACCGTGGCGACCACCTCATCGCCGTAGCCCTCTCCCTCCCAGGACATTTCCAGATCGCGCCCCCTCCGAATGATGGGCACGTGATCCACCAGCAGATCCCCATCGAGCTTGACGTCACCCAGATCATCCGGCGCGTCCAACACAACATCGAACTGGTCGATCTCGTCCGTGCCGGTAGCGCGGAAAGTGTAGGTTTCGCCCGGGAGAAAATGCACTCCACGGCTCTCATTGGCGGAATAGATGACACCGTCGATGACCTTGAGCAGGTCGGGGAAGGTCCTGGTCGGCATTGCTCTGCGAACCCCGCGATACTCCAGGGAAACGTCACCCACATCGATGAGCTCTATGGCCGTCTCGTCGTCGGCGCCTCTCCTGGCTCGCGAACTGAGGACGGGCGCCGGGCTGGAGCATGTGTCCAGTGCCAGATCGTCGGACTGGGGAACTCGGGATCCCAGAAGGCTGTCCACGACATCGATCTTCTCCAGATCGAAACGAGGAAAAACACCCACGATCTCGAACTGTTCGAATGGCTCCTCCGATCCGCTCTCGAAAAACCGGCTCGCCTTGGCTGTGATTATTCCCTCGGACAGGATCACGGGATCGGCCCGCTTCGTTTCGGGAGCCTCCGTACGCGGGCAACCCGAAAAGAAGACCGCGACGCCGAGCAACAGGATTGCGGTCTGAGATAATTCAATCTGGCGTTCGCCGAAGACCACCGTCACACTACCTTTCGTCGAGGCGCAGGGAATGCCGCCCGCATGCGACCGTATGGGAATATATTCTCATGTGGCCGACGCCGCAACAGCGAAGCCTTTAATGAAACGAGGTCGTGAGCTATTCCACCTCTTCGATTTCATCGAGGTCCACCTCGGAGGTGGCGTCTTCCAGCTCCTCTTCGGATTCCACCATTTCCTCGGCTTCGATCTCCTCCTCTACCTCCGCGTCCTCGACCTCCATCTCCGCCGCATCCACTTCCTCTATGGCCTCCACTTCCTCTATGGCCTCCACTTCCTCGACGGCCTCCATTTCCTCGACGGCCTCCACTTCCTCTATGGCCTCCACTTCCTCGACGGCCTCCACTTCCTCGACGGCCTCCCCGGCCTGACGCGCTTTCCAGCGTTGAATTCTCTCTTGAAGCTCATTAAGTTCCATCTCTATTACTCCTTGGATCATCCCGATGTAGGACGATACCCGACATGAACATTCTACCGGATGTCGGATAAGCATATCAAATTTTGTGGCGAAATGTGATCGGAAAACCTACCTGAGCATAAGTTCCCTATTCCTTGATTTTCTGTTCTTTCGCGAGGGCGACGGCCTTTGTGCGGAAGCGCTCCCCACGCACCTTGTAGTTGGGAAACATGCCGAAGGACGCACAGGCGGGGGCCATCAACAAAACCCCCTCTCCCTGAAGGGAAGCCGACCCCGCCTCCATGGCGGATTCCAGGTCCTCGAACCGCTCCATGCGAAAATTCGCCTGTTGCGCAATTCTCAGGCCCTCTTCCAAACGAGAGGCCGTGGCGCCGATGAGGCCCACGTGGACCAGATTGGGTTTTGCGAGGATCGCACGGAAAAGCTCGCCGAAGTCCGCATTCTTCTCCGACCCTCCTGCGATGAGCGCCAGCTTCTCGTCAAACACGGAGAGAGCGGCCAGGGCGGCCTCCGGTCGTGTTGCATACGAATCGTTGTAGTATCGCACACCGCCACCATGCGCCGCCAGCTCCAACCTGTGGGGCAGGCTCCCGAAATCCTGCGCAGCCCGACAAACCGGTCCGGGATCTCCCCGGACGCAAATAGCCGCGAGCACACCGGCGGCGACGTTCTCGAGATTGAACCTTCCAGGAAGGCAAACCTTGTTGATATCGATGGGCAACCTCTCCTTTGAATCACCCAGCCGCAGGAACATGGCGCCGTCGCAAACAAAAATTCCGCGCTCCACCTCGCCGTTGATGGAGAACTCCAGGGCCTCTCCTGCGCTCTTGCGGGCGATCTCAATGGAACCGATGCAATCCCCGTTGAAGATCACGGTATTATCTTCATCCTGGTGGGCGAGCAACCGCGCCTTGGCCATCCTGTACTCCGCCGTGTCACGGTGCCAATCCAGATGCTCCGACGTGGTTTTCAAGATCACCGCCACGTCCGGAGAGGTGGATATGTCCATGGCCTGAAAGCTCGAAATCTCCAGCACCACCCGATGGTCTTCTTTCACAACATCGAGGAACTCCATGGGACTTCTGCCGATGTTGCCGCCGAGATGAACCGTGAACCCGGCCTCTTTCAACGCCGCGGCGGTCAGGCTGCACGCGGTTCCCTTTCCCACCGTTCCGGTCACCCCAACCACCGGACACGGGCATCGCTCCATGAAGAACGAGAGCGCCGAAGTGACATGGGCGCCCGATTCGCGGGCCTTCTCGATCTTGGGATTGTCCGGTCGGATACCCGGAGATTTGAAGATGGTGGCGAACCGATCGAGATTCCGATCGTAACCCTCTCCGAACACGGTCTTTACATCCGGGGGCAAACCTTCCACCGGCTTCGCATCAAGGGCGGTGATCTCGTTCACTCCGTGAGCGAGTAAATATTGTATGGTGGCCCTGCCTTCGACGCCGACACCGATGACACCGATAGGCCCTTCGATTTTCGCTTCTGCTTCGTTCATGTTTTCCTTCCAATGGTGAACGCGTGTTCATAGTTTGAACGCTCGGCCCTCGCCCGTCAATTTCACTCATCGACCGCGAACCATGCTAATATTGTCCAGCGGTGGACGGAGAGAACACAAAAAACGGAGATGCGGGTCAGATAGAAAAAGGAATCTTTTTTCAGGGAGGATTGAAATGAAAATCAATATAGGTCTCCGGGCAATGATCATTGCGAGTCTGCTCGCGCTTGGATGTAGTAGCGATCCGCCAGATCTCGATATGGACGGTGGAACCGACGCCGATACCGACGGCGACAGCGATACCGACAGCGACAGCGACACGGACACCGATTCCGATTCGGACCCCTGCGATGATCTGGTCGAGTTTTTCGAGGGTTGCGGCGCTCCGCAAAGTGAAATCGATATGATCGAAGAGTTTTGCGAGGACATGGACGACGCGATGGTCGATGAGTTCGTGGAGAACTTCGTCGAATGTATCACCGGCTACGAATGTGACGACTTTGACGAGACCGACGCCGGTCCGGACGACGCCGGTCCGAGCGAAGACGATCCCTTCGATATATGTTTCGGGGATGCGGCGAACGATACGGAAGTTCCCCAGGACAACGAGGACTTCCTCGATGCCTGGTGCCAGTACATGACCGATTGCGATCCCGGCTGGACCATGCAGGACTGTCTCGACGAAATGGCTCAGGAGTCGATATTCCTCTTTCTGGAAAGCAACTACGTGGCTGACCTGATGGACTGCCTCGACGGGGACCCGGCCTGCGCCGAGTTCGACGACGTGGACGCCTGCATCTGGATGGTGCTCGACAGCATTCCGTTCTTTGAATGGCTGGACGATGAGGAGGAAGTCTAGACTCTGCGGCTCCTACTCCACAATCGTTTCACAACCAAATGTCGCGGTGATTGTCGAAATGGTGCCATCGGCGTAATCATCACAAATCTGCTCACACAATTCGATGGTTTCATCGTCAAGCCATTGCCAGCCGTTACCCAAAAGACAACCCTCGTCATATGGAATGACGTCCCCATCACCAAACAGGTTGACGAGATTTTTATCCGTGGAGGTCCCCTCTGCCAGATCGTCCCAATTGATCGTGAACGTGCAGTCGACAGTTCCGGCGGTTATTGTCGCAAGTGCATTTTGCAAGGCAGTAGCGTCACCTGCCGGATAGTACGCCCCGGTCCCGCCTGCGTTCGCGATTGCGTCCATGGTAGTATCCCACTCGCCGACAACTCCACCGACGCCGACAACAAAAATATCGATTCCTCCCAATGTATGGATGTCCTGCGCAATATCCACCGCCATCACATCATCGAGGCAGTCCGTGTTCGTCCAGCAGTTACCGTCCAATTGTGTAGAGACACATCCTGGACAAACAAGGCCCGGATCAGTGGAGCAATTTGGAGCTCCGTCCGTGGCGAGCAATATGTATTTCGGCGACGCATCGAGAATCGAGTTCAGGTAGGCGGCTCCGACTTCCAACGCGGCGGTAGTGGGGGTTCCGCCTCCATCGGGATACGCCGCACCGAGAGCGGTCGAAATGGCCGTGGAATTCGTGTTGTCGATCTCGACAACAGGGGTTGGAGAAGGCGGCGTACACTGGATGGAACCCTCGGGGAAAATCATCAAACCGAACCGTATCTGGGAATCCATCTGAGTGGTCACCGTATTGAGAGCCGAAGTAACCGTAGACCAGTACGACGGCGTTCCCCAACTCATGCTCAGGGACCGGTCCAGCATGATGAGCACGTTTGGCGGATGTCCGGCCACCGGGAAGTCTATTTCATCGCATCCCGTACTCGAATCAGTGTCGCTATCCGAGTCGCCATCGGTATCTGTGTCAGTATCGGTATCGGTATCCACATCGCTGTCGCCGGGGCGAGATCCCGTATCCTCATCACAGCCCTGCGACGTCCAGATCAGACAGATCGCCGCCAGAACAACAACCGATCTATGGGAAAACAAACGCATCGCTTCTCCTTTGATTTATTAATATATTTCTTTGTTACATAGTTCGCTTTAGCTGTTCAGAAAAGAAAACAATTGGCACGAACTGTCCCTTCGTCTAGCTTGACCCCATGTCCGTCTCACCGTGGCACGAACGGTTCAATACACTCGTCGATCAGGGCCTCGATCGCGAGATGCGCGTCATCACGAGCCCCGTGGGACCGTCCGTCGAGACGCCCGACGGGCCCAAGCTGCTCTTTTGCTCCAACGATTACCTGGGACTGGCGGCGGATCCGCGAATAGGCGACGCCGTCGCCCGCTCGGCCAAAAAATGGGGCCCGGGAACGGCGGCCTCCAGGCTCATCAGCGGAAACACCTCTTCCCACGCGGAGCTGGAGAAACGGCTGGCGCGGTTCATGGGCACACAGGCGGCGGTGCTGTTCCCGACCGGGTTCCAGGCCAACGTGGGCGCCCTCCCCGCCCTTGTGGGCGAAGGAGATGTCATCTTCTCCGACGAGCTCAACCACGCGAGTCTCATCGACGGCTCCCGCCTGTCCGACGCACCGGTGCGGATCTACCGGCATGCGGACGCGCGTCACCTCGAACAGCTGCTCGAAGAGGAGCCTTCGAGCACGGGTATCCGGCTCGTCGTCACGGACGCGATCTTCAGCATGGATGGGGATCTCACACCAATCGAAGACATCTGCTCGGTGGCCGACAGGCACGACGCCCGGATCTACCTGGACGAGGCGCATTCCCTCGGCGTAATCGGCCCTGGCGGACGGGGGCTCGCGGCCCAAAAGGGCCTCGCGGATCGGACGGCTATCAGGATCGGCACCATGGGAAAGGCATTCGGGGTGGCGGGAGCTTTTGCGGCCTGTGATTCCGACGCGGCCGGAATACTGGTGAGCCGCGCCCGCAGCCTCCTGTACACCACCGGACCGCCGGTGCCCATCGTCGAAGCGCTGATCGAGAGCCTGGAGATCGTGGAAGGGGCGGACGATCTGCGCGCACGGCTCGCGGACAATATCTCGTTCTTCAAGGATCTCGCTCACGAGGCCGGAGTATCGCTGATCCCTTCGGATACGCCCATACAGCCCGTTCCAATTGGTCCGTCGGACCGCGCCATGGCCGTCTCCGCGTCGCTCTGGGACATGGGCTTCTTCGTTCAGGGGATTCGCCCCCCCACTGTCCGGGCCGGTACTTCACGACTTCGAGTAACCCTCTGTGCGTCGCATACCAGGCGGCAGATAGAGGATCTCGTTGGGGCGCTCGCAGACGCCCTCGAAACGGAGACCAAAAACAAATGAACAGGGGAATCTTTGTAACGGGAACCGACACCGAGGTCGGCAAGACCATCGTGACCAGAGCCCTGGTTCGCGCCTTCGTGAACACGGGGATGCGCGTGGCCGCCCTCAAACCGGTGGAGAGCGGCGCCCCGGAGATCGACGGTCGGTTGGTCCCCGAAGACGCGAGCGCCCTCATCCGCGCGGCGCGCTCGGGGCATGACGTCAAAGATGTCTGCGCCTACAGCTTTCCCGATCCGGTATCGCCGCATCTCGCGGCGGCCAGGGTCGGCGAGACCATCGAGCAGGATCGCGTTCTCGAGATCCTGAAAAGACATCGAAACGATTCCGATCTGATCGTGGCGGAGGGGGCGGGCGGCCTGATGGTGCCTCTCTCGAGCACGCTCCTGTACGCAGACCTGATCGCAGCGACCGGTTACTCATTATTGCTGGTCTCCCCCAATGTGCTCGGCACCATCAACGCCACCCTCTTGACGCTGGAGGCCGCCAGATCTCGCGGGATCGAAATTGCCGGCGTCGTCCTCAACCGGACGCCTACTGCCGAGCTGGGCAACGCGGACGCGATCTCACACCACGGCAAGGTCAGGGTGCTCGGCGAATTCCCGACCGTCGATTCAGCCAATGATGATGAGCTGGCGGACGCAGCGCGAAGAACTCTCGACCTGGATTTTATTCTGTAGGCTTGACCCCGAGATTTACTCCCAGAGCTTCATGGCGGGCATGTTCCGGTTGTGTCCCGGAGGCGCGAGATCTTCGCCCAAGTCGTCACAGATGAGGCATCGCCAGGTCTGGGCCTTGTAGCCCGTCTCGGTTTCCGTGTCGGTGTCCGAATCCGTGTCACCGTCGGTGTCCGAATCCGTGTCGCCGTCGGTGTCCGAATCCGTGTCCAGATCCAGGCCGCTATCATCACCCGGAGTCGTGAAATTCTGTTGGCCGCATCCGATCATCGAAACAACCCAAATAAAAACAAGCAACCCAAACACGCCAGATCGCATATTAATCATCAAAAACCTCTTTTTATCTTTCACCACCGTAACCTATGCAACAGAACTCTTCGTTGGGGCAACCCACATACCAGACCCCGACCCATGCTCCAACACAGGTCGTACTGTCCCCCGTGTAAGGGGCGCACCAGGTATGTATATCATCGTATTGCTCGCCATGCACCACGCACTGATCGTCGCCCACGCAGCACCATTTCCCGTCCGAACAGCTGCCCTCGGGGCTGTGATAAATAGTATATCCGCCGGAGCAGGATTCCTCTTTTTCCTGGCATACGCCGTCCACGACTATCGTCATCTCTTCGTGTTCCCATGCAACAACCGTGCACGGCTCAAGATCGGTGTCGGTATCCGTGTCGCCGTCCGTATCCGTGTCGGTTCCTCCGTCCGTGTCGTCCTCACCCAGAGTTACCGGTTCCAGCACCCCGTCACATCCGAAAAAAAACACCGCGCCGAGGATCGGAACCGCAACGAGCACAGTCAGAAAATCAAAGTCGATCATACCCTTCATTACTAATACTAGTTTCTCCAAGACCAATAGCAGCTCAAAAAAAGTATACCTCAGCTCCCCCGAAACCTTCAATCAGGGGCAGCCCCATCTCGGCCACCTTCCTCCCGGCGAAGCTCACCTCCACGGCGGGGAGCAACGCGCCTATTCTGACGCCGAGCCGTAGCCGGAACCACCGGGTCAGGGCAAAACCCAGCTGAACCGTCCCACCGAGATACGCCACCGTCACCCGATCCTTCTGCGAATCAAAATCCTCTCCCCCCGTTCCCTGCGCCCAAGCCACTACGGGGCCGGCGCCGATCCCCATGGATGGCCGGAAGATCCCGCTATCGAAGAACTCCAGCTGGGCCCAGGCCCTGAAAGCCGCAATATCGAACGAGGACCGGGATTCCTCTTCATCAATATCGTGCACCCACACGGAAAAACAGACGTCCGCCTGGGTAGACAGAAGCCTCACCGGCCGCCATACGAGGGAAATCTGAGCACCGAGCATGCCTCCGATCCCGCCGGGAGATCCCATCCCCACACCGGCGAGCCCCAGCCCGAGCACGGAATTGAGATCCTTGTCGCCCCCATCGACCGGCTCCGAAACCGCCGGCTCACTCTTCACCACTGGCTCCTCCACGGCTACATCCTCGATCGTCGGAGCCTCGTCAGGTTCCTCGAAGTGGAGATCCAGCTCCTGAAGGCTGGCCCTCAACGCCTCCACGGCCTTGATCGCCGCTATGGTCGCCCCCTGTGCGCTCTCCTGTGCCCTCAACGACAGGTGCCTGGCCACCGAGCTTCCCGACCGCCTGTCCACGGTCCAGAGATCCACGGCTCCGCGATCGGTCTGCGGCTCTCTTGTGATCATGATCGCACAAACCGCGCCCTTCTCCCTCGCGATCACCCCAAGCTTTGCGCGCTGTTCCGTGACACTTGCGGCGACACTGTTGACCTTCTCCGCTTCCACATACATGGCGGCCAGCTCGTCGAGGAGCACTTCCTGCGCCTCGGACCAGGCGTGGGAGGGGCAACACTCCTCGATGCTCACGACGATCACCAGGGGAGCGAACCTCTCCTGTGCCCGTGACGTGAATGATTGAAGCAGGACGGCGCACAACAACACCGTCGCAAGAAAACCGAGGTTACTTCCGCAAGATCGATCTGGCCAGCTTGGTAAAGAGACCGCCATCGTATCGGGAAAGATAGATCTCCGCGTTCCTCGCAGCTTCCGTCTTTCTTCCAGCCTTATCGCAGGCATCGATCAATCTGCCAAGCGCTTCTTCGGCGAGGGGACCCGATGGTTTCTCTGTCAGATAAGTCTCGAACCAGGCGGTCGCCGCCGTGGGATTCCCCTCCAGATCGAGTTTCAGCCGACCCAGCATGAACGCTGCCGTGAACGCCCTTTGAGAGCCTGCGAATCGCTCCCTCACCGCCATGAGCGCCCGCGCCGATACGGTCGCGTCGCGCGCGTACCGAGCCGCGTTGGCGAGGGCCCACAGATCATTCGCATCGAGATTTGTCAACAGCTCGTCGAGCCCCTGTCGCCTGGCTGCGGCCACGGCGGCCGCAAACTCGCGAGCGTCGCTGAGATCCTTCCACGAGGGTGATTCCCCGGCCGGCGTAACCGTGCTCGCGGACTTTCTGGCGGCGACATGGGAGCCTTCCCTTGCGCTCGGCGGGATCGATCGGTCGGCCTCCGGTTCCACAACGCCCTCGTCAGTCATTCCCGGACGGTCCTGAGGGGACCCGGTGTCCGCCGCGGACGCGAGCTCCTCGTCATCCGCCTTATCACTATCTCCCGAAATGGATTCCATCGCCACGCTGCCCTTTTCGCCGTCCGCCACAAGGCGCTTGCCCGCCTGAACTCTTATCCCGTGCTCGCTCAGGTGACCTCCGCGAACCAGCACCTTCCCCCGGTTAACCGAAACGCCCAGGACCGAGCTGTCCGAGTCCCAGTCCACGGAGAAAGCAGTTCCCAGGACCGTCACCTGGTACGGTCCGGCGCTTATGATCCAATTGGTTTTCCCGTTCCTCTTGATATCCGCGTGCAAAAGCCCCTTGCTCAGGTCCACCTTCACGTTCTCCATATTGGACGCCACTACTCTCACGGCAGTCCGCGCGTCGAGCTCGAACCGGCTTCCGTTGTCAAACCTGATGGGCACGACCCCATCGGCGGAGGCCTTCACCCAGCTGCCCTCGCTTCCCGCCGTTTCCTGCTCGCCGACCCAGAACTTGAGCGGGGTCTCCCGTCCGTACAGCAACATCGCACCGAGGGCGAACACGAGCAACACCGCGGCGGCGATCATGAGGTTGGGCAGGATCCTGCCATCACCCACAGGCCTCGACACAGCGACCAGGGAAAGCAACGCGCGCTTCTGAGCCTCGCGCCGCAACTCGGAGGGACCGTCGCCAAGCTCCTGGGCGACCCGCTCTCCCATCCGCTCCAGGTTTTTCATATCATCGGGCATCTTTGATTTCCTCTATCACCGACGCAAGCACCGGATTCTTGGCGGCTCTCTTTGCAAACTCTTTCTTGGCCCGCGCAAGCCGCCGTTTCGCCGTGGACAACGAGTATCCACCGATGGCGGCCACCTCCCCGAGGGAACGCCCCTCGACGAATCGCAACACAAAAACAATATGGTCATCCGGCCTCAACGTCTTGAGAACCTCATAAAATTGATTCGCGAACATCTTGCCGTCGGGACCGGAGTCCTGCCGCGTGATCTCCGGCGGCTCGGCCATGGGGACCAGGATTCGGCGATATTTTCTCCTGCGGATCTCCCTGCGGACCGTGTTGACGGTCACGCCGTAGATCCAATCTTCCAGCGAATCTGGTTTTTTCAGCTTCCCGATTCCGGCGAGTACGTGAATAAAAACCTGATGAACTACATCGTCGTGCTCGGAGTCCGCGCCGAGGAGTCGCCATACCTTGCTGTTGATCTTGGCCCCGTACCGGTCGTACAGATCCGCCGCCGCCCGTGGATCTTTATTGATCAGTCCCTTCACGATCTCGGCGGGGCTCAGGACCTTACGGGGGAGCTGGACAATGTCCTCTCGCCTCTTTTTCACATGCTCTTTCATATTTATATAATCACCGGAAGTCGCCCCTCTCGTGCACTCTATCACAGCAGTGCCGCAACCGCCGATAAACGGGTCAGCGGGGATGAATATTTTTTGTTCCGCTTCGTATTGATATTCCGAAGGCAATTGCTATTATGCGCCAACCGACCCGATTCTTTGACGCTGCAATGAGGTGTTCTCATGGCGAGACAGTGACTTGTGGCAAGGCATTGGGGAAGGTCAACCGGTCCTCTGGACAAAAAGAGGGCCAAAACAGAACCTGAGCGTTCCCAAAAAGGGGGGCTCGTTTTTATTTTCGGCTTTGAAAGAGCCGGCAACAAGGAGAAGACATGGGCATTGCAGCATTGATTCTTGGTATCCTCGGTGTAATTCTGAGTTGGATCCCGCTCGTAGGCTGGCTGGGCGTGGTTCTCGCATTGGTGGCGATCATCCTCGGTTTCCTCACACTCAAGAAGGGCAAGAAAGGGCTCGGCATCGCCGCTCTCGTCCTCGGAGTTATCGGCTTCGGCTGGGGTCTTTATGTGCAAATCCAGACACTGATGTTCGCCAGTGAACTCGAGGCCGCCTTCGACGATCCGGCGCTTCAGATGCAAATGGACCAGGCCATGCAGCAGGGTCTCAACGAGGCTCTCAAAGAAGCAGCCCAGCCCACTCAGTAACCTCTCCCCGACCGGAAATTCATCCCCTCATGGCCATTTCTTCGCGGAAATGCCGTTCGTTACTTTTCCTCGTCCTTCTCCTTTGCCGGCTCACGGCAGGCAGGGGCCACTCACGTCGACACCCCGGCTCTCGGAAGAACCCACCGTTGCAGGACGAACCACCCGGCCAGGATGATCAGGTACCACCAGAAATCATCCATTCGCGATGGCCTTGTCGAGGATAGCCGTGAAGTCGCCCTTGGGACGCGCGCCGATGAGCACCTCTTGCACTTCTCCCTTGTGGAACAGGGCGATGGTCGGGATGGACCGCACTCCCATGGTTCCCGCTACTCCATGCTCCTCGTCCACGTTCACCTTCACCACCTTCACCTTTCCATCGTACTCGGCGGCCACCTCTTCGAGGACCGGTCCGA
>JAUXHN010000243.1 GCA_030621515.1 Deltaproteobacteria bacterium | reverse complement strand
GCGGCATCGGGAGAACATGGCGGATAGACGATGCGCGAGGACGCTACGTGGTGGAGCTAAAGCACTCGTTCCCCAGGGAACTCACCCTGGACGGCGTCAAGATAGTGCTCGATTGCGCGAACGGAGCCGCCTATAAAACTGCGCCCGCCGTATTCACCGAGCTCGGAGCCGACGTGAGGGCGTTGAGCGTTTCGCCGAACGGGCGCAACATCAATCACAACTGCGGTTCCCTGCACCCCGAACTCGCGGTCAAGGAGGTGCGCAAGACCGGCGCCGCCATCGGCATCACACTCGACGGGGACGCGGACCGGGTGATCCTGGTCGACGAGAAGGGTGAGGTCGTGGACGGGGATGCGGTCATGGCGCTTTGCGCCGCACGGAAGATCAAGGATCGCACTCTGGCAAAAAAGACTCTCGTGACCACTGTGATGAGCAACATCGGGCTCGATCACGCGGTGCGGGCAGTCGGAGGGAAGGTGGTTCGAACGGGGGTCGGCGATCGCTACGTGGTCGCGGAGATGCGCAAGAAGGGCTTCAACTTCGGCGGAGAGCAGTCGGGGCATCTGATCTTCCTCGAGCATGCCACCACGGGGGACGGTATTTTGGCGGCGCTGCAGATTCTGACCATCATGATCAGGGAGGGCAAGCCCCTGTCCGAGCTGGCGAACGGCATCATGGATCGCGTTCCCCAGGTTCTGCTCTCGTTTGCCGTTGCGAAGAAGGCGCCCATCGAGAACCTCCCCAGAGTTGGGAAGATCATCGGGGATGTAGAGAAGAAACTGGGCAAAAACGGACGCGTGCTAGTGCGCTATTCGGGTACGGAGAAAAAGGCCCGTGTGCTCGTGGAAGGTCCCTCCCAACAGAAGATCGATCGCCACGCCGCCGACATCAGGGACGTGCTGATCAAGTCGCTATCGTAGCGACGCCCTTCCGGTCAGTCGGACCTCGTCGAAACTGATCGTGAAGTTGACGAGTACTCTCGGGCAGATGCATTCGAAGCAGGTTGCCCATGTAGAGCCACTGCAGGCGCAACTCAATCGGCTTGGCCTGGTAGTTGCGAATGACCTCGTCGGTCAGCGCGTATCGAAAACCGAATGTCCTCTTGTCGCTCATTTCATTTGCCGACAATCTTCTTCAGGTATTCCACATCGGCGCTGTCCTGCTCGCGGCCGGTGCCTTCTTTCATGCGAATCAGATGCTCGACGGAAATCGTCGGTACCTCAACGCCATTCAGATCAAATAGCTCGGCATCTGAAACTGCCTGCGAAAAACTGAACGGCGTGCGTATCAGAATGTCGATCTCCGAAATGGCCCAGTCGGTATTTACCAGGTTGAAGGCGAGCATGTTCTTGTTTTGAATCCAATCTTCTCGCTTTTTCGCCACTGCCAGGTCCATGATATCCACCGGAACCCTGGGTTGAAATCCCCACTTTTTGACCAGTGTCAGAAACCGCTCAAGGTTTTCATCTTCGAGATCGAGCATCAGGTCCAGATCGTAGGTCATTCGGGGGATGCCGTGCAGATTCACTGCCATGCCTCCCACCACGAGATAGCGTATTTTCGCCTCGTTGAGCCGGCGAAAAATGGCAATATAGTCAAGCATTGTCAAAAAGGTAGCCCGGGTGGAAGAGTCGGTCAAGCAAGCGTGGGTCAGGACTCGCGCTACCGGATAGTCGGGTTGCTTCCCGGGACGTTGTAGTAGACGCCGTTGTCGGTGATCCGGCGGGTCACCAGGCCGGCCTCCGTCAATCGCTCGAGGATCTTGATGAGTTCATGGCGCTGTATACCCAGCGAGCTCGCGATATCTTCCTGGGTGCACGGCCGGCGCATCAGCATCTCGCGGATGTCTTTGTCCCGATCGTCGAACGAGCGTCCGCGGGACGATTTTACATCCATTCGCCTGGCGAATCGGCCGATGGCGTATGCCTTTGGGCCGAAGGCCGCGAGCGCCTTTCGGAGAACATCGTCGTCGCACGGCATGGCGCCTCGTTCGGGCACCGGAGGTCTCACCGGAGTGTTCACGTCTATGCGGTCGAAGCGCAGGGTTTTCAGGAGATCCGCGATGGCGGCGATGCTCTCGTCGCTGTCGTTGAAATCCTTGACCAGCATCACCTCCAACCTGACCTCTCCACGGTGGGCGTGGGTCACCGCGCGCAGGCCGTCGAGGAGGCGCTCGAAGGTTACCTCCGGATGGGGATTGTTGATCCGCGCGAAGGTCTCCGCGTCTCCCGCGTCCAGGGACGGAGCGAGGATATCCACCAGGAGCGCCGCTTTTGCGATCTCCTCCTTCCACAGGAGCGCGCCGTTGGTGATGAGGAGAATGGGTACGTCGGATACTTTTTTGAGGCGGACGATCAGCTCGCCGAGCTTGTCGTAGAGGGTGGGATCCCCGGAGCCCGCCAGGGTGATCACGTCCGGTTTCGGGTCGTCCTCGAGTGCCTCCTCCACATCCGCCATTATCTCGTCGAGTTCGTAGAATGTCTCGGTATCGACGGTGAGGTTGTCGGTGGGGCCCAGCTGGCAGTAGATGCAGTCGAACGAGCATGTCTTGTGGGGGATGATGTCGACTCCCAGTGAGAGCCCGAAACGCCGTGATGGAACTGGTCCGTAGATTCTCATTGTTATTCGTGCCTCGTCCTCATGGAGACTAGATAAACCCAGAATTGCCTTTTGTCTATTAGGGGTCTGCGGCGAAACTTATGGCGCCCGCCGCCGGAACCGCTAGTGGATCAAGTGAGTTTGAAATTCTCGAATCAATGCAGCGTCCAACAATTGATGGCACCTTGAAGGGCACCCTGAATATTGACATTATAAATGAAAGCATTATGATGGTATAAAGTGAGAGCACAAGGGGAGTATGATGCAATTATCAATACGGGGTGTCGACGAGAAACTGTCAGCGGCGCTCAAGCGGGAGGCGGTCAGGAGGGACACCAGTGTCAACAAGACGATCATTCGCCTGCTCGCCGAGGCGGTTGGCACGGCCCCGCAACAAGAGAGGCCCGCTATTCACCACGAACTGGATCATTTGTTCGGCGTCTGGACTACGGTCGACGCGGCGGAGTTCAGCGCAGCCACGGCTTGCTTCGAGGAGATAGACGAGGAGATGTGGAGATGAGGCTGCTGGCTCTCGACACGTCCGGTTACAGTGCTTTCGTCGGGGGCAACGACGAGGCCCTCGAAGTTGTCCGGAGCCATCCTCACATCGTTGTTTCGCCGGTGGTTCTCGGCGAGCTGCATGCAGGCTTCCTGGCAGGTAGCAAGATCGAGTGGAACAAAGGAATCCTGGCCGAACTCCTCGCGAGTTCCATGGTCAGCGTTGTCGATATAACGAGGGACACCGCCGAGCGCTACGCGGTAATCCACCACTACCTGCGTTCAAGGGGGACACCCGTCCCTGCCAACGATATCTGGATCGCCTCCGGAGCAATGGAACACGGCGCCACGCTGCTCACGACGGATCGTCATTTTTTGAAAATACCCCAGGTGATTACACGGCTCATCGACACCTCATCTTCGCGGCCTTGATCACAAAACTTCTTTGGGTGGACTACTCGGTCAGGGGTGCGCTATTATCCCTCCATCTGAACAGGCCGTGAGGCATAAATCTACTTCGCATGAGGTCATAATGAAACCAATCGAAGGAATACGTTTTTGGATGATCCTTGTATTGCTCGCGCTGCTCGCGGCGCCCTCCATCTCGCTGGCGCAGCGGGAGGTGCACTGGCAGATCAACGCGCGGGCGTTTCCGGATGCCGTGTCCGTCTTCGCGGACGTGGAGGATCGGGGCGTCTTTAACCGGAACATGGCCTCAACCGCTTTTACGATCAGCGTGGATGAGTACGCCGGCGATATGGGAGGTTGGATCCTCAACGCCGATCAACCGAACATGCGCGGCGGCGCGACCGGTGCCCAGGTGCTCATCATGATCGACAAGTCCCGGTCGTATACCAAGGACTTCGACAAGGCCAAGCGCATGGCCAGAGCCATCGCCAAGGGGATGCGGGCCGGCAGTGACGAGGTCGGTATCGCAACATTCCCGACCGGGAGGGGCTACGCGGAGACCAGGCTCGATTTACCGTTCTCCGGCAACTTGCCCTCGGTGCTCACCGCAATAGAACGAATAGAGCCCATGCCCAAGGACGACGAGACCGGCGGCAGGTTTTGCAACGCCCTTGCGGAAGGTATCAAGCACTTTCCCGAGAAGGACAACACCAGGTACAGGGCCATCATCTTTCTCACGGGAGGCGCCGACAAGGCCGAGGGCAAGGGCAACTGCTACAAGGATTCGTATGCGGCGGGGAAGATTCCGTTCTACAACATGGTGTTCAAACTCGATCGCAAGTACGACGACAAGCGCAACGCCCACAAGATAGAGAACGCGTGCCACGATCTCGCGCTCAGCACGGGCGGCCGGTCGATCTTTCGCCGATCCGAGAGCGAGATGGCCCGGTTCATCAAGGGTTTCTGGAACAGGATTCAGAGCCAGTACTTCATGCAGGTGAGCTTTCCGTGCTACCGGCCCGCTCCCTACCTCGAGCACACCTCCGTGCTCAAGGTGGAGGGTCGCGACGCGGACGGCATCAAGTACGAGGCTACCTCCACGCCGGCGCCGGTGCCCGAGATCACCGCCATCTATCCACAGCAGGCCTACCGCAATCACGTGGATGACGGGAAGATCGATCTGACAATCGACGGCAAGGGATTCTGCGGCTTGCCCGGACAGGTGAAGGCCTTCGTGGGCGGGCGGCCCGTCCAGATCAAGACGCTGAGCCCGTACCGGATCGTGGCGTCCACCGGCAAGAGCGTTGAGACCGGCGTGGTCAAGATAGCCAACAGGTTCACCCAGACGGGTGAGAGCCCCATGAAATTCGAGATCATCAAACCTCCGAAGGGGGCCGAGGCCTCAAGCACGCTCATGTTCCTGGTGATGGGCGTGGTGGGGTTGATCTTCATCGCGGTCGTCATCGTGGCGCTGCGGTCTCGCAAGGCCAGGGTTCCCATGGGCGCGCCTCCTGCCGCGTCCAGTGTTGCGCCTCCTGTGTCCCAGGTGCCGGGATCCATTCCGGGAACAGCCCCCAAGACGGTGGCCGTAGGCGCCTTATCCACCGCGTGGATAGTCAAGCCGGACGGAACCAAGATCGATCTTGCACCCGGGCCGAACCTTGTCGGTCGCGAGGCGCACTGCCAGGTCAAGGTGGACGTGCAGGGCGTCTCCAGGGAGCACGCCAAGATCGAGCTGGATCCAGCCGACAA
The DNA here is from genome assembly GCA_030621515.1 of Deltaproteobacteria bacterium. Classification (GTDB taxonomy): domain Bacteria; phylum Myxococcota_A; class Polyangia; order JAAYKL01; family JAAYKL01; genus JAUVAN01. The sequence continues at coordinate 1,020 of JAUXHN010000243.1, read as the reverse complement.
TACGGTGTGGGCCGAGGATCTCGGGTCCACCAACGGGACCCTGTGGGGGCCCGAGGGCGCTGCTGAGAGTGAGCTGCAAAAGCTTGACCAGCGCAGGCAGTTCAAGACCGGAGAAGCGATCTGGATCGGCGGCCAGAAGCTCAGCGTGTTCGTCACCGAGAGCACCGAAAGCCGGCAGGAGGGATAGGGCATGGCCACTGAGCTGATTCGTGCGACTACGGGTACATTGACCATCGGTCGCTCTCCTGACTGCGAGCACAAGATCGATCACCCCATGGTGTCGGGCAAACACGCCAGGCTGACCTGGAAGGACGGTGGCTGGCTCCTGGAGGATCTTGGATCCGCGAACGGAACCTTCCTCAACGGTAAAAAGATCACCGGGCCCTCCATGATCGGCCCCGCCGATCGAGTCCAGATTGGTCCCGTGCGTTTTCGCATGGCCTCGGACGGGCAGGTGGAGAGCGATGACCTCCGGCTGTCCACACGCATTGACGTACAGTCGATATGCTACGACGTGAAGCCCGGGATCAGGTTGATACGAGATGTCTCCCTGACTGTCGAGCCCGGGGAGTTCGTCGCTCTGATGGGGCCGGCGGGAGCGGGCAAGACCACCCTCATGGAGAACATGAACGGCAACATGCGCCCCACCATCGGGCGTGTGCTCATCAACGGCATCGACCTGCATCTTCATTTCGACGCCATGCGCGGTCACATCGGATACGTGCCGCAGGATGATATCGTTCACCGCAAGCTCACCGTTTACGAGGCCTGCTACTACACGGCCAAGCTGCGCATGAAGGGGCTCTCGGAGAAGGATCTCCACGATCGAGTGGTGTCGGTTTTGACGGAGTTGGACATCGTGCACCGGGCAAATGTTGTCATCGGCGGCCCGGAGGCGAGGGTGCTCTCGGGCGGGCAGCGAAAGCGGGTCAACCTGGCCATGGAGCTGGTCACGGATCCGGCCGTGTTGTTCCTCGACGAGCCCACCTCCGGCCTCTCCTCGGCAAGTCGGATCGTAGC
>JAUXHN010000082.1 GCA_030621515.1 Deltaproteobacteria bacterium | reverse complement strand
TTGAACTTCCCCGGATAACCCCCCTGGATAAACTTCCCCCTGGAAATGTGTCTGGCACCCTGTCCTGAAGATCCCCGGGATGATTCTATCACCAGCCGACGGTAAGCATTGCGGCGCCGACGGCGAGGCCGACGATGGCGTTGATGCCCTTTACAATCAGGAAGTCCTTCCGGGAGTGCGCCAGCATGGGGATCATCCCGTGTCCGTCCTGGGCCACGCTTGAGGCCACCAGCACGCTCAACGGCAGAGCGCCGGACGCAAACAGCGACACGAAAACGAGGTGAGGTCCGGAGTTGGGAATGAGGCCGACCGCCACGGAGATGAGGAGCACGATCCATATGTTGCCCCTGATCAGGGCCTCAACGTCCACGAAATGATCGAGCAACGCGATTGCCGATAAGGCGCCGAGTGTCCACAAAAAGATTCTGGGCAGGTGAATCTTCAGCACGTGGCTCCAGAGATGATCGTCGAGGAAATGATCCGATACGGTGCTCACGATGAAGAGCCCGAACAAGGTCAGAGCGGTAAGGGTTAGCCAACCCCATCCGATATCCCCGTAGCCGTGCGCATCCTCAGTGTGAATGATCTCTCCGTGAGCGATGAATCCGAGCTTGTAGGCCACAAGAAGAATCAGGAGCAGCCCCAGGCCCGCAGAAAGGATGGCCCGGGTAGCCGACAGGTGTCGCCACTGATCGATGATCTTTCCCCCTGGAAATATGGCGCCGGCCCACTCGTTCTCGTGGGCATGAAAACCGCAATCGGGATCTATCCTGGTGCTGTCGGAGCCGGGATAGATCTTGTCGGTCAACCAGCCGGCGGCAATTCCAAGGACCATGAGACCGGCAAAGATGAGCACCGCAGTGCGCGGGAACATGGCCAGCATGACGAAAGCCTCGTCACCGCTGGTGGCGATCATGGTGGCCACGATGGCGCCGATGGAAACGCACCGATGGGAATAAAGACTGATCATTGCGAACGCGCCCAGGCAGCCTGGGATCGCGCCCAACAACACTCCCATCAGGTACTGCCCCCATGGTCTTGAAGCCAGCCTGATCGTCCACGACCCGCCCGAAAGGACATTTGTGTACTCGATGGCCAACATCATCATGGTGACGAAGGCCGTAATCATCAGTGTGTTTTCGACGACAAGCCAGGCGATCATTGCGCTTCCGATCATCCGAATTCAAGATAGGAAAGGAGTATACGCTTTCTTCCAAAAGCGGGAAACTCCACCTCGACCTTGGGCGTGGCCCCCGGATGAACTGAGATGACCCGGCCCTGTCCGAATTTGGGATGACGTACGGTTTGGCCGGGTTGCACGGAGATGGACTCACACGATTGATCGAAACTGTGGTCCACCCACACCTCTTGTGGGTCTTTTTTCGGTTGGCGCCGCAGCAGCGAGACCGCGGGAGGAGGATCCGGACTGAGATCCTTCACTATTTCGTACGGGACGTCCGAGAGAAAACGGGACGGGGGATTGGATCTGCTGGATCCGAACAACTTGCGACTCACGGCCCGAGTGAGAAACAACCGCTGCTTCGCCCGCGTCATCGCCACGTATCCCAGCCGTCGTTCTTCGTCCATGGTTTCCGGTGCGCCTCCGTACATCGCGTCCTCCGACTTGCGGAACGGGAACAGGCCTTCCTCCATGCCGGTGACGTACACCACATCGAACTCCAGTCCCTTGGCCGAGTGCACCGTCATCAGGGTGACCTCCTCGCCGTCGAACTTTGCGGCATCGACGTCGGACTGCAGGACCACGAGCTCCAGGTAACTGTCCAGGGTGGGCTCCTGCGCGTCCGTCTCGAAATCCTCGATGGAGCCGACGAGCTCCTTGATGTTCTCGATCTTCGCGTCCGCCTCCGCCGTGTTCTCCAGCTCCAGACGGTCCACGTACCCGGTGTCCTCGATGATGCGGCCGGCCAGGTGAGCGGGACCTCGCGAGAGATCGTCTTGCCACGACTCCACCATATCGCGAAACGCGAGAAGCTTTCTGATTCCCGCAGCGGTGATCCCTGCTTCGCTCGCGTACTCGATGGCTTCCCACGCGGAGATATTCCTCCGGGCAGCGACTGCGACGAGCTTGTCGACGGTGGTCTTGCCGATGCCGCGGGCGGGGGTGTTGATTATCCGGATGAATGCGGTGTGGTCGGCCCGGTTCTGGTTGAGGCGCATGTATGCGATCAGATCCTTTACCTCCGCCCGCTCGTAAAAGCGCATTCCTCCAACGACCCGGTAGGGGATATTCAGGGCCCGGAACACCTCTTCGAATACCCTCGATTGGGCGTTGGTCCGGTAGAATACCACCTGGTGCGAAAGGGGAAACCCGTCGTCCCGGAGGTCTCGAACGGCACGCGCCACCAGGCGGCCCTCCTCGCGCTCGTCGGACGCGGCGAAAAGGAAGATGTTTTCTCCCTCGTCGTTGCTGGTCCACAGTTCCTTGGGTCGCCTGCCGTCGAGCTTGCTCACCACCCCGTGGGCGGCCCTGAGGATATTTCCCGTGGATCGGTAGTTGCGATCCAGGGTCACCACGGCGGCGCCCTCGAAAATCTTCTCGAAATCCAGGATGTTGCTCACGTCGGCTCCGCGCCAGGAGTAGATCGATTGATCGTCGTCTCCCACGACGCAGATATTGCGGTGGGGCGAAAGGAGCCGTACCAGTTCGAGCTGCACGTGGTTGGTGTCCTGGAACTCGTCGACGTGAACGTGATCGAATAGCCCGGAGATCTCTGCGGCCAGATCCTCGTTGTCCCGCATGGCGCGGACCGTGCGGTAGAGGAGATCGCCGAAGTCGAGGGCCTTCGCGTCATTCATGCGCCGGTCGTAGAGCTCGTACACTTGCCTGACCCGCTCTCTATAATAGTCGTTCCCGGGATAGTCCGACGGCCCCACCATCTCGCGTTTTGCCCGGTTGATTTCGTTCTGGATTGCCTTTGGAGCGAATTGTTTTTCACTGAAGGAGAGCTCCTTGAGAACGCGGGAGACCATGGCCTTCTGGTCCTGGTCGTCGTAGATGGTGAACCTGGGATCCACCCCCACGGCGTCCCCGTACTTGCGAAGAAGCCGGGCGCAGCTGGAGTGGAACGTCGAGACCCAGCAGTTGGCTCCGTAACCCAGGAGTTGCTCCACCCGTTGGGCCATCTCCTTTGCCGCCTTGTTGGTGAAGGTGACCGCCATTATCCGCCGTGGGTCGACGGAGTGGTTCATCACCAGGTTGGCTATTCTGTATGTGATGACGCGAGTCTTTCCCGAACCGGCGCCGGCGATGACCAGGAGGGGCCCCTCCACGTGCTTCGCCGCTTCGATCTGCCTGTCGTTGAGATCGTTGTTCAGGTCGAGCATGACATGTGATCAATCAGATCGCCGTCCAGTGTTGTGTATCCGCCCATCAGGTTTGCGGTGAGGCATGAGTGGACCGGCAGCACGCCCAGCAGATCTCCGATTTCGATTTTATCGATCAGATCTCGAGGCGCCGAGATTACACCGTGCTCCTGGGAGAGCGATCCCACGTAGGCCCCGTCCACGGGCGGTCCCCACCCGCCGTCGTCCATCGTGACCACCCGTCCGAACATCCTGGAACCGTCCGCGTTGAACAGGTGCTCCTTCGAGAGGTGTATCGCCCCGCCGTGAACCACGATCTCATTGCGTTTTTCGTGCACGGCGACCACCGGGCATGCCAGGGCCACGGCGATCTGCGCGTGGGTGCACGAGCCCAGGGCGGACTGCATGACGTCATAAAAGACGAAGTTGCCCGGTCGCATCTCGTCCACCCCATCGAAATCGTTCGCGACGCTGCAGCACGGGGTATCGCCGATGGAGATCTCCAGGTCGCCCGCCATCGGCGCGAGCCGATCTCGAAGTTTGATCATCCTGGTGATGGTCTGCGCATTCACGGCGACGATCCCGTCGGTTGTGCTCGCCGCGTAGGAATGTCCCGCGTGGGTGAGGAGACCTCGCGCCGTGAGCCTCGGGTTCTTTTTCACTTCTGCGATGATGCGGTCGAAGGAATCGGTGTCGTCCCATGAAACACCGGTTCTTCCGTACCCGGCATCAACCTTGAGCCATATATCCACATCCCGGGACAGGCCCGCGTTCAGCGCGAGGACCGCTTGAACGGACTCCACCAGGCAGCCCAGCGAAGTTACCTCCGCAAGAAGATCGATCCGTTTTATCTCGCGCACATTGACAGGAAACGCGATGGTGATGTCCCGCCAGCCTCCCGAACTGAAGTACGCCGCCATGGTAACCGAGGAGACGGCGATGGTGTCCACCCCGACCTGTGCGAACCACCGCCCGATGTCGATGGACTGGTGAGTCTTGAAGTGAGGACGCAACCGTACGCCGCTTGCTGTGGCCTTTGCCAGCATCGCGCGGATGTTTTCCTTGCACTTGTTTTTGTCCAGAACAAGGGTGGGGCGGGTGATGTTCAGGTTTTGATCTTTCCGTTGTATTGACTGGAGTTCTGGCCGTGCTTCTCCTCGATTCCGGAGTCCTTGACCACATAGGTCGCGTGTTCTCCTGCGATGTTGGAGAAAAGGATCTTCCTGCGGGTGTGACCCTGCCACACATCGAGAGTGGAGAGGTTGTTGTTGCCTCCCGCGGTCATGTTGGTCTGGCAGATCGGACACAGAAATACGAAAACCGATCCGTGATCGAGATCGATTCCCGAGGGGAGGTAGATGGTGTAGTTTCCCGGCTGCGGGTGAAAACCTATGAGGAATCTCAGGGCGCCGCAATGGGCTACCAATATGACCGTTTCGTCGGGGTTCAGCACAGCGTTGCAGTGGGGGCAGCCGTATGTCCAGCTCATGTGGGTCTCCTGATGCTACGGCGACGCGTGTCGCAGGCACGCATCATACGTCCAAGAAGGAAACTTGTCCTGCCAAAACGGAAAAACTGTCCGATTAAATCGAAAACTCATCTTCGCTGCGCGAATCGCGGCGGGCGACCGAAGATGGAAACAGCCTGGTTATCACCTCGGTGGCCGGCAAATGACGAAGCTCCCTCGATACTACCGCAGCCACCGCCCGCGCTTGCGCCTCATCTCGTCTGCGTTTTCCCGGATGTCTGTCGGACCTCTGGCTCACGTGCCATTTATGCAGCGCAAAGGCTCTGGGATCTACTGTATCCACAGTCAAGGGCATGCCACGAGTATCAAAAACAATCTCAGTGAAGCGTGGTGAGGAGACGCACCATTTGAGCGAATTGATTCCGATCGGTTGCAGATCTCCCTGTTTCAGGAGCCGCGAAAAATCACTCGGCAGCATCGGATCCTTGTTGCCCTGCGTGATGAACTCAACCCTGTACCCCTTGTCGTTTGATGCGGCGAACTCATACGGGGAATCTGACAGGCGCTTGAATGACTTATCGGTGTCCTTGAGCAAGGAAAGCAGGGTTCTCTTTTTAAGGTTGGCCGTAATCCTGACGCTCTGGCGTGCGTCCATCAGAATGTCAATGTCATCGGTCGCGAGCTGATCCGGCATGAACAGCACGCCGGCTCCTGTCTCGTAGATATACAACGCGTTGGTCCCTATCACCCTGTTGGGAACGCCGGCCTTTTGCAGCGCTCGAAGAATCCTCGCAGCGGAGATCGGAAATCGGTTGAGGTGGTTGACCTTGACATACCCGGAGTGAATCTTCGCCTGAGCAAGCAATTCCACAGTTCGCTTTTTATGAGCCCCGGCGCCAGCCTCGAATCGCTGCTTGATCTCCTCCGTCTCTCGATTCCGTAGACCCAGCGAGTGGTTCCTGCCGCCGGAGAATCCGCGATACAGATAGTCTCGACCGCTGATGTGTTTCCAGTGCATCGAGCCGGCAAAGCGCCCGTCGGATTCCCTGTGTTTCTCCAGCGCCTGAAATAACTGGATCGCGTTTGTGAGAACTCTTGTCTGTTCAGAACTCATTCTTTCGTAGTTCACTTGATATCCCCATTTCCTGCGTTGGGATTAACTAAAAACATCTTTGTTTGTCTTTAAGTTTAGTTAATAACATATAAAATAACAGAAAATTCGTTAATTAACTAAAAAACTGTATGATTTTGCTAAAATTTAGTTAAAAGAGATGTTGGGTGCAGTAAATCAGGTGTTCGTGTGTTATGCATTTGAATCAACGGTTCGTCGATTCGTTAATATGAAATGACCATGAAAGTATTTTCAACACCCGTTATTGCGGTTTTGCTTGTTGCCTGCGGCGCCGTGGACGTTGCGCCGGTTCAGCCTGTGGCCAGGATCGCCCGCAGTGACGAGGCTCCATTGCAGCCGGCCTTGTCAAAAAATGCCATGCCGGAGGACCGATCCGCTTTCGGGACGGGTATTCTGGGCGAAACCGAACCGGCCCCCGGGCAGGCGCTCTGGTCGAGGCGTTTCGGCGGGGCCGGCATGAACATGGGTGTTTCGATTGCGGCAACCCCCGACGGAGGGATGTACGTTCTGGGGCAATTCTCAGAAACCATGGATACGGGGCTGGCAACCACACATCAAAGTGTAGGGCTCGAAGATGTATTCCTGATGAAGCTCGACAGGGACGGCGATCCCCTGTGGTTAAGGAGCTTTGGAGGAAAGAGCCACGACTACGCGGACCACGTGGTAGTCGACGCCGCGGGAGACGTCTTCATCACCGGTTCGTTCATGGAGAAGATAAATTTCGGAGGAAAGACGCACCGGTGTCGGGGTGTTCACGATGTGTTTGTCGCCAAACTGGACGGGGACGGCAACTTCCTCTGGAGCAAGACATACGGTGACGGTCAAGATCAGATCTGCCTGCGACCGCTCCCCTCGGGCGACGGGGGAGTTTTTCTGGCCGGATATTTTCGCGGCGTCGTCAACCTCGGCGGCAAGCCCCACCGCAGCTATCCGGACAAGGCCGCCTTCGTGGGCCGGCTCGATGCCGGGGGAAAGCGTGTGTGGAGCGAGCAATTCGGCCACATCTTCGACTACGCGATGCCCGGGCTGGCGCTCACCGCGAACGGGGATCTTATTCTGGGGAGCGGTTCGGATCCTACACGGGAGTTTACCGGCAAGCGCATGAAGCGGATCGATCGCATGATGGATCTGGGCGTGGTGGTGGCCAGGTACGATGCATCGGGGAAGCGTCTGTGGCGCAAACGTTTCGGAAACGGCAGTGACAACCTGCACACGGAGGTCGCCCTCGGTCCCCATGGAGATATCGTCGTGGCCGGGTCCTTCGGTGGAACCGTGAACTTCGGCGGCGAGGAGATAAAGAGCGGGTCCATGTCAGATGTCTACGTCGCTGCCCTGGATCCCGAGGGGAAACACCTGTGGAGCCGACATTTCGGCGGCGGGAGGTACCAGTATCTTTCCGGGCTTGCTGTCGACAGGGAAGGCAATACGTATATCGCAGGCCAGTTCATGGGGGGAGCCATCGATTTCGGTGGAGAGGAGCCGCTCGTGACCGAGACATCCAATGACGGGGCGTTCATGGCCAGGCTCGATGGTCGAGGTGCGCATGTGTGGAGCAGGAGTTTCGAAGGCGGATCGCTCCGGTTTCCCGGCGGAATCGCTCTCGATTCCGGTGGAGATGTTCTGGTCTGCGGATCGTTCTCGGACTGGATCGATCTCGGTAACGGTCCACTCACCAGTGCCGGGGGCCACGATGTATTCGTCGCCAAAATAAGGCATTAACCTTCATGCCGCGCCCTGAATAGGGCGCGGTCAGGATGAGCTTGTGTTCCCATTTAAGCTGGGAAGCCACCGCCCAAGCCCACAGGGCTTGTGCGCGAAACGCGCATCGTGGCCGCGTTTTACACCCGCGGGCTATTTCCGGTTTGACAGAGCCGACTCTCGGTGTTAGGCATGTCTTCAAGGAGAAGGCATGGCGAAGAAAAATGGAGATCAGGAAGTCAAGCTGACCGCGTCCCTCGAGGACTATCTGGAGACGATTCTTCAACTCACAAGGGCCAGACCCGTAGCGCGAATCAAGGATATCGCCAGGGCCAGAGATGTGAAAGCGGGGTCGGTGTCTGCGGCCATGAAGCGCCTCGAGAGTCTCGGGCTCATCAGATATGAGAGAAATGAATACATCGAGCTCACCGTCGAGGGCGCACGCCGTGCGCAGAAAGTCCTCTCCCGGCATCTGGTCTTGACCAGCTTCTTCGAGGAGATCCTCGACATGCCGGCGGGCGAGGCCGAGGCGGAAGCCTGCGCCATGGAGCATCACCTTTCGGATGCGGCCATGGACAAGTTCGTCAGGTTCTTCGAGTTTCTTCGCACGTGCCCGGGCGCTCCCTCCAATTTTCTGGAGTTGTTTCACGGGTGCCGCAGGCTCGACGGCGAGGCCGAGTGCGGATTTCACTGTTCGGATCCGGCCTGTATCGACGACGCGTGGCAGAAAAACAGGACTACAATCAATGCGCTCGAGCACGGTCAGGAGGGCACGGTAATGCACGTGGGAACCGCGCCGGCCATACGACAGCGGTTGCTCGACATGGGAATCCTGCCCGGGGTGAAGGTAAAAATGGAGCGACGGGCTCCGGGGGGCGATCCCGTGTGGATCCGTATCGAGGGCTACCAGCTTTCCCTCAGGCGAGAAGAAGCCGAGGGCGTTGCCGTGGAAGTGTAGCGAGTGTCCGTGTTGAAAAAAGAAACCCCGGATCCGGGGGCGATCAGGATAGCGATAGCCGGCCAGCCGAATGCGGGGAAGACATCCCTGTTCAACGCTCTCACCGGTTCCAGCAGAAACGTGGGCAACTACCCCGGGGTGACAGTGGAGCGCCGTCAGGGGAAGTACCGTTTCGAAGGCAAGCAATACGATGTGGTGGATCTGCCGGGTACATACAGCCTCAGCTCGTTTTCACCGGAGGAGAGAGTAGCCCAGAAGGAGTTGCTCGATAATATGGCGGACGTGGTGGTCGTTGTCGTCGATTCCACCGCATTGACCAGGAGCCTTGTCTTGCTTGCGCAGGTCATCCATCTGGGCGCGAACACCGTCCTGGCCCTCAATATGTCCGACGAGGCTCACGCCGCAGGTCAGTTTCTGGATCTGGATCTGATGGAAGAACTCCTGGGTTGTCCGGTGGTGGAAACCGAGGCGCACAAGCGGGTTGGAGCGCAGAAACTGAAATCCGTCATCGCGAGAGCCGTGGAACAACCCGGCGAACCCAGACCTCCGGTTCTCGGAGAACGCCTGTCGGGGGCGCTCATGTCCATTGAGTCGATGCTTGCGAACACATCGGTGAAGCGGGAGCAAAGGAACTGGGTCGCATGCAAGTTGCTGCTTTGGGACAGGGAGTTCACGCCCCTGGTCGAGACGCAAGGGGAGGGGGGCGCCGAGGCGGTTGCGCAGGCCGCCGTTTTGAGGAAGCAGATAGAGGAACAAACCGGAGAGGACATCTCCGTGTTTGTCGCCGAGAGATATCACGGTTTTGCGCACGGACTCGTCACGGAGACGCTTCGACAGCGACCGCGCGACGATGCAAGGGTTCTGTCCGACGCGGTGGACCGGGTGCTGGTGCATCGCGTGCTCGGGTTGCCGTTCTTCCTGGTGGTGATGTACGCCATATTCTGGGTCACGTTCACTGTGGGAGAGCATCCCATGGGATGGATCGAGAATGGTTTCGCCCTTCTGGCCGACCTGATTTCCGCGAACTGGCACGTCGACACGACTCCCGCGCTTCGTTCGCTGGTCCTGGACGGCGTGATCGCGGGCGTGGGCGGCGTTGTGGTCTTCCTTCCCAATATAGTCCTGCTTTTCTTCGGGCTCGCGTTGCTGGAGGACACGGGCTACATGGCGAGGGCCGCGTTTCTCATGGACCGGTTGATGCACCGGTTCGGACTCCACGGGAAGAGCTTTCTGCCCATGCTCACCGGTTTCGGATGCACGGTGCCCGGCATCATGGCCACCCGAACCCTCGAGAACGAGAGAGATCGGCTGGTCACCATGCTGGTCCTGCCGCTCATGTCTTGCGGCGCGCGTCTGCCCATCTGGATGCTGCTGGTCCCGGCTTTCTTTGCGCCGTCCATGCGCGCGCCCATGCTGGGAATTATTTACCTGTTCGGTGTAGTTCTTGCGCTGACCCTGGCGCTCCTGTTGCGCAAGACGGTGCTGAAGGGCGAGGAGGCGCCGTTCGTGATGGAGTTGCCGCCGTACCGCGTTCCCACGTTGCGCGCCATGTTGACCAAGATGATGGAGCGTTCCTGGCTCTATATCCGCAAGGCGGGAACCGTTATCCTGGGGATCTCAATCCTGATGTGGTTCGTGACGAGTTATCCCAAGGCGGACGCCCACGACATAGATGCGCAGATTGCGGCCGACCGGGCCACGTCTCAGGAGGAGAAGGGCAGCATCGTCGCTGCGCTGAATCTGAAGGAATCCTTCGCCGGTCGCCTCAGCATCGCCATCGAGCCGGTCTTCAAGCCTCTGGGTTTCGATTGGAAACTGGTCATGGGAATGATCGGTTCCTTCGCCGCCAAGGAGGTTTTTGTGGCCCAGATGGGGATCGTTCATTCCCTGGGTGAATCGGGAGGGAGATCGGAGAGCCTGCGGGAGGATCTCTCGCGGAACTATTCGTCCCTGGCGGGGGTTTCGTTGATTCTTTTCCTTCTCATTGCTACCCCGTGCATGGCCACCGTGGCCGTCACGCGCCGTGAATCGGGCAAGTGGAAGTGGGCGGCGCTCCAGTTCTTCGGGCTGACCGTGCTGGCCTACTTCATTTCACTGGTTGTCTTTCAGGGCGGCCTCTTGTTGGGGTTTGGATGACATGGGATTTTGCCATCGTTCTTTTCATTGTGGTCGCGGTGTCGGCCGGGTTGATCCTGAGGTCGAGGCTCAGGGCCAGGGCCAAGGCGAAGGCCGTGGCCAGGGCGAAAGAAGAAGGACGAACCGGCAATCGAGTTCATGTTGAATGTATGGGCGCTTGTGAAGGGTGTTCTTTTGCAAACAAGGAAATTTCAGATGAGAAAAGTGCCGCACAATAGAATCGGACCTTTCGGTCTGGCGATCATCATTTTGGCGTTCGCTGTTCATGTGGAGGCGGCTGATGCCGCACCCGAAGACTCTTACGGTGAAGACGCCGGGGTTCCCGATGCGAATGAGGAAGAAGAAGAGATCTTCGAGGAGGAAGAAGAAAGCGCCGACGGGCCCGGAGAGGCGCTGTTCGAGGGGATCGTTCTGGATCCCACGGGAGTGCCGATCGAAAACGCGTGGGTGAGAATCCCGGCGCTCGGGTTCGAGGTCGATACTTCACAGGATGGAACCTTCACGATCTCGGTGGCGCCTGGCACCTACGATATGATCGTGGAGGTCGATGGCATGGAGCCCCTGGAGGAATACGTCGATCTCGATGAATCCTCGGCGGCAAGCGGCTTCGAGCTGCTCATGGAGTTTCCCATCGGAGACGTGGTGGTCACGGGGACGAAGACGGAGAAGCTCGTGGAGAAGGCGCCCGTCAAGACCCAGGTGGTGGGCCGCGAGGAGATCGAGCGAAAGAAGGCGACCACCCTGGCCGAAGCCCTCGACAGCACATCCGGTATCCGCGTGGAGAACAACTGCCAGAACTGTGGGTTCACCCAGGTGCGGTTGAACGGTCTGGATGGCCGCTACACCCAGATCCTCATCGATGGGACCCCCGTGTTTTCGAGCCTGGCCGGTGTCTACGGACTGGAACAGATCCCCGAAGAGATGATCGAGCGCATTGAAATAGTGAAAGGCGGGGGTTCCGCTCTGTACGGAGGAAACGCGGTCGGCGGCGTAATAAACATCATCACCGCGCGACCGACGCGTAACTTTGCCAGTTCCACCGTTCGGGTAGGTGCCGTGGGCATGGAAGAGCCCGAGTTCAGGCTCGGCGCGAACGCCGGCGTGGTCAACGAAGAACGCGATCTGGCGCTGCATGTATTTGGCGGCGCGTACACCAGGGAGCCGTGGGATGCGAACGACGACGGCTTCTCCGAGATAGGCAAGGTCCGGCAGGTGATGGCCGGGGCCGAAACATACTTCGATGTCATGGACGATGGCGAGCTGCAGCTGAAGTTTCACGTGTTGCAGGAGAAACGCCGCGGTGGAGACTCGTTCGACAAGCCGGAGCACGACGCCGCAATCGCCGAGTCCACCGACACCAGTCGCTACGGCGGCGCGATACGCTTCAAGATGTTCATGGGGCCGCATTTCAACTACGACCTCGGCTACGGGTTCGCCTACACGGAGCGCGATTCGTACTACGGCGGAGGCGGCGACGTGTTTCTCTCCGATCCTCCAACGGCCGATCAATGGGAGGCCAAGCAGGCAGCGCTCGGTGCATACGGCCGCACCGTGAATCCTGTGCACACAGGCGACGCCACACTGAATTTTGCCTACAGCGCCCTGGGCGAGCAGATTATCACCGTTGGCGGTCAGTACCTCTCCGACGGCCTGGATGACAACTTTCCCGGGTACGGTCGCCGCGTGGACAAACGTTACTGGGATCTCGCCGGTATCCTCCAGCACGACTGGATGTACACCGACTGGGTCGAGTCGGTCATAGGAGTTCGATTCGACAAGCACAGCGAGTTGATAGATCCGGTGGTCAGTCCCCGTGCGGCGCTGATGTTCACGCCGGCCGACTGGCTCAGGCTGCGAACGGCGTTCTCCACGGGTTTCCGCGCGCCGCAGGTGTTCGACGAGGATCTCCATATCACCATCGTGGGTGGAGAAGGGCAGATCATTTACAACGACACCAACCTCGAGCCGGAACGGTCCTACAGCCTCGCGCAGCAAATAGAGTTGGATTTCGACCTGAAAAACGATTGGGCGCTCAAGACGAGCCTGAACGGGTTCTGGACCCAAATATCCGATGCGTTTGTGCTCGACGAAGAAGACGACCCGGCCACGATCGGAGAGATCGAGATGTTCCGGCGCAACAGCGGAGATACCGTTGTCCTTGGCGCGGAGCTGGAGGCGAAAGTGGCATACAGGGAAAAGTGGGGGCTCGGCGCGGGCTGGACGTGGGAGCGGGCGCAGAACTCGCAGGCGGATCCGGACTTCGATTCCAAGACAATCTTCAAGACCCCGGAGATGTACGGCTTCGTCGAGACCTGGTTCAATCCCGCGGGCGGGTTTGAGCTGTCCACTGTGCTGGATATTACCGGCCCCATGAAAGTGCCGCACTACGCCGGCTATATTGCGCAGGACACGCTGGAGGAGTCTCCCTGGTTCGCGGACTGGAGCGCCAACGCCTCGTATCGTTTCGATCTGGACAACGAGCGATACTTCACGCCGTTTTTGGGAATCCGCAACATTCTCGACTCCCGGCAGGACGACTACGACGTGGGCCCCGATCGAGACGCGGGTTACGTCTATGGTCCACGCCTGCCGCGGACGTTCTTTGCCGGAATCAAGGGCGGAATCTGACCCCATCCCGGCCTTCCCCTGAGATAGGGGAAGGGGAGGGGGATGGAGGCCGACTTAAAGGAGGAGAAGATACGATGCTGGAGTTGTTTGAAAAGGGTGGCGTCATCATGTACCCGATCCTGGTTTCGTCGATAGTCGCCCTGGCGGTCATCGTCGAACGCATCATCGTGCTCGCGCGCACGAAGATCCCGACCGAGGAAGAGGTGCGGACCATTTGCCTCAAGGCTCGCGATGGCCGCCGCGAGGACGTGGAGAAGTTGATTGTGGCGGGCCCTACTCCTATACACCGGGTAATCGGCGCGATCTGGCGTACCGAGGGAGATGAGCACGCGCGGGAGAAGTCCGCCGGCATCGCGGGCGACCATGTGCTTCGGGAGCTCAACAAGAGGCTTCAGTGGCTCGCAATCCTGGGCTCCCTGGTTCCGCTCATGGGGTTGCTCGGGACGGTGCTCGGAATGATCCGCGTCTTCACCCGTGTAGCGCAGGCCGGGGATGTGAGCGATATCAGCCTGCTGGCCGGGGGAATATGGGAGGCGCTTCTCACGACTGCGGCGGGCATGTCCGTCGCCATTCCTATTCTGCTTGTCTACTACTGGCTCAGCGGAAAGGTGGACCGGGTCGCATTTGAGATGGCGCACCACGGTGAAGAGTTTATCGCCGCGATGCGAGTCAGGAAGGAAGATCCATGATCCGCTTTTCTCAGCAAAAGCCAAAGAGCATCGGTGACGTCAATCTCACGCCGATGATCGACATCATCTTCAACCTGCTCATCTTCTTCCTCATCATCGCGGTGATCTCCCAGAAGGGTCTCAACCTGACTCTGCCCAGGACCTCCACCGCAGAGAAACGCCCCGACAAGAGCCTGGAGATAATGGTGACCGGAGACAAGAGAATCCTCTTCAACGGCGAGGAAGTGGCTCGGGCGGACGTGGAAGATCTGTTGCGAGCCGAGAAGTCCAGGTCGCAGGGCGAGAGGGCGGACACTATCCTGCTGAAAGCCGATGTGGATGCTCCGTTCGGGATGTTCGTCGTGGTCATGGACTCCGCCCGCAAGGTCGGATTGAAAAACCTGGTCATCGCCACGAAGCTCAAACCCGAAGAAAAGGGAGACGGTACTTGAGGAGTGAACGGATATTCCGCGCGGCGCTAGTTCTTTCGGTTGCCGCGCACGGGGTCTTGTTGGCGTCCAGGGCAGGCGATGACGGTGAAGTGTCCGAACGCATCGTCAAGATTCCAATACTGCTGGAGGAGGAGCCACAGCTGCTACCACCACCGCCACCACCAAAACCCGAAGAGCCGCGCAAGAAGAAACCCCGGCCGGAAAAGCTCGCCAGGCGAATCAAGAAGGTAGTGGAGGGAGATGGTTTGAGAACCGGTGAGCTGGTCGACGCGGAAGTAGGCGAGTACGAGGAGGAAGTAAAGCCCGAACCACCGCCACCACCGCCGCCTCCTCCTCCCAGACCGAAGCCGAAACCGAAACCGGAAGTGGACAAGGTCAAGCTGGCCAGGGAGTTTCTCGCCGAGTTGCGTATCGAGCTGATGAGCAAGAAGAAGTATCCGCTCGCCGCGCAGCGGATGGGGGTGACCGGCGCCGTGGCCGTATCGTTCGCGGTAATGCCGGATTCCACTTTCACCGGCGTCAAGGTCAAACGCTCATCCGGGCACGACATTCTGGATGTCGCCGCCCTCGACACCGTCCGCAGGCTCAGCGGCAGGTTGAAAAGACCGGTCGCATTGGGTGATAACTCGTTGAGGACCTCGGTCGTTCTAAGGTATGAGATAGACGGACGCGGACGCGGACCCGGCCCCGGACGCGGATATGGACGCGGACGTGGTCACGGACGCGGGCACGGACGCGGGCACGGACGCGGAGGCGGTCACGGACGCGGGCAAGGACGTGGACGATGACGCGTGAGAGGTGTTGAGGGAATTCGTGATAGTATTTCAAGAAATGATCAAGAGCCTATCCAGAGCGCCGATGTTCGGGTTGGTCCTTCTTCTCGGGCTTGCGGGTTGTAACCTGACGGTCGGAAAGCTCCAGCTGAGTGCGACCGACACGGCCATGGACTCGGGCACCGATGAGCAGGATACCGGAACAGGCATTGTGTGGCCGGATGCGGGCCTGGGCGGTAGTCACAGCTTCTTCGTTATCGGCGACACCAGGAGCGACCAGGTTGTCTTCGAAACCAACCTCCGCAGCATGTACGCGGTGGATCCCGGCGCACGGGCATGCTTCAACGTGGGTGACATCACGGCGGCGGGCAAGGTGGCCGAATGGGACGCGCATCACCTGGCCCTGTCAACCGTCGCACCGGACGACTCGGTACCCTTCGATGTCGGGGGTATCGTGCGACAGAGCCGCTTTCGTACCGACGTGAGCGAGTGGGGCGACTACATCCGGTACTTCGGGGTAGTTGGAAATCACGACGTGATCGATGGGGACTGGTACGAGAACTGGAACGATTACCTGCCGGGCCAGAGCGGGCTGGGGCGCAATTCCAAGAGTGACGGTATTTACTTCGCGCAGGTACTGGGAAGCGCGTTGTTCGTGGTTCTGGACAGCCAGCACACGAGCGAGGAGCAAACCGAGTGGCTTCGCAATACTCTGGCCGGCGCGGGCAGCCACGGGATAGTGTGGAAGTTGGTCTTTTTCCACCATCCGGTTTACCCGTGCAATTCGAAGTTTCCGTTTCATGCCGGACTCGCGTGGGTGGAGATCTTCGAGGAGTACGGTGTCGATATCGTTTTCAACGGGCACTCTCACACCTACGAGAGGACCTGCCCCATGATCGGCGGCGTGTGTGCCGCGGGCGGCGTCACATATATCAATTCCAGCGGAGGGGGGGCCATGACCCGGGCGGTGATTCCCGATAAACAGGGAACGGTGTCGTTCGGGGACAGGACCGACGAGTACGATTGCGCTCAGATTCTTGAGGGCTACAAGGGCTATTGGTATCATTTCTGCCATTTCTCGTATGACAATTGCGCGCTTTCAATGAGTTGCTTCGCTCACAACTCGGCGTTCGTCTCCAAGGTACCGATCCCCTTCGATACAACCAGTTGGGGTCAGTTGACACGCAGCAGTAGATCTCCAATCGCGTCGAAGTAGGACTGGCCCGCGCGGGGTTGTATGTCGTTGTGGCCGGCGCCCGGTACGCGCAGCAAAGTCTTCTGCGGATCCGCGCAGGCGTCATGCAGCAGCTGTGCGTCGCTCACGGGGATGATCTCGTCCTGCTGCGCGTGGATGATGAGGGTCGGGAAAGTTATCGAGCCCATCTTTTCCAGGTTGCACGGACCCTGGTCTTCGGTGATGCCAAGCTGCGCGGTGGGTATGCCGATCAGTTCCAGGAGGGGCACGGTCAAGGCGAAACCGCTTTCCAGCACCAGCGCCGAAACATGGTCAGTACGGCTGGAGGCCAGCTCGATGGCGGGCGCGGATCCCAGCGAACGCCCCATCACGACGATCGGTCCGTTTCGGTCCTCACGGTGCAGTATCGCTCTTGCCTCGTCGAGAGTGCGGTGGGCGTCTTGCAGGAACGTGTTTACAGAGGGAGTGCCGGTGGCGGGGCCGTAGCCGCGGTACTCGGCAACCATGAAGGTGGCCGGGAGGCTGCGGAACAGATCCGCGGCGAAATCGTAGTCCCGTCCGGTCTCGCCGTTTCCGTGAAAGAAGAGGATATTCGGGGCGTTCTTGTCCCCGGGGAAGACCCGGAGCCTGGATAGAACTCCGTCTTCCACCTCGAACATGTGATCCCATGCGCCGTTCGCTTCGGGGCCGTACGGCATGTCCGGCCGGGGGAAGAAGATCTCCGAGGCGATTTCGTTGATGGGTGGTCTCTTCATTTGATACTCGTTTTTATCAGGGAAGTGAGATGGGTGGACTGACCAGGTAGCTGTCAGCGGTTTCTCCGGCAAGAGGATACTCGTGAAGCGCCGAGGTGATGCCGGTATGGAAGTTATCGTAAGACGTGCGCCAGTTCTGCGTGGTGTCGTTGGTCGGCCCGTCGAACACCGTCCAGCCGGGAGGCAGGAACGGGTACCCGGGGATCTCGAATCCTTCGGCGTAGAAGCAGGTCGACGGGGGACTGCCGACGACGTCTTCGATGCCGATGCAAATATCGTCGATGTACCATTTGTCGTCGTACTGCAGTCCGTAATACTGGAAGGCAATTCTCACATTGGAGCCGGACCACGCGGAGATGTCCGCCAGGTATCCGTGACTCCAGTAGGAAGATATTGAGAAATTGGGATTATCCATGTCGGTGTCATCCGCGAGAACATACCATGACGGCTCGGTCGGGTCTGTGGAGCCGGACGGACCGATCAGCAGCTGGTGGAAGTTGTAGTTGTACCCGAGCATCGCCATCTCCCAGAAATCCAGCAGTATTGTTCCCGGGTCGATGTGACACGTGAGCAGTATTCCGAAGTCTCCCGATGCGCCGCTGTATCCGTCGACCACAATGTAGTAAGTCGTTCCTGAATAAACGTACGCATCGATCTCTTCGTTGGAGCTTCCGGTTGTCGAGGACTGAATACAGTCGGCGGGATCGCAGAAATCGCCGGTATCCTCGAGCAGGAACAGATCTATATTTCCCGTACTCCAGCCTCCGTACAGATTAATCGTGATGTTCATATCGGCGCTCGGATCGAAGGAGAATACGTACTCGCGACCGGTCTCGTTTGTCGCTCCGCATGAGGGGTAGGCATCCATGATATCGGTCGAGCCGGATCCGTTGGTATTTGCGTAGATGCTGTTGCCGCAATCTATCGACTGCGCGGGTGAGCAAACCCCGGTGTCGGTGTCAGTGTCGGTATCCGTGTCCGTGTCGGTATCCGTGTCCGTGTCGGTATCCGTGTCCGTGTCGGTGTCAGTATCGGTATCG
>JAUXHN010000308.1 GCA_030621515.1 Deltaproteobacteria bacterium | reverse complement strand
TGGCGATGTCCTGCTCGGGCGCGCCGAACAGGGCCGAATACGGACCGTTGATCGCCCCGTCTACGTGCTCTTGTGCATATGCCTCGGTGGGTCTCGCGTCCACGTACAGAACCACCTCGTGCGCGGATCCCAGGAGATCGGCCGCGCTTGCCGCCTCCGAATCGGCCTCGGAATCCCTGCACGGCGCAAAGATATCGTACTCGACGTCCGTGACCAGCGGTATCCCGTCGGGTCGGGCCAGGTTGGTCGCGACGGCCACCCCGGCGGATGCGGCCGTTACGATCGCCGCCTGAAGAATAACAACGAGAACAGTTTTGAGCATCGGCTACCTCCTGTCGCCACCTTTACGATATTTCCTTACATATCCGACCGCAAGCCCAAGTTCCAAAGCTTAAGATTTTGAAATTGTCGAGAATATGTAATGATCAGCATACGAGATCCATCATGTCGCCAGAATCAAACATCGGTCGAGTCCTCGGAAACAAATACGAAATTGTTCGCGTTCTGGGGGTAGGTGGTATGGGCGCGGTGTTCGAGGTCCGTCACCGCCTCATCAACCGACGGTTCGCTGTCAAGCTGCTCCACGCGGAGTACGCTACTGACGAGGACGTGGTGGAGCGGTTCAAGCGGGAGGCCACAAACACCGCCGCCATCGGCCACGACAACATCGTGGAAATCACCGACATGGGTATGAGCGACACTGGCGAACTCTACATCGTGATGGAGTTCCTCGCCGGCCGCGATCTATTCAAGGTTCTGGAGGAATGCAGTGTGATGGAGACCGACAAGGCCTGTCACATCGTACTCCAGGTCCTCTCGGCGTTGGAAGCGGCTCACAAGCAGGGAATCGTTCACCGGGATCTCAAACCCGGCAATATTTTCATCATCGATCGCAAGGGTGAGGATTTCGTCAAGCTGGTGGATTTCGGTATTTCCAAGGTGCGCGCCTCTGAAGGCGGTTCTCAAAAAGGCCTGACCCGTACAGGCCAACTCCTGGGCACACCTTCGTACATGTCCCCCGAACAGGCTCGGGGAGAAACGGACATCACCTCCAGTACCGACATTTATTCCATGGGGGTCATCCTGTTCGAGGCGCTCACCGGAGAGCGGCCGTTCGAGGCCGATGGCTACGTGAATCTGTTGATGAAGATCCTCACGGAGGAGAACCCGGATCCACTATCCGTCAACCCCGACCTGGATCCCGGGCTCGCCCCGATCATTCTCAAGGCAATGGCAAAGGACCCTGCCGACCGCTATGAGAACGCAACCGAGTTCATACGCGCCATCCTGCCGTATTCGCCGAACACCTCCGAGATCATCGGCTTCGACATTACACAGTTATACGACAAGACATCCGATGTCGATCCGGCCGGTTTGACCGGAACTCCGGGTCCCGGCCGCCTCATGACCACCCCCCTGGAGCTGTCCGACACCATGGACGGTCGACCCCGGGTCGGTGGAAAGAAGTCGCTCGCCGTGGGCATCTCCGTCGTGGCGGCGCTCGCGATCATCGGTGCGCTGGCCTTCTGGCTTGACGGAAGGGGCGGCGATGAGACCCACTCTCCTTCGGTACCCTCAGAGCCGGCTCCGATCACTGTTCCGAAGACACACGTGACTCCGGCTCCAACGACGCCCACGGAGACGCCCGTGGAGACACCGGTGGAAAAAGAGGCTCCGACGGAATCGCCACAGATTGAGGCGCCGTCTCAGAAGAAGAAGAAGAAGGTCAAACTGCGTATCGGTGTTCACCCGGCAAGCGCCGAGATCTTCCTCGACGGCAGGAGCATCGGCGTGGGATCCACCAATCTCGTTCTGCCCGCCGACGACGACGAGCACGTGATCGAGGTCACCGCATCGAACCACGTCGGGGAGAAGAAGAAGATTTCCCTGAAGGACCACAAGACCCTCGTGTTCAAGCTGAAACAGATGAAGGTGGAGACTCCCATAGAACCCAAGAAGGTTACTATCACCGAGGTGGAAACGCCGGCGACTCCCAAACCGGAGCCTGAACCCGCGCCCGCAAAAGATCAGAAACGGAAGATCGACGAAGCCGAACCCTGGTAGGAGGACTACTGCTTACCCCCCAGCTTGCTGATGTCCACTCCCACCGCTCGAAGGAGCGCAAGCAGGGATGCCTGGGCTTCGAACTGTTTTGAGGCGAGATTGATTTCAGCCTCGGAGTTGGTTCGCCTCGCGTCGGTGACCGCCAGAGATGAACCCGTTCCCATCCTGTACTCCGTCTCCACGAGTATCAGTGTCTCACTTGCGAGTTCGGCCTGCTCGGATGCGGTCTCGATCTTTGAAATCGCAGTCATGTAGTTCCTTCGGGCCGTGCGGATCTCCAGCGCCGCTCCCAGCCTGGCATCCTCTGACTCGATCTTTGCCTTTGCGACGGACGCCCGCCTGGCGTCGAGATCCGCGTATCTGGTCTGGTTGTAGATCGGAACAGACAGAACCAGGTATGCCGCCCACCGGGTGGTGTCCGGATCTCCCATGTCACTGGTCTCGGTGAACTGATGTGATAGCTGCCAGGACGCGTTGAGGGACGGAAGAAACTGCATCCAGGAAACGGTGAGCTGCTTCTCGTACAGGTCCACGAGGGCCCCTTTGATGCGCAGATCCTCCCGGTTTTTTTCGCCGCGTTCGACCAACGCCTCATCGCTCTCGTCCGGAGCTACCTCGCCCTGCACCACATCCACGGGCGTCGCAAGCCCGCCCAACCCGGTGAGCCGACCGAGCGTATCCCGCGAGTTGTCGTACATGCCGAGCGCCGAGATCATCTGTTCCCTGATCCTCACCACGTCGCCCTTTGCGCGGATCACGTCGAGCCGTTTTCCGACGCCGGAAACCAGGCGGGTTTTTGACACCTCCAGGTGGCGCGCGGCGGATTGAACCTGCCCCACCTGGACATCGATCAGACGTTTGGCGGTGAGGGCCTGGTAGTAGGACTGGACAACCATCATGAGCAGCGCCTGGCGCGCGTTGGCAACCGTCAGCTCCGCCAGATTCAACCCCGCTCTGCCGACGCCGATGCCAGCCCAGGCCATTGGGCTGACGATGGGCATCTTGACCTCGATGGCGCCGCCGAGGCTGTTCTGGTGCCGGGTGGTAAGGGGTGTGCCGCCGAAGTTGACGGTGTCCGGGTGGTCCAGGTGCGTCAATGTCATGGAGGCGTTGGCCGCGGGAAACAACGTGGCCCAGGCCCTGTATAGTTCTGCGTCGGCGCTCGCGATCTCTGTGCGAATGGCCTCCAGGGAGAGGTTGCGCTCGTCGGTCATTCGAATGGCTTCCTCCAGGGTGACCGCTTCTCCGGGCTCGATCGAGGCAAACTCAAAGAGAGCCGGGGATTCCGCTGCCGCCATCGACGGGTTGTCGTATGCCGGCGCGGGAGGACCTTCCGGGGGAACGACGGGATCGCTCTGAGCCGCGACCCTCAAGGGCGCAGTCATGAGCATGGCAACAAGTGTGAACTCCTTCATGGAAATCATGACGCCTCCTCTCCGCCCTCGCGCCAATCTCGGAACTTATCTCTGAAAGTCTCGGTCATGACGTAGAGTGACGGGACTATGAGCAGGATGATCAATGTGGAGAAAAGCACCCCGAAGCCCAGGCTCACAGCCATGGGGATGAGAATGCGCGCCTGGACCGAAGTCTCCAGGATCATGGGTGACAAACCGCCGAAAGTGGTGAGCGACGTGAGGATGATGGGTCTGAACCGTTGTTTGGCGGCGGCTTCCCCCGCCTCGAGGGCGGACATGCCTTCGCTTCGGAATCGGTTCGCCGCGGTGACCAGAACAAGGGAGTCGTTGACAACCACGCCGGACAGGGCCACCAGCCCCATCCAGCTTACCATGCTCAGAC
>JAUXHN010000234.1 GCA_030621515.1 Deltaproteobacteria bacterium | reverse complement strand
GCTACTGCTCGGGCTTCGGAACCTGCGACATCTGCAGCTGTACCGCAGGCACGACGGTATGCGGTGTGGGGGCCAGTGACGAATGCTGCGTTTCAGAATGCGACGGCGTGGCCGGATGCTTCACCTCTGCGGGAAGTTGCGCGGCGGATATATGCACCGATCCCAATACTCTGTACATGGGTCAATCGTGTGGCGGCTGCGGAGCGAACCTCGCCAACGGCACGTGCGGCGGCGGTACGTCTGCAGTGTGCAGCCTCGCCAGTCACACTGCATGCGCCTCAACGAGCTGCGGCGGCAATACATATTACTGCACCAACGCCGGCGGCACGTGGGAGTGGCGGACAGTTACCGGCTGCAGCGACGGGAACGACTGCACCTGGGGCGACGCCTGCGTGTTGGGAAGTTGTATAGGTACGTCCATCACCTGCACCGATACGGACTGCATGTTCTTCGACTGCGACGGCACGAGCACCTGCGCGCAGACGCCCAAGCCCATGACTACTACTTGCGGGACTACAGCCTGCGACGCCGACTACTGCGGCGGCGGCAACTGGTATGATTATCCCGGCACGTGCACCAACCACTGTGACGGCGCCGGCAGCTGCAATACGTGCCCCTGCGCCGCAAGCTCCACCGCGTGCACACTGGGCGGGGGCAACGAGTGCTGCGCCTCCGATTGCAATGCCGGATCCGGATGCTTCACCTTTGCCGGGAGCTGCGGCGGCTCCGACGACTGCACCGATCCGTTCAACCTGGTGGTGGGCCAGAGCTGCGGCGGATGCGGCGCCAACGGAGCGACGGGGATCTGCGGCGGTGGCAGCACCCTGACGTGCAACGACACGACCCACACCAGCTGCGAGGCCCAGAGCTGCGACGGAACAACATACTACTGCACCAACGCCGGCGGCACCTGGCGGTGGCGCACTGCTCCGGGATGCGATGACATCAACCCGTGCACGTACAACGACACCTGCGGCGGAGCCATCTGCAGCGGTACGGACATCACATGCACGAACGATATGTGTCACGACCGGAGTTGCAACGGCACTTCGAGCTGCTCGGTGACAATCCTCACGGGCAATGCTTGTGATGACGGGAATCTGTGCACCCACAGCGAGACGTGCGACGGCAGCGGAGCCTGCAACGGCGGGATACCCATAACGTGCACCAATGACACGTGCAACAACCGCTCTTGCAACGGCACGTCCTCGTGCACGGTATCGGTAAACGTTGGGGTGGGGTGCGACGACGGGGACCTGTGCACCTACGATGAGACATGCGATGCGAGCGGCGATTGCAACGGCGGGATACCCATAACGTGCACCGACGACCAGTGCAACACCCGTGTATGCGACGGTGATTCCACGTGCTCGGTAACGATTCTGACGGGCAATAATTGCGATGACAGCGATCCGTGTACAATCAACACGACATGCGATTCCTCGGGAATCTGCGCAGGGGGCATCTCTGCGGCTATCTGCGGCGACGGCGCCTGCGAGTGCGACGAGGACACCTGCAACTGCTGGGAGGATTGCGGCACCTTCTGCCCCGACGGTTGCTGTAACGGCCCCGAGAGCAGTTTCACGTGCCCGGCGGACTGCGGTCCGGTTTGTGCTTCGATTCCCAACTGGACCGAGCGCACTGTGGATGGGGCATTCGATGGCGCCTATTCTGTACACGCGGCGGACATTGACGGAGACGGCGACATGGACGTGCTTGGCGCGGCAAGTGCAGACGATTACATCACGTGGTGGGAGAACACGGCGGGCGACGGTACCGCCTGGACCGAGCACCCTGTGGATGGGGCATTCGATGGCGCCAGGTCGGTATACACGGCGGACGTGGACGGCGATGGAGACGTGGACGTACTCGGAGCGGCAATATATGACAATGACATCACTTGGTGGGAGAGCGATTGTATTCCGTGAACAGCTCCCAGAAAAATGTGAAAGGGGCACCACTCAGAAGGGGTCTTTTCTTGCCGGGCTAGCCTGCCTAATGCGCCAAATGCGGCTAGTAATGATCGATGGGATTGTTGTCGCACGGCATGATGATGCGGTGCCTGACTCTGTAGGACTGAGAATGGTTTTCTGTGACCGGTTTTTGGGGCTGCACATACGAGGAACCGGCATTAAAGGAAGTAGTGGGCCTTGAAAAGTAGGAACTGTCGTCGAACGGGTTGTTGTTGGAGATCCGCTCGTAGGGAGACAACTTCTCCAGGATCTTCTTCGAGCGACTCGCCGGAGCCTTGTTCTCTTTCACTTCACTGGTCGGCGCCGATGCTTTCAGAGAATATGCTGTGTCGTCCACGGGGTTGTTGCCCTCTATCCATGACGCCCTGGTGATCTCTTCTCTGAGTTTGTCGCTTGCAACCTTCGTCTTGGCGGCGGTCTCCGGGAGACGCCGTTTGTCCGACATGACCCCACGTTGATTTGAGGATACAACGCTTATTTCGATATCTTTTGTCGGCATCGGCCCGGGGCTCGACTCTTCTTCCGCCGGATTGTTGCCGGTGCCGCCTATCGCGCCGCTGGCCTTCTCGGGGCCGACCTGGTAGAGAATCGAGCTGGAAGTCGAGCCGCCCTGAGCCTTTGCCTTGTCAGATCCGTACTGATCGAAGCTCTGGGCGTTACTCATGGCCGAGCTGTTCACCGCTCCGACCCTTGCCGTAACAAGAGATCCATTGGGAAGAGTCCGCATGCTCGCGTCACCGACGTGCACCGCAGCCGGAGCATGGGTTGCCCCCGCCATGACACCCGGCGTCGGCGAGGTCGAAACCTTCGTTGTCGTGGACGTCGTCGCGCATCCAAACGCGAACAGCGCCAGCATTGAAAACAAAAATAGATTCTTCACTTTCGACCTCCTGTTGCTTGAGCGGCGCTATGGCCGGATTTTTCGATTATGGAAATTATACACGGAAGCAGAAAGTCCGTGAGATGTTTTTTCCGGCCCGACAACATCTTGAACACCTCCTCTCCCTCTGTTATCAAACCGCCCATGAGATTCTTGATGACAACAGCGATATCCGTGGTTTTTCTGGCATGTAGCGAGTGCCCCGAATGCCCGCCATGCGAGGAGAAACCGAAGGCGACGGTAGAAACCAGGGCCGACGGCGGACTCGTGGAAACCGACGCGGGGGTATTCCCGGCAGGATCCGGAAAACAGCCGAAGGAGGTGACCTCTTATCCCCTCCACGGGCGGGCGGGCTTCGACAAGGTGAACATCTGGGAAAAGCCCGACATGGACACCATGCGGCTCGGCTACATGCGCAAGGGCCAGCGGACCATGCTGGGAGATCCGGAGTTCACCTCGGAGAGCTGTCCCAAGGGCTGGTACAAACTGCCGAAGGGCGGTTTCGTCTGTCAGGGACGCGGCATGCTGGTAGGCACAAAGCCCCGTTATATCCACAGGCCTCCTCCCCCTCCGCGGGTGGATGAGCTCGATCCATACCGGCACGGCTTCATCCGAAAAGACTGGACCCCGGTGTACAAGCGCATCCCCGCCCAGGAAGAAATCTGGAGCCCACCCGTGACGGACCCGCCGGAGGGCGAAGATGAGCTGGACGGGGGAACCTTCGAGGCCCAGGTGAGACCCCCCTGCGATCCGGATGAGGAGAAGAAGAAGGAGGAGGAAGAGGAAGCCACACAGGCGGAACCGTCCACAACCGAAACCGACGAGAACGAAGAGGAGGAGATCCCCTGCTCAGACTATCGCCGGTACGCCAAGATCAATTACAAGGCCATCCGGGATTTCATGTCCCGCGGCTTCTGGACCTCCGTGTCGAACCGGCTGCGCGACGACGACACCAGACAGTATTACTATGAAACCATCAAGGGATCTTACATCCCCGGCAACGCTGTCCACCTGATCCGCCCGCCCACATTCAGGGGCTATGAGGTGCTCGGAGATTCACCCCTGCCCGGGGTCATCGTACGCTCGAGGAACGCTTCGTTCTTCCGGGCGCGCAATTCCAAGTTCCGGGGAATCGGGCCCGCCGACCGCCTTTCCGTCTATCGGGTTCTATCCGAGAGCGAGGGCAAGGGGATCAAATTCTACGAGATAGAGGGGGACCGCTGGCTCAAATCGACCCAGGTGGAGTACTTCTCCATGCGGAAGATTCCGAACGGCGTGGGGCCGAACGACAAGTGGATTTTCATTGACCTCTCGCGCCAGAGCCTCGTGGCGTACGACGGCGCCATGCCCGTCTACGCGACCCTCATTTCATCCGGGCTTGCGGGCGACGAGGAGACCGAGACCCCCACCGGAAAATTCAAGATCGCGTTCAAGCACCTGACGGACGACATGGCGGGATACATCGGCGATAACGAAGACGTCTACTCGGTGTCGGACGTGCCATGGGTGCAATACATACACAGAAACGTAGCGCTCCACGCCTCGTTCTGGCATTCCCGTTACGGCACGCCCAAGAGCCACGGCTGCATCAACCTGGCGCCCGCGGACGCCAGATTCCTCTTCAACTGGAGCGATCCGCCCCTGCCTGACACATGGTACGCGGTGGCAATGCCCCCAAAGGGACCCTTCACCTGGGTGATCATCGAGGGGAAAACGCCCAGGTAACGCCCCCGATTCGGGAATATTAATTCACGCACGGGGTTGAAGCGTATAAACGTGTTCGGTAGATACGGCATTCTGGACAACAAACGATAATGGAAGACCAGAGGATTTCGATGAATCACGATATGAAAGCAATTAATGAGATGATCAAGACCGAGAGCGCCTTCGTGGACGATCTGATCCACGAAATCAGCAAGGTCATCGTCGGGCAAAAAGAGATGGTGGAGCGCGTGTTGGTGGGTCTGCTCACCGGTGGCCACGTATTGATCGAGGGCGTACCGGGGCTGGCAAAGACCCTGCTGGTCAACACTCTGTGCCAGACTATCTCGGCCAAGTTCAAGCGGGTGCAGTTCACCCCCGACCTGTTGCCGGCGGACCTGGTCGGCACGGTCATCTACAACCAGCATTCCGGGGAATTCTCGGCCAAAAAGGGACCGTTGTTCGCCAACCTGGTGCTCGCGGACGAAATCAACCGCGCGCCGGCGAAGGTGCAATCCGCGCTCCTCGAGGCCATGCAGGAGAAGCAGGTCACCATCGGCGACGAGACGTTCCCCCTGCCGAGACCCTTCATCGTGATGGCCACGCAGAACCCCATCGAGCAGGAAGGAACCTATCCCCTGCCCGAGGCGCAGATTGACCGGTTCATGCTCAAGATCAAGGTGGACTATCCCTCCCGGGAAGAAGAGCGCTCCATCATGGATCGCGTCACCTGGGAGCAGACGCCCAAAGTATCCAAGATAATATCGCCCGAGCGGATCCTGGACGCCCGCAAGGTGGTCAACGAGATTTACGTGGACGAGAAAATCAAGGATTACATTATCGACATCGTGTTTGCCACTCGGGAGCCGGAGAAGTACGGGCTCGAGGAGTTGAGCCGTTTCATCGAGTACGGCGCCTCCCCGCGCGCCTCCATCGCCCTCAACACGGCAGCCAAGGCCCACGCCTTCCTGCGTCATCGCGGCTACGTAACGCCCGAGGATATCAAGTCCATCGGACCGGACGTGCTCCGCCACCGGATCATCATCACATACGAGGCCGAGGCCGAGGAGATCACCAGCGAGGACATCGTTCGCAAGATCTTCGACACTGTGGAAGTCCCTTAAAGGAGTACCCGTCGCAATGGATCACACCGAGCTTTTCCGGGAGATCCGGAAGATCGAGATCGTCACGCGAAGCCTGGTGAACGACCAGCTGGCGGGACAGTATCAATCGGTCTTCAAGGGACGGGGCATGGCGTTCGACGAGGTGCGCCAGTACCAGCACGGGGACGACATTCGTTTGATCGATTGGAACGTCTCGGCCCGCATGAACGAGCCGTACATCAAGATGTTCGTCGAGGAGCGCGAGATGACCGTCATGCTGGTGGTGGACGTCTCCGCCTCCGAGTGGTTCGGCACGACGCACCAGACCAAGTCACGCCTCGCGGCAAAGGTGGCGGCGACCATGGCGTTCTCCGCCATCAAGAACAACGACCGGGTGGGGCTGATCATGTTCACAGATCGAATAGAGCTCTTCGTCCCGCCCAAGAAGGGAAAGAAACACGTCCTGAGAGTGATATCCGAGATCCTGAGGTTCACGCCCAGTGGCAAGGGCACCGACATCGGGGTAGGGCTCGAGTATCTGGGCCGGGTGGCAAAGCGAAAGTCCGTGGCGTTCCTGATCTCCGACTTCATCGCCGACGGCTGGGAGCGCGCCATGAGGCTCGCCCAGACCAAACACGATCTCGTCCCCATCTGCGTGACGGACCCGCTGGAGGAAGAACTGGCCGACATGGGGGTCGTCTACGTGGAGGATTCCGAGACCGGCGACATCCTCCCGGTGGACACCTCTTCCAGATGGGTGCGCGCCGCCTACCGGGACGAGATGAAACGTCGTCGATCCGAGCGGGAGCAACTTTTCAGGAAGCACAAGCTGGACTTCATCAACATGTCCACCGGTGACGAAACGATGTCGGCCCTTGTTGATTTCTTCCGAATAAGAGCGAGGAGGGCCAGGCGTTGATGTTCCCCGGACGCATTCACCTCGCCGCCGCCCTGTGCGCTTTTCTGGCCCTGTTTGCCATGGAATCCGGCGCGGATGACGCCGGTCCTATTCTTCCGCCGCTCCCGACGGATCGGATGCCCACCCTGGAATTCTCCGTGGAGCCCGTGGAGGTGACGCTCGGCGATATCGTCACCTGGAAGGCGGTTATCAAGAGGCGCGTCGGCG